>DASVRX010000263.1:0-4119 GCA_036388375.1 Pedobacter sp. | reverse complement strand
GAACAGCCGATCCTGGTGCTGAGCCGATGAAATACGACATGGTTGGCCCGATCTGCGAATCAACCGATTGCTTTGGAAAGGAAGTGGAAATGCCTGAATCTCAGCGCGGTGATTTTATTGCGATCAGAACGGCAGGTGCTTATGGCGAGGTAATGGCTTCGAGATATAACTTGCGCGAACAGGTGTTAAGCGTTTACTCAGAAAGCTGAGCTGCCGACATGTCGTTTACTAATCCCGGAAGATCGTTGGTTTCGATAATGTAATCAACCACAGTTTTAAAGATTGCTGCTTTCGGCATAAAATCTACTTCTGCGGAAGCCGGATTCTGAACAATGGTAATGCCGCCGCTATTGGCGATGGTTAAAAGTCCCTGAGCACCATCCGAATTTGCACCGGATAATAGCAAAGCTGCAAGCGACTCGCCATATACATCAGCGGCCGATTCAAAAGTGACATCTATACTTGGTCTTGAGAATTGAACCTTTTCTGATGTATCAAGAGAAATTGTGTAATCGTTTTCGATAAGCAAATGATAATCAGCAGGAGCGAGGTAGATTCTTCCCGGTACAATGGGCTCCTTTTCATCTGCTTCAGTAACCAATATTGTCGACCTATTATTAAAAAGTTGAGTCAGGCTGGCATCAGAGGTTTTTTTTCGATGAATAATAATTAAGATGGCAATGGCTAAGTTGTTATTGAGTTTTTCTAGGATCTTAATAATTACTTCTATGCTGCCCGCCGAGCCGCCTATCACTAATAGCTTAATTCCTTTATAATCGCCTGTTTCTCTAATGTATCTCATTCACTATGTGTCGGCCAAGTTTTAAAGTAAGTCAGATGCGGAAATCTAATGTTTAATTCTGCCACTTGGCAAACAGTCTGAATGTCTAATAAGTGGAGGCTGGATCTTCATCATTGCCTGTGCTTCTTCTCTCCACGCTCCACCGCTTAAAATTGTGTTAATTCTTTTCTTCAAATATATCCCTTTGTTAGATTTTTGCAATTCTTTGTCTGACGCAATCTTAACCAAAATACCCCTTAACTTCGGATTTTGATATTCAGCTACCACTTGATTACACAATGTAATATCCTGATCTACGGTCAATGATAGGGTTTGAATGCTAACTTTCTTTTCTTGGTACAGCTGATATACCTGTTCAATAATATCAGAATAATCATCGATACATAAGTGGTACAAAACTATAAGCACATCATAGTCAAATGATGTGTCTTTATGTGTTTTTTTGTCTAGAAGAAACATAACTAAATTCTCTTTATAACAAGATGCATTAGTTATCATGTCAGGAACTTTTTTCTTCAGGATGTTTAATTTGTTTTCATTCTCCGTCAAGGGATCCGATTTGATTCGATCTTTTTGTTGTATTTTCCTATGCTTCATAAGGACAGTTTCTGCCTTCATGAATTGATTCAACACTACAGAATGACTTTGCTGTCCGACACAGTTTTGATTCTTAAAAGAAGTATTAGTTCCAAGCGGAATCAAATCTTTCACTTTTAAAAATGAATTAGATAGAAGTATGGAGATTAGTACTATATATTTCATTTTCTCTTAAATGTCAATAGCTATACTCACTTCCTCTTCGACTTTTCCCAGGAGGAGCTTTGTTCATTCCTGAAGTAGCGAACCATGCCTGCAAGCACAGCGTAATTCATCACACAAAAATAATAAGGTATAAACAAGATCTTAATGCGTAAATGCTTCGTCTCTAAAAGGTATCCTAATCCGGCAAGAATGTAAAACAGCAACTGAGCTGCAAGCATTCCCTGATATAGGATATGATTAGTTTGTACAGCGAGGATAATGTTAAGTGCAAAAACCAAAAGGATTAAAAACGGAGTTAAAGTCCAGCGTAAAACGCGATGACTGATGTATTGAAAGCTCAATACGCCATATTTAAAAATGTTTAAAAGGCTGCTAAGCCAGATTACCGATTGAATTCCTCCGGCTGCTATGCGCACTTTCCGCTTCAACTCCTCGGTAACATTTTCAGAAGCTGTCTCTGTAGCATAAGCTTCAGGTTCGTAAATAATACGATAGCCTTGCTCCGCGATTCGCATGGAGATCATGAAGTCATCTAAGATACTATCCGGACTGACCGGTTGGTATAACTCCTTCCTCACACTAAACAATTCGCCTGCCGCGCCTACAACTGAATAAAGTTCAGAATCCCATTTTTTAAGTTTTGACTCATATTTCCAATAAAAACCTTCACCTGCGGCGCTGGCGTCGGCTTGTTTATCAATAAATACTCTCTTTTCGCCGGCAACGGCTCCCACATTATTGTCTGCGTAGTGCCTGCAAATGCACAGTAAAGCATCATCGTTTAGAAACGTATTTGCATCTGTGAAAACAATAATTTCTGTATCGACCTGTTCAACTGCGCGGTGAACTGCTGCTATTTTACCGTTGCGCTCGGGCTGATGAAGCAAAGTGATTTCAGGAAACTGTGAGATTATCTCCGGTGTTTTATCGCTTGATCCATCTGTCACAAAAAGCAGTTTAAGTTTGTGTTTAGGATAATTCAAGGCTAGTGTATTGGCTATTTTTTCAGAGATAAAACCGTCTTCATTATATGCTGCCACAACTAACGTGCAAGTTGGAAGCTCTTCTTCGGCAGGATTGGGTATGATTCGTTTGCCCTTTACCAACCGCCTGATGTGAATCATTAAAAACAACAAAATTCCATACCCCAAAAAAGTATAAACGATTATAAAAATGGAGATCCAAAAGAAAATTGTCATGAATTATTTTACAGGGTAGCCAAGGTCTTTGCTATCTTTTTTATGTGTAATATTCCACCAAATTGCTCTAAATAGTTGAGCAACCAGGTCTGTTCTTCCGCCGATTGTATACTTAATAACATTGCGTGGAGTTACCAGAAAACCAAAGTGAAGATAAAAACACAGTTTTGCCAAAGTAGAAGCGTTTCGTCGAATAAAAAGAATCCGGTTACGGGTCATGAAGAATTCTTTTAACGGACTGTTCTTCCCCACGGAAATTGATTCTTTGTGATAGATCAATGCTTTCGGTTCTACCCAAATGGAATATCCAGCCTGACGGAAACGTTCGCACCAATCCATTTCTTCGTAATACAAAAAAAACGTTTCAGGCATTAACCCTGCTTTCTCAATAGCCTCTTTTCTAATCATCATGGCAGCGCCATGAATAAAGCCCGTCGGTCCGGTTAGATCATCATATTGGTTGGTGTCTTTTTCAAGATAACCAACACAGGCATTTCTGGCCGTGTAATAATTCATCGGGGTGAAACCAACGTATTGCAAGGTATCAGGGTCTGAAAAAAATCTGATCTTCGGTGAAATCATCGCAACAGTGGGTTCGGCGTCGAGAACAGCAACAAGCTTATCAATCAAACCTTCAGTTACTTCGGTGTCGTTATTAATTAAAAAAAGATAATCTCCTGCGGCTTTTTCTATGCCCAGGTTATTACCGCCGGCAAAACCTAAATTAACATCCGACCGTATAAAAAAAACGTGTGGGTATTTAATGCGCCACCCTGGAACAGGATCTATTGTACTTCCATTATCTACTACAATAATTTCTGTTGAGGGGTATTGATTTTTTGATGAGAGTGATTTAAGTAAATCTTCGGTTACAAATGGCTGATTGAAGTTTACAGTAATTACAGAAACTTTTCTCATTCTAAAATTGATTTGAATGCATTTGTGGGGAAGATACGATAAAAACTAAACCTTGGAAAAACGAAAGTCGATCGACGAAGAAATTGACAAGTTCAGAGTACTGGATCAGGCTAAAATTTCTATCGATCAAAAGCTTGATGAGTTGCTTGAATTACTGGAAAGCAGTAACCTCGACAGCGCCGCTGTAACTCAGATAAAATCGAAGTTCAACCAGGCTGTAAACAGGGTAGAATTTTCGGCAGAAAGTTTAAAGGAGTTCGAACAGCTGGATAAAATTGATGCATCCCGGTTTGAGTTGGCCGATAATTTAGAGTTGTTACTATCTCAATACGAGGTTGATAGCAAAGTTACCAAAAAATTTATGTTGGTCGATACCTTGAAAAAGGTATCAGTTGTTATTATCAGTTTATTATTAATTACACTTGGCTTTGGTATGAT
>DASVRX010000262.1:0-5322 GCA_036388375.1 Pedobacter sp. | reverse complement strand
TAAGTTTCGCAAATATTGGTTCAGCGTCTGAATATTGTTTAGTAGCAAAATAGGAGTAAGCTAATTTAAATCGGTATTCGTCACTTTCTTTAGATGTTAAACTGTTAGCATCGATCTGTTTGTACCATTCGATTGCTTTTTCGTAATTTTTGTTCTCGAAATAGGAACTTCCAACATAAAAATAAGCGGATTTAGTATTGGCACTCGCCGGATACTCTCTGATAAATTTAAAAAATAAGCCTTCCGCATTTTGATTTCCCAACTTTAGGGCGCAAACTGCCTGATAAAATTGAGCATTTTCTTTTAGCAAAGATACCTGCCGGTTATCCGCAGGTTGGGTTGAAGGAGCCGTGTTCGATTGCTCAACCTTGCTGAATTGTTCGCTTGCGGCGACATACTTGCCTTTGCCTAAAAGCTCAATTCCAGATTTATAAGCTTGATTTAACCTGTACCATTCGGTTTGTTGAGCCTGTGAAGCAAGGGAAAAGAACAGGAGTATAATTATTATCCGGGCAGTTTTGTTGAGCATAATTTAAAGTCTGTGCGAAATTAACAGATTAACAAGCGGTTAGTCCACAGGAGTAATTAACACATGTGGAAAACAACCCCAATAACGTAAGCTGCTTGAATAACGGTATAATGGTTTTGATTTTTTTAACGTAGCCAGTGAACCCTGAATACCGGTTACAGGCTCTCCATTTCTCTTGCGGTTGCCTCTACTTTGTTTTTTAAATCTTCTTTGTAAGCTTTCAGACGCTCGGTAAGATTTTCATTACAAGTACTTAAAATCTGTGCAGCCAAAATGCCCGCATTTTTTGCAGCGTTTAATGCTACGGTAGCCACCGGAATGCCGTTGGGCATTTGCAAAATGGACAAAATGGAATCCCAACCGTCTATCGAATTTGATGATTTGACAGGTACGCCAATAACAGGAAGATGAGTTATGGACGCAACCATTCCCGGAAGGTGAGCAGCACCACCTGCACCAGCAATAATCACCTTTAATCCACGCTCTGATGCGGTCTTCGCATAGTTAAACATCCTTTCGGGAGTTCGATGGGCTGATACCACCGTTATTTCATAGTCAACACCTAATTCTTTAAGTATATCTGCAGCATCCTGCATAACAGGTAAATCTGATTTGCTGCCCATTATTATGCCTACTTTCATGCTGCGTGTGTGGTTTCGTTTCTAAACTTTTTGACTTTTGAATTTTTACTTTCGAATTTACTCAAATCTTTACCTTAATCGTTTTCTGTATTTGTCTCGCTTTCGCGATAGCCAGTTCTCGGTCGGCATTAACAATTGTGATATGACCCATTTTACGGTAAGGCTTCGTGAATTGCTTTCCATATAAATGCAGGTGAACTCCTGTTTCCTTTAATATATCTTCTATGCCTTCATATTCTGCAAGTCCTTCGTATCCGGGCTCACCCAGCAAATTAATCATTACAGCGTTTCCAACGGCAGTAGTCTCTCCGAGAGGCAAATTAAAAATAGCCCGAAGATGTTGCTCGAATTGAGAAGTCAGATTTCCTTCAATACTGTGATGCCCGCTATTATGCGGACGAGGTGCAAGTTCGTTTACTAAAATTTTTCCGTCTTTCGTGAGGAACATTTCTACTGCCAGTACACCTGTAATTTTTAAAGCTTCCGCGATTTGAATTGCTAATTGATCTGCTTCTTTGAGTAACTCAACAGGCAGGGTTGATGGCGAGATGAGAAATTCTACAAGATTTGCATCAGGATTAAATTCCATTTCAACGCAAGGGAAGGTTTTTACCTCCCCATCTTCATTCCGGGCGACAATTACAGCTATTTCCTTTTCAAAATCAACCCATTCTTCTACAATACTGGGAGCATCAAAGGCGCCTTCCAGATCCGATTTCGATTTTACTTTATATACGCCACGGCCATCATATCCATCCTTACGTAGTTTTTGTATATATGGGAATTCAATTTCAGAAGCTTGTAATGCTTCTTTCGACGCAATGAGTTGGAATGGAGCTGTGGGGATTTCGTTTTGTTTAAAGAACTCTTTTTGCAAGCCTTTATCTTGAATCAATCTGATGATCCGCGATTGAGGATAAACCAATACGCCTTCATCTTCTAATTGCTGAAGAGCTTCAACATTGACTTTCTCAATTTCTATAGTAAGCAAATCAGTTTGCTTGCCGAATTTATATACCGAGTCAAAATCTGTTAGCGAGCCTGTTACAAATGTATCGCAAAGGTTTTTGCAGGGAGCGTTAATGTCCGGATCAAGAACCTTAATGTTGGTATTGTAATTTATCGCCTGCTGAATAAGCATCCTCCCAAGCTGTCCGCCTCCAAGTATTCCTACGCGTAAGTCACCATAAAATGCTTTCATTAGAAAAGATCTGAGATGTTAGATATTAGATATGAGTTCCCGTTAATTTTCATATTGGTTTGTGATGTTTTATCATATATAAATTGAGTCGATTCGGACTCACGTTTATTTTGATGTTAACAAACTTTCTTCCTTTATTTTCTTTTGTAATTCGAGTATCGCGCCAATAAGTGCTTCGGGCCGCGGTGGGCAACCTTGTACATATACATCCACAGGTATAATGCGATCTACGCCTTTTACTACATGATAACCGTGCTGCCAATACGGCCCGCCGCAATTTGAACATGAACCCATCGAGATTACATATTTCGGTTCTGGCATTTGTTCGTAAAGGCGTTTAATCCTTTCGGCCATTTTGAACGTCACGGTGCCCGCAATAATAATTACGTCTGATTGCCTTGGTGAAGGGCGGGGAAAAACACCCAAACGATCAAAATCGAAGGTTGAAGCGTAAGAACCCATCATTTCGATAGCGCAGCAGGCAATGCCAAAGCTCATGGGCCAAAGCGACGATAAGCGAGCCCAGTTTAAAAGATCGTCCACTTTGGTGATGATGATTCCGCCATCTTGCGACATTCTTTCTAAACTCATGATTGTGGTGGTTTTCTGAAAGTTGGTTTAAAAGCGGGTTTAGGAACAGCAGTTGTACCGGCGCCAGAAACTTCAACAACTGATTCTTCTAATGTTTTTAAAGAAAGTGGTTTTACTTTATATGTCTCATTATTTATAATTTCGTAAACAGATAAGGGTATGGCATTTTCAACTACCGGTAATTTTTGGTGTGGTCGAATCCAATCCAGATCACCTTTTCGCCACACATACACTAGGCCAATCAGTAATATTCCAACAAAAATGAACATTTCTATTAGCGTAAGCCAGCCCCATCTTGGGTCGGCAAGTATTAGCGCTTTTTGAGCGAATACGGTCGTCCATGGAAAAATGAAAACCATTTCGACATCGAACAAGAGAAAGATTAAGGCGATAACATAAAACCTTGTATTAAATTGAAGCCAGGAGTTGCCGGTTGGTTCTTCGCCGCACTCGTACGAACTGAGCTTTAATGGTGTTGGTTTATTGATAGAAAGCAGCTTTGAAAGAAACAAGGTACCGCACACCAACACAATTCCCATAATGAGAAAGATAAAGATTTTGCCAAATTCTGTAAGTTGCGAAGCTTGCTGCACGTGGCAAATTTAATAATTTTTGATTGGGTATGGGGGATAATGATAAATGAAGAAAAGCTATTGAATTGCTTGTTTTCGATCCACAATGGTCTAAACTTCAAATTTAAACCCGGGTGAAATGATACCGGCCGGAGCTTAAGGCCGTGCTGTGGTTCTGTGCCGAGGGTAGGCGTATGAATGGAACACGGGGCTACAGGAGCTAGGAAGAAGGACTTAGGTTTTCAAAATATTCTTTCTTCTAAAGTATCTTAGCGATCTCTGCGCCTAAATCTTTGCGCCCTTTGCGTGAAACTTAACAGAATTTTCACGCAAAGCAGGGAAAAATAAACAACGCAAAGCGCGCAAGTAACCGAATGTCTCTGCGCCCATTTGTGTGAAATTTATAATCAAAAACCAATTTGATATAAGAAAAAATCATCCTATATTTGCACTCTTGTTTTAAGAGCTACATTAGTTTTATATAAGTCATGAAAAGAACATTCCAGCCTTCTCAAAGAAAAAGAAGAAATAAGCACGGATTTAGAGAGCGTATGAGTACTGCTAACGGCAGAAGAGTTTTAGCTGCGAGAAGAGCTAAAGGCAGAAGAAAATTAAGCGTTTCCAGCGAGCAGCGCCACAAAGCATAATTTGATTGCAGTCCTTTCCGTTTAACGGAATCTGCAGATCATTCTGCGATAAAGGTTTAAGCAATCAAGATGTATACATTCAGGAAAGAAGAACGATTATGTAGTAAAAAGCTTTTAGATGAGCTTTTTCATAAAGGTTCTTCTTTTTTAGTTTATCCTTTCAGGGTAGTTTCTTTGCCCCAGGCTTTAACGGTTGATACGCCATCGCAAGTGGTTATTGCCGTTTCAAAGCGAAAGTTTAAACGAGCGGTAGATCGCAATCTGATTAAACGCAGGGTACGAGAAGCTTACCGCTTGAACAAGGAAGAATTACTCTATTCGTTCCTCAAAGAAAATCAACTTCAGCTTCTTATCAGCATTCATTATATCGGTAAAGAAATTCCTGAATATCAGTTTGTTGATAAGAAATTAAAGCAGGCTATTAAGAAACTTACAGAATCGTATGCAAATGAGTAAGTTAATTTTGAAGCCAATCAGCTTTGTATTTTTGTTATTGATAAAGCTGTATCAATATTTGATATCGCCGCTTTTTGGCGGCTCGTGCCGGTATACACCAACCTGCTCTAATTACGGCTTGGAGGCGATTAAAAAGTACGGGCCGTTTAAGGGTTTATGGCTGACTGCCAAACGTATATCACGCTGTCATCCATGGGGAAGCCACGGGCATGATCCCGTTCCTTGATTTTTACTTTTATTCGCATCTTTGTTTCTCGATGGCACTTATACTTCAATTAGAAACTTCAACAACGTCTTGTTCTGTGGCTCTATCTTTTAATGGCGAAACTATTTCGCTTAAAGAAGTAAACGAACGAAATGCACATGCAAGTAATCTAACCTTGTTTATTGAAGAAGTTATGCTTTCAGCAGGCAAGACAATGCCTGATTTGGATGCCGTGGCGGTGAGTATGGGACCGGGTTCTTATACCGGTTTGCGCATAGGCGTTTCTACCGCAAAGGGGCTGTGTTATGGTCTGGACATTCCGCTTATCGCGATAAATACATTGGAGGCGATGGCTTATGGTTATCGAATGATTGATACTTCGGAATCGAAACTGTTTTGCCCCATGATTGATGCCAGAAGGATGGAAGTTTATTCTGCGGTGTATAATTCTAATTTAAACGAACTATTGCCTGTGGAAGC
>DASVRX010000261.1:0-3708 GCA_036388375.1 Pedobacter sp. | reverse complement strand
AACGCCAGCATTGACCTTTCTAAACGCAGTATCAAGATTGTTAAGCCTAAATTTAACACATTTAGGGACGAACCGGCGCAAGAAAAGCTGAGCAAAAACGGCTAAAGCAAAACTATAAGCCTGTAATTCAAACTACTAAGGCCATTAATTAAATATTTCAACATTCATTCTTGCAGATTTACGGGGAGTTTGTACTTTTGACCCCGGAGAGCTGGCAGAGTGGTCGATTGCGGCAGTCTTGAAAACTGTTGAACTGTAACAGGTTCCTGGGGTTCGAATCCCTAGCTCTCCGCCAGTTATATTTTAAAGAATACCAAAACGCCTTAAATGCATTGTTTAAGGCGTTTTTTGTTTGAAGTCCTACCCAAAATAAACCAAATAATCGCATACTTCTGGTGCCCTGCTGGTGCCCTATGAGGATCAATAGGGTAACAGGGCACCAGAAAGCTTATAAGTTACTGTTTATCAACACGTTCAGTCATTGAACATCTTGATGGCAGCTATGAAATAAACTAATTTTATTCACTTAAAGCATTAATGCGATGAACAAGACATTTGGACTGCTCTTCTACGTGAAGAAAACAAAAATGATTGCCAATGGGACAGCTCCGGTATACCTGCGGATTACAATTGATGGAGAACGGGCTGATATCTCCTCTAAACGCTATATCAATCCTGACAAATGGAACGCAAACGGACAGAAATTAGGCGGTTCGGGGGAAGAGGTACGTGCTTTAAATAGCTATCTGAAAACTCTGGAACATCAGGTCTATGAGGCGCACCGGAATATGATCGAAAAGAAACTGCCTTTAACGGCAGCAGGTCTGAAGAACATATTATTAAAAAAGGATGAGCCTGAAAAGGGAAAAATGCTGGTTCCTATCTTTGAGGAACATAACAGGCAGGTAAAAGCGTTGATCGGAAGGGAATATGCCCAAGGAACACTTGACCGTTACCAAACAAGTTTAAAGCACACTATAGATTTTCTTCAATGGAAATACAAGGTTAATGATATCAATATCCAGGGAATTAATCATGAGTTTATCATGTCTTATGATTTTTACCTGCGTTCCGAAAGAAACTGCAATAACAATTCTACAGTTAAGTATCTGAAGAACTTTAAAAAGATCATCCTGATCTGTATTGCCAATGGCTGGCTTGACAAAGACCCTTTTATTAAGTATAAACCTAAAGTGAAAGAAGTGATCAGGGAATATCTGACAAAGGAGGATTTACAACAGATCGCTGATAAACAATTTGTCAATGTGCGTTTAACCCAGGTACGGGATATTTTCCTTTTTAGCTGCTATACCGGGCTGGCTTATGCCGATGTTAAAAAATTGAAAAGGGAAGAAATTTCGATTGGTCTTGACGGGCAGAAATGGATTTTTACTTCCAGACAAAAGACAGATACCGCATCAAGGATACCACTACTACCAACTGCATTACAACTAATGCAAAAATATGAAAATCACCCGGAGTGCACTGATCTTGGCAAACTACTGCCTGTCCTGTCTAATCAGAAAATGAATAGCTATTTAAAAGAAATTGCGGACGTATGCAACATTGAAAAAGAACTAACCTTTCATATTGCCCGTCACACTTTTGCCACTACAATTACCCTGGCTAATGGGGTATCTATTGAAAGTGTAAGCAAAATGCTCGGACATACCAATATACGCACTACACAACATTATGCAAAGATTTTGGATAGTAAAGTTGGTGAGGATATGCAGTTATTGAAAATGAGGCTGGCTTCAAGTTAATAAACGAATTGAATACAATCAGTCATTTTACCGCTTAAGCAGCCAAAAGCGGATAGCCGGATAATGTGTCAAGGCCGAGGCAAGCCATTGAAAATAATGACAACCCTGCCCGCTCGGTATAGCCTTTACTCATTATCCGGCGTGGCTAACTTTGCGTGGGTGGTGAAATGGATGTTCCGACTTCTTCTTAAAAGTATGTTCCGTTCTATAAAAGAAAGGAGGCGAGGCCTAGAATACTTTTCAAAATTTGATCTGTGCTATACTAATCGAATTTGGCAATCGCTGATTGCGAAATTCAATATTGAAAACGATTAAAAAGCGATGAAAAAGGCTCGAAATCATCCTTGTCCGGCAACTCCTCTGACAAGTAAATAAGATATCGTACGAACAAGTCATCTTCGTAATAGATTCAAGATACTTACTCGTTCATCTTGAAATCTGTTATTCGCCTTCATCATACAATCCTCCAAAATATATGCCTTAAAACAAAAAATAATTTTTTTTACTTATCTTAGTAAGAAAAAACACTATGGCAACGAGAGCGCTTACGGGAAAAGGAGAACACAGGCGTAATACGATAAAAAACACAATGGAGCTTAACCGAACCTGGTCATTTCATTATGACACTAACTTTGATAAGATATCCACGGTTAGAGCAGGTATAACAAAGGAGAGTCTGCTTCTTTTCAAGAAATTCATCAATATCGATTTCGACCACTTATCACATGTATTGGGAACAACAAAAACCACCTTACACAAGAAACATGCACAAGAAACTTTTAGCCCGTCTATAAGTGAGAAGTTCATAGCCCTTACTGATGTTTATAAATTTGGTTATGAGGTTTTTGAAGATGAAGAAAACTTCAACAAGTGGATGCTGACCAGTAATAAGGCATTGGGCGGCCGTGTTCCTCTTGACCTTATGGATACTATTTTTGGGATTGACGAGGTGAAAAATGTTATTGGCCGAATAGAACATGGGGTATACTCCTGATTATGTTGGTCTATCGATTATCAAAGAGTAAATACAGGAACGACCTTGAAGGTACCGGAGCAAAACTTTATGGAGGGCGATGGAACAATATTGGTACACCGTGTATTTATACCTCAGAAAACAGGTCCTTGGCCATTTTAGAGTACGCTTCAAATGTAGAATTGGATCAAATGCCAAGGGCTTTACATTTCACAGTGTACAACATTCCTGAAAAAGAATTTGTAACGATTGAAATAAAGAACTTACCGGAGAATTGGAAAGATGCTCCAAGCCCGCAATCCACAAAAGATTTTGGGTCTGATTTTTTCAAGGACTCCGGTGTGTTGGGAATCCGAATACCATCAGCTATTGTTCCAGAAGAATATAACTTTCTGATAAATCCCGCAGCTGATAAGTTCTCTGCAGTTAAAGTCGTAGATTCTAAAGACTTCATTTTTGATGTACGAATTAAAAATAAGTCATAAGTCCGAACCAGATTAATTAATCGGTTGAACCGCCTGATCATTTCGACAATTGAAGCCTTTTCCAATTGGACCGGGTTCTTTTCAATTCCTTTTCTGCTTCTCTTAGTGCGTAGTCCGTGAAGCTTCAGCCATAAATAAGGATTACGGCGAGCGACTTTGAAAATCCCGATGGCCGGGTTGGACGCGTTACCTGCAAGAACTGCGAAGCTTTCAAAACCGTTAATTGTGCGCTTTAATAACTTCTTCCCTTAGCATCTCCCCCCGATGTGTGTTATGTTGAATCCCTGTTTCCACTTGGCTAAGACATTGGGTGCTTATTAATTTACAGCTATTCTAATATTTGTATTGCAAAATATCCCATTAGTGCAGTTGGTGACTGCACAATTAAATACCAAAACCTTATAAAGAGGACTTATATCAGCCCCTCATCAGCAAAGGAAAAATACTCTTCTGCTGTAATTATCAAATGATCTAACACGGATAT
>DASVRX010000260.1:0-4625 GCA_036388375.1 Pedobacter sp. | reverse complement strand
ATCTTTGTGGAATATGCGTAAAGGATGGCAGCGGAAATCCTTTTCGCCATCAGCTCAGTTCATGTTGAGAATCAGTTAGGTGGCGAAAAGATTGCAGCGTACAGCCTGACGGCGCAGACAATGTTTTTTTTACCGAAAAAGCACATCCGCCGGCACGCCAAAAAACTACATTTAAAAATTTATTTGTCAATCCGGAATTATAGTGTACTTTTGCAGCCTTAACGAGAGGAGGTGTCATATTATGTTAATTATACCAATTAAAGACGGAGAAAATATAGATAGAGCTTTAAAGCGCTACAAGAGAAAATTTGATAAAACAGGAACTGTTCGTCAATTAAGATCTCGTCAGGCTTTTATAAAACCGTCGATCGTTAGGAGAGCACAAGTACAGAAAGCTGCCTACATCCAGAATATGCGCGACAATTTAGAGAGTTAGTAATAACTTCTCCGCGATTAAACCGTTAGCGAGCAAAGTTTTTATAATTTTGGTGCTAACGGTTTTTTTATGCGCGATAATAAGACAGCTTTCCGAAATTACCTTGAGCTTGAGAAGAAATATTCGATGCACACTGTTGGTGCTTATCTAGATGACATCGGTTTTTTTGAATCTTTTTTAAAAGAAACATACGACCAGGAAAATCTTGAAGAAGTTGCTTACGGGCAAATCAGGAGCTGGATCGTCTCGATGTCGGATGCCGGAATGGCAAATACTTCTATCAACAGAAAAATATCTTCACTAAAAGCTTTTTACAAATTCTTGTTGAAAATCAAGGCTGTTGATGTTAGTCCACTGCTGAAGCACAAGTCATTAAAAACTCCTAAGAAGCTGCAGATTCCATTTTCGGAAAAAGAGCTTGATAACGTACTGAATACAATTCAATATCCCGACGGATTTGAAGGTGTTCGCGACAAGCTGATAATTGATTTATTCTATGCGACAGGCATTAGGAGAAGTGAATTGATAAATCTTGAATTGTCTAATGTTGGTTCATCGACAATTAAAGTCCTCGGAAAACGCAACAAAGAACGCCTGATCCCGGTTCTTCCCATAATTGATTTTCAAATAAAAGCATATCTGTTAGAGCGTTCGCAATTACAGATGCCGTTCGACGATAAATATTTGTTTTTGAGCAACAAAGGTGTTAAACTGACAGATTCCTTTGTCTACAGGCTGATTAATAATTACTTTAGTCAGGTCTCCGAAAAGGTAAAGAAGAGTCCGCATATTTTACGTCACACATTTGCGACTCACTTACTAAACAACGGGGCCGACCTAAACTCAGTAAAAGAACTATTAGGACATTCCAGTTTGGCATCAACCCAGGTTTATACACACAGTAGTTTATCTGAATTTAAGAAAGTATATGGTGATGCGCATCCGCGGAACAAGCAATAGTTCGCTTGTAGAACCAGTTAAATTTTAAATTATGAAGGTAAAAGTGCATGCGGTTAATTTCAACGTCGACAGAAAGTTGGTAGGTTTTATTCAGGAACGAATGGATAAACTTGAGAAGTACTACGATAAGGTTGTAGCGTCGGACGTATTTCTGAAAGTTGAAAAGACAAATGATAAGGCGAACAAATTGTTTGAGATAAGGATGTTTGTGCCGGGTGACGATTTTATGGTGCAGAAGCAATGCAAAAGTTTTGAAGAAGCGACCGATCAGGCTGCTGAGTGTCTTGAAAGGCTGCTGGTGAAGAGAAAACAGAAAGTCAGGGCAAAAGCTTAATATAAATATTTTTGAGAAAATAGTTTTGATTAAAAAACAAAAAGATATACATTTGCAGTCCGTTAGAAATAGCGGACTTTTTTTATTGTATATGCCGATGTAGCTCAGTTGGCTAGAGCAGCTGATTTGTAATCAGCAGGTCGTGGGTTCGAGTCCCTCTATCGGCTCAGGTTGAAGTTTCGGAAATCCGGAATTTGTTCTTTAACATATTGGAAATAATGGGGAGATACTCAAGCGGCCAACGAGGGCAGACTGTAAATCTGCTGTGTGAACTTCGCAGGTTCGAATCCTGCTCTCCCCACTAATTTTTCTCCCGAAGACGCGCCGAAAGCTCGCTTTCAGGCGCGGATGAGGGAGAAAAATTAAGTAAGGGTCCACCCTTACAGGATCACCGAGCGCAAGCGAGGTAATCCAGTGGGAGAAAAGCTCGTCATTGAGTTCTACGCCTTCAAGATCACCGAGCGCAAGCGAGGTAATCCAGTGGGAGTAGAACCTTATCGCAAGTTTCAATCCCTTAAAATCACCAAGCGCAAGCAAGTGATTACATCAGGATTAAATCTGCCGAGCATCGCGAGGACATAATAAAAGATAATCCTAAACACCTATCTTAAACTCACCAGTCTAAGATAACCACGGGGAAGACTGCCGGTGTAGCTCAGGGGTAGAGTGCTTCCTTGGTAAGGAAGAGGTCACGGGTTCAATTCCCGTCATTGGCTCAAACTAGATTATTTGGACACTAAATAAATATATAACTAAGTTTAATTTACATTAAAATGGCAAAAGAAAATTTTAACAGAAGCAAACCACACCTTAATATAGGTACAATTGGTCACGTCGATCACGGAAAAACTACGCTTACTGCAGCTATTACTAAAGTAATGTCTGAAGCAGGTTTCTCTAAAACTCAAGCTAAATCTTTCGACCAGATCGATAACGCTCCTGAAGAAAAAGAAAGAGGTATTACAATCAATACTTCACACGTTGAATACGAAACAGCTAACCGTCACTACGCACACGTTGACTGCCCGGGTCACGCGGATTACGTTAAGAACATGGTTACTGGTGCTGCCCAAATGGACGGTGCTATCCTTGTTGTAGCTGCTACAGACGGACCAATGCCACAAACACGTGAGCACATCCTTCTAGGACGCCAGGTTGGTATTCCAAGAATGGTTGTATTCATGAACAAAGTGGATATGGTTGATGATGAGGAGCTATTGGAACTTGTTGAAATGGAAATCAGAGACCTTCTGAACTTCTACGAATATGATGGAGATAACGGACCAGTTATCCAGGGATCTGCTCTTGGTGGATTAAATGGAGATGCAACTTGGGTTCCTAAAATCCTTGAACTAATGGAAGCTGTTGACAACTGGATCGAAGAGCCGGTACGTGATATCGCAAAACCTTTCCTTATGCCGGTTGAAGACGTATTTACGATCACTGGTCGTGGAACTGTTGCAACAGGACGTATCGAAACAGGTATCGCTAATACAGGTGATGCAGTTGAAATCATTGGAATGGGTGCTGAGAAACTAACTTCTACTGTAACAGGTGTTGAGATGTTCCGTAAAATCCTTGACCGTGGTGAAGCTGGAGATAACGTAGGTCTACTACTTCGTGGTATCGATAAAGCTGATATCAAAAGAGGAATGGTTATCATTAAGCCAGGATCAGTTAAGCCACACGCTAAATTTAAAGCTGAGGTTTATATCTTGAAAAAAGAAGAAGGTGGCCGTCACACGCCATTCCACAATAACTACCGTCCACAGTTCTACGTTCGTACAACTGACGTAACAGGAGTTATTACTTTGCCAACAGGAGTTGAAATGGTTATGCCTGGAGACAACCTTACTATCGACGTATCATTGTTGAGCCCAATCGCGATGACAGTTGGTCTTCGTTTCGCTATCCGTGAAGGTGGTAGAACAGTTGGTGCAGGTCAGGTTACTGAAATTGTTGAGTAATTTATAACTGAATATATTTAGAGCCAGTAGCTTCCTTGGAGGCTACTGGTTTTTAATAAACGGGCGTAGTTCAAGGGTAGAATAGCGGTCTCCAAAACCGTTGATGGGGGTTCGAATCCCTCCGCCCGTGCCACTAATACAAAACATATAATGAAGGTTTTTAATTATATATCTGAAGCATTCGAAGAATTGCGTACCAATGTCACTTGGCCGGAATGGGCTGAAGTGCAGCGTCTGACAATTATCGTTGCTGTATTCTCTGTTCTTTTTGCTTTGGCAACTTGGGGTGTAGATGAGATCTTCGCTAAGGCAATCGCAGGTTTCTTTAACTGGATTAATCCGTAATTCGACTGTGATGACTGAAACTAATGTTAAAAAATGGTATGTCGTAAGGGCGGTAAGCGGTCAGGAAAACAAGGTTAAAGCTTATATCGAGACTGAAATTAATCGTCTTGGAATGTCTGATTATATTTCACAAGTTCTTGTTCCAACTGAAAAAGTTGTTCAGGTTCGTGATGGAAAAAAGATCACAAAAGACAAAGTATATTTTCCCGGATATGTAATGATCGAAGCCAATCTTACAGGTGAGATTCCACATATTATCAAATCAATTACCAGCGTAATCGGGTTTTTAGGTGAAACCAAAAATGGTGAGCCTGTGCCTTTGCGTATTTCTGAAGTCAACAGAATGTTAGGTAAAGTTGATGAACTGGCGGTTAACACCGACAGCCACGCGATTCCTTTCAATATTGGTGAAACAATAAAAGTGATCGACGGACCTTTCAACGGATTCAATGGAACTGTTGAAAAAATAAATGAAGAAAAGCGTAAACTTGAAGTTATGGTTAAGATTTTCGGTAGAAAGACACCATTGGAACTGAGCTTTATGCAAGTTGAAAAAGTATAATTTGTTACACTATTATAAACA
>DASVRX010000259.1:0-4325 GCA_036388375.1 Pedobacter sp. | reverse complement strand
ATACCGATTCTCAAATTCAAAATGATGCCTCATCGCGGGAGCTTGTACCTATTCAAATCAACAATTTCAATGATTACCTAACCGCGTTTTATATACTTACACTCGAAAAGTTAAATAGGGCAACTCTTCTTCCCCAGGATTGGGAAAGGACAATTTCTGTCTCTTCGGTTGGTATCGGTCCTAAAATCAAAAAGCTATCACCCGAACAAAAACAAGCCTTAATAAAGAGCGGAGAAGATTTTACATTAAAGTTTCTTGATAGAGTAACTCAGGAAGTACCTAAGCCGTAGGATTATACATTCAAAGATATCTTGCAAGCGTAATTCGCCGCACTCTTATATTCATTGCAGGGTAAATAAAATTTATGCTATCTTACTTACCGCAATTACGAACCATAACTTGAGAATCTCATCTAGAAATTATTTCCTGCCGATTTTAATAATATTCTATCTCATTCCTGGAAACGTAAAAGGATATTCACTTTTAACACACGAGGCAATCATAGATGTGAGTTGGAAGAAAGTCATTGAACCATTATTGCTTAAGAAATATCCCAATTTAACGCCGGAACAACTATTAAAAGCCCATTCCTTTGCCTACGGTGGTGCAATCATGCCCGATATAGGATATAGCCCTTTCGGGAGTATGATTTACACCGATTTTGTGCACAATGTTCGAACAGGCGATTATGTGGTTGCACTACTGGAAGAAGCGGAATCATTAGATGAATATGCATTTGCTCTTGGTTCATTGGCTCATTATACTGCTGATAACTTCGGCCATTTACAAGGAACAAACATTGCGGTGCCACTGGTTTATCCGAAGATCAAGTCAAAATTCGGCGATACTGTTACTTACGCAGAAGATAAACTTTCCCATTCGAGAATGGAGTTCGGATTCGACGTTTTACAAATTGCCCGCGGAAATTACGCTTCTAAAGCTTATCATGATTTTATTGGTTTTAATATTGCCAAACCTGTGATCGAGAAAGCCTTTTACCGGACATATGGTATTCATGTTGATGATGTCTTCAAAGATTTTGATGTTGCTATTAGCACGTACCGGTGGCCTATTAAATCCCTTCTGCCAAATATTATAAGAACAGCATGGGCTAAAAAGAAATCGGATATTAAGAAAATACAGCCTGATGCTACCGCGAGAAGTTTTTCCTACCGAATGAAAAATCGGTTGTATTATCACGAGTTTGAAAAAGACCGCCAAAAGGCTGGTTTTTTCAGTCAATGATTGCCAGGATTCTTCCAATTTTGCCTAAAACCGGTCCTCTGGCAAAGCTCAAGTTTAAGATACCGACACCCGCAGCAGAGAAATTGTTTATTAAAAGCTTCGATACCACTCTGGTGCATTTCGAATTAGCATTAAACAATCTTAACAATGGAAAGAAGGTCGCGCTCGAGAACAAGACCTTAGATACCGGACACCGAACTGTGTGGGGCGAATATGCTATCGCTGATGATAATTACATGGAATTTTTATTAAGCATTAATAAAAAAGAGTATAAGCATATAAGCCAGCAAATAAAGTCTGATCTTCTCGCATTTTTTCAGGATGCAAATCCGCCAAAAGGGAAGAAGAATGATAAAAAGTCGTTGGAGATATCAAAAGCTTTAAGTGCTTTGAAACAAGAAACACTCTAGAAAGAAATTTGATAAATTTAAATGGACTTGTTAGCAACTAAAGCGACTTTAAACTAATATAAAAAGTAGTTCCATCTAGTTTATTACTATTAAACCAAAGTGTCCCATTTTGTAAATCGATAAATTCTTTACAAAGCACTAATCCTAGCCCTACACCTTTTTCTTTATTGGTTCCATAAGTCGATTTTCCTTTTAAGGAAAAAAGATTGGTTTGTTCATCTTCTGAAATTCCAATCCCATTATCAGAAATGGAAATAATTGCACGACCCTCTAAAAGCTTGCTGCTTATTACTATTTGACCTCCCTTTGGAGTAAACTTTATTGCGTTGCTAAGTATATTTCTGACAACTAATTGCAACATATCTGTATCTGCCAGCGCTTCAATCGAATCGCTCATTTGGTTTTCCAGAGATATACCTTTTTGTTTAGCTATTCCTTGTTGTATTTTAATCGTATCTAGCAAACACGCCAATAGATTAATATTGCTGGTTTTGGCGAGAACACCTTCCATTTGAGCTCTTGTCCACGACAGGATATTTGAAAGCATTTGATCGGTATACTGGGTGTTTTCAAGTAGGTTTTTTTCGATTAGCTTTTTTTCATCATCGGTCAAACTGCCCGTAGATAAAAGCCCGAGGTAGCTTTGAATTAAGTTCAGTGGAGCACGTAAATCGTGTGCAAAAATGGAGAGCAATTTGTTTTTGGTGATGTTAGATGCCTCTAGTTCAAGAGCTTTATCTTCTGCGGCCTGTTTCTCTTTGTGATAGGAACTTCGAATATATTTGGTGATAGAGCTGATTACCAGAACAACGCAGACATAAGTAACAAAGATATCAAGATATCGGCTTGGGCGGTCTGTATACGAGTATTCAATTAACCCGGGGTTATAATATTGTGCTAATAGAAGCAAGCTTACAGTGAAAATATTAAAGCTTATCCAAAACGTATGCTGACCCGTTGGCGATACAGCGATAACAAGAATTAGAAGAAGTACAAAAATGGATAGGGTAGGGCCGTCTATGCCAGCATTAAAATAGTAGTTTAGCGAAAATGCGAGGTAGCTTAAAATACCATAGATCGCTACGTTAATCGAAAATTTATTTTTATACCGGGTGTAATAATAAAACACCAGTACAATTGCACAACAGGCTGCCATTAGCAAAGCCAGTGTCTTAAGATTTAAAAAATAATTAATGATGACAGAGATGGCCAACACTACTACCGATAGCAGGCATATAACATTAAAAATGCGTGCTTCCAGCGTTTGTTCGCCTAGTTTTCCAACCAGTCGTTCAACCCTACTTGATTTTTCCTCTGACTTCAATATTTTTAAATAGCGATGTTTCTACGTTTCTTGCTATTAATTTCACCCCTTCACAGGAACAAACTTCGTAACCTGATTCTTAATCGGTTTCAGAGATTTCAAGTAGGTGTAAATCGCCTCCAGGTCCTGAACCTTCATGCCACCATACATGGTCCAAGGCATTACGGTTTGAAATTCATTCCCTTTCACAGGTTGCATTGTATGTGAATCTGCGAAAGCTTTAAACCTGGCAACAAATTGTTCTTTGGTCCACTGGCCGATGCCGGTTTGTTTGTCGGGAGTGATGTTAGCGGTAAACACAGAGCCGTTAGGTAGCTTAAATTCTCTGCCTCCGGCAAAATCTACGCCGACTAAATGCTCGCCTTTATCATTCACATTGGTGTGGCATTCAAAGCATGCAGAAGCATTTACGATATAAGCACCATACTCCATTTGCTTTGAGGTAGCAGGAATTGGATGCGGATCAGCTTTAGCGGGAATGGTGTTTACAATAAAGTTTACAGGAAAATCCAGTTCTCTTTCGGGAGTTGATGACTGTTGAGCAGGTAACGTTCTGAGGTATGCGATAATCGAATAAATATCTTCTTTATCCATTTTCCCATAAGCAGCATAAGGCATAATAGGGAAGATAGCAGAGCCATCTTTTTTCACTCCGGTAGTTATTGCTCTGAATAATTCTCCATCAGACCAAGTTCCTAAATTATGAGGTGTGATGTTGGCGCTGTAGATAGTTCCCGGAAGACCGGCTTCCTTGCCGAATTTTTCACCACCAATGCCAAAGCGATTTGAAGTTAACGGTCCTGAAAATTTAGTCCAATCGCGGGTTGAGTGGCAGTCAATACAAACGGCAACATTGTTTGCAAGGTACTTACCGCGCTCAATTCGTTGGGGTGTTAAATCAACTTTAAGCTCAGGAGCATCGCCTACGTTAGGCAATCCGAATTTTACAAAACTGAGCAGGCCTCCAACAAGAACTGCTAAGACGATAACAAGGTAGACAATGATTTTACCAATTTTTTTCATGTAATAAGTGATAAGGTTAAGGTTTGACAATCTCATCAAATGTCACACGAAAGTTAAAAATTTTTATTGAATGATATAAGAGTATATTTTTTTTAGAAAAAGTGAGAACTGCGACCTCAGGACTCACCCTCCCTTATATTGTTCTTTACCAATTTGAAATCCAGGATCTCCACAATAAAAAACACAAGTACTGCAAAGAGGATAATCCACTTATAGTTGAGTGCGTATTGAAGAAATTCTTCGCTGTAACTCGGCTCAGCTTTGTGAAGTCCCAGATAACACAACAAAATCCCTATTGCAATAAACACAGGCACTAATAATTG
>DASVRX010000258.1:0-11266 GCA_036388375.1 Pedobacter sp. | reverse complement strand
AGGAGTCCTGCGCCTAAAATTATTTTTCCTTTGATGTCTTTATCATGCTTTCCCGAAAGGTCTACAGTGAGCGATCCTCCGCCAACATTTGCATTGATGTTTGATACAGCAGAATTCGCCAAATTAAGATTGAAACTGCCTCCACCAGCGTGTAGTTCTATTGATCCTACCTTCGAATTGCTCAAATCGAATTCACCTAAACCTCCTCCGATATTGATGTTAAGACTGCTTTCTAAATGGTCAGGTATTTTAATCCTCCAATCGTTTTTGCCTTTATCATCCACGTTGCTGTTTTTTTCTTCTGGCTGATGGATGTTTAAGCGGTGATTTTTGGCATCCCATTTTACTTTAGCCTTCCAGTTTGGCTTCGAGTATTCGGATTTGAATTCTGCAAAAGACTCTTTGTGGGTGCTGATATTGATAGTACCGCCAATGAATTTGAAATCGGTTTCGAGATGCTTGGTTTCCTTTAAGTCTATGTTTTGGGAGTATAAAAGGATCTCTTTAAGCCAAGTAAAGGAGAAAGTTGCAATGGCAAATGTAATCAATAGGAGAAGTAGGGTCGTTTTGAATGTTTTACTGGGCTTCATTTTAATATATCTGAGTAGTATTGTAATTATCCGGCTATCTAAAATTCAGATTAACATTGCCTTCAGAAGTTTTTATTGTAACAGGGATTCCACCTCCATTTAATTGGCCCTGGACTATCTTCTTTTTTGATGTCCCTGAAAAATTTTTCAATGAAGTATGAATAGATTCTGCTTTAATATCTAATTGTAATCCTAAGCCGTCAGGGATAGTTACATCGATATTTCCGTCACCTGTTTCCAACGTCAATTTTCTGTGTAATTTGATTATATTCCCTTTTATACTTCCATCAGAGGTGTGAGCAAAAACAGATCCCTCGACAGCTGAAAATTGAATGTCCCCATCAGAGGTTTTTAAAGATAGATCGCCTTTGATGTTAGTTGCTTGCATCTTACCATCACTGGTTGATGAAGAAACATTTCCCGCAATATCTTCCAGACTGATATCTCCGTCACTTGTTTTAAGATCTACAGACCCCCGAATATCTTCTGAAAGGATGTTACCATCAGAGGTATGCCCTTTTACACTACCATTTATATTCGAAACATGGATATTCCCATCGCTCGTTTTAAAAACCTGGTTCGAGGATAAACCGTCGAGCCGGATATTACCATCTGAAGTTCTTAGATTACATGCGGTTTGCTTTGGGACATAAATTTTTAGATTAACAACAATACGGTTGTTCCAGTTAGTTGACGTAAGTCCATCAGTTAATTTGCGACCTAGATTCAACGGGTAATTTACGCTGATATTTGCCCCATTAGCACTTGAAGTAACCATCAATGTCACTTCCTTTTTTAAATCATCACGGCTTATTTTGAGTAATTGGTTGTTCTTTCTAAGAATGTAGTATACCTCTATATGACTTTTGTCGGAAGGCAATACCTCAATATTTCCATCATCTGAAGAGACAACTAATTGTGCTGGTTGGCTAACCTTGAAAGTGTCGCTAAAGGAATGATCATTCTCCTGTGCTCTTGCGTTGAAATGGAGAATTAGCAGACATATTGAAAAACGAGTATAAGTTTTCATATTGATGTTCCTGTTTTGGGTCTAACTGTCATTTAGTTGTTTTCGATTGCCTATTTAATCTATTGCTAGCGTTGCATACCGCAAGCCAATTATTTAAATAGCTGTATACGAGTTGCTTGACTAAATTTAATTTTAATACTTGTTTCAAAAACGAACATGCGTTGTACGTATCAGAACAGTACGTCTTGGTATGCTTTAAATCTTGTTAAATTAGATATCGATTTAAGTAGGGTAATAGTTACTCTGTTCTCAAACTCTCCACCGGATTAGCTAAAGCCGATTTAACCACCTGAAAGCTTATCGTTAGAAGCACAATAACCAATGAAAAGATGCCGGTAATCGCAAACACACTCCAGCCAACTGAAATCCGGTACTCGAAATTTGCGAGCCAGTTATTAATCGCCAACCAGGCTATAGGAGCCCCCACTAAAAAAGCTAGGAAAACCAACACCAGGAAGTCTTTTGATAATAAATGAAATAGAGAAGCCAAACTTGCCCCAAGAACTTTTCTGATTCCAATTTCTTTTGTGCGCTGCTCTGCTGTGAACACCACTAAGCCCAGCAAACCCAGGCAAGAAATAAATATTGCAAGGAAAGCAAAATAGGTAGATAGCTTTTGTACAACCTGTTCGCTTTTATAAAGCGAGGCATATTCTTCATCCGCAAACTGGTGACTGAAAATAAAGTCCGGGTTTAGTTTCTGATGTAGCTTTTTCAAGCCTTCTAAAGCTTTCTTCGTTTCCCCAGGTGCTGCACGAATTACAGCATTGCCATAGCTTTGGTTATTTAGCCTGATGATAAGAGGATCAATAGCCGTATGCAATGAACTGAAATGATAATCTTTAAGTACACCAATAATATTGCCCTTTACTCCCCAAAATGTAAGATTCTTACCAAGAGGATTATTGTATCCTATCTTTTTTGCTGCTGCTTCGTTTATTAAATAATTTGACGAATCAGCAAAAGCTTTTGAGAAATCGCGCCCTTGCACAAATTTTAGCTGCAATGTTTTTGCAAAATCATGCCCTACTGCAACGCATTTGAAATTAGGTTCTGTGTTCGGTGCTTTTCCGTCCCACTCAACACCGTGAGTAGAATTTCCTATATCGACAGGCCCCTGACTTATTTGACAAACCTGGGTAATGCCAGGCAGCTTCAATGCTTCGTTCTTAAATAATTCAAAGTTTGTGCTAAGAGCGCCTGTTATCGGAATACAAATGAGACTGTTTTTATTATAGCCGAGGTTTTTATTATGTATATAATCCACCTGTTTAGAAATGATAATCATCCCGGTAATGAATATAATGGATAAAGCAAACTGAAATACAACCAAACCTTTTCGAAGCCATCCAGATGCCGGGGCAAGTTTCACAGTGCCTTTTAAAACTTTCGCAGGGTTGAAGGACGAAAGCAGTAACGCAGGATAGCTTCCCGCTATGATACCGGTAATTACAGTGAGTGAGATAATGCCCAGCCAGAAAGTGTAATCACCAAACGGATAATGTATTTGCTTATTCGTAAGGTTATTGAAAACAGGCAACAGCAGAGCTAGCAACACGATGGAAATAAGTACTCCCAGAAGCGTAAACAACAAAGCTTCACTTAAGAATTGCTTGATGAGTACTGGTCGAACTGCTCCAATTACTTTGCGTACCCCAATTTCCTTCGCTCTTTTTAAGGAACGAGCAGTGCTTAAATTCATAAAATTGATACAGGCAATCAATAATATAAATACGGCTACAATACTAAATAAACGTACATATTCAATGCGACCGCCAGATATGTAGCCATCTTTGAAATTTGAATGCAGGTACTTTTCTTTATAGAGTTGAAGGCCAAGTTCAATGTGGTTCGCTTCTGTATATTCCTTATTATAAGGCTTAACAAAATGTTGCAGCTTTGATTCAACCGACGCACGCTTAGCATCAGCGCGCAGCTGAACAAAAGTGCTTGGTCCGCTGTTGCCCCAATCTTTTACCCAAGGCTGTATTTCAACAAAATAATCCCAGTTGATTAAATAGTCGAATTGTTCAAAGCTGTTTTTTGGTATATCCTCGAACACAGCTGTTACTTTCAAGGCTTTATTGTTTTCAAACTTTATGGTTTTGTTTATCGCCGAAGCTGGACTTCCAAAGAAATTGGAGGCCATTTTATTCGATATAGCAATACTCTCTGGGCTTTTTAATGCTGTTGCAACTGTTCCCTGCAATAGTGGATATGAGAATATTTTAAAGAAATCAGCCCCTGCAAAACTACCGTCGAAGCGCATTTTGTTATCCCCGAAAGAAAAGGTAGAAGACCCGTTTTGTTCGTAATTGCAGGCAAGCTCTACTTCCGGCATTACCTTTTTGAGCTCTTCTCCCAGCAATCCGGGAGTATCGTAACTTCCCTCTACTTCTTTATCGCTAAATTCTCGGCTGGCGACAATAAAGATCCGGTCTCCATTTTTATGAAACGCATCAACGCTGTACTCATCTTTAACCCATAGATATATCAGGATGCTGCAAGTTAATCCAAGTGCAAGGCCGGAAATGTTGATAGCCGAGAAGGCTTTATGTTTCCAGAGGTTTCGCCATGCGATTTTTAAGTAGTTTCTTAACATATCATTCTGTTCTTAGTGATTTTATGGGATTGGCCACCGCCGCCTTAATTGCCTGGAAGCTCACGGTTAACACTGTGAGTACAAGTGCTCCTGCACCTGCCGCCACAAAAATCCACCAGGAAAGTTCTGTATGATATTCATAGTCTGACAACCAATCTTTAAGATAGAGGTAAGCGATAGGCGCAGCCAGGAAACATGAAATGATGACCAGTACTACAAAGTCCTTTGAAAGCATCCGCCAGAGATTAGCCACCGAGGCACCGAGCACCTTCCGAATACCAATCTCTTTGGTCCGCTGTTCTGCTATGAAGGATGCCAGTCCGAATAATCCTAAACAGCTTATAAAAACCGCCAGCATTGCGAATATTCCAGCAAGATTCCCTATTCGTTCTTCGGCTTCATATTTTTCAGCGAATTCGTCATCAATGAAACTGTACTCGGACGGAGTTGAGGAGTGGTAGTTTTTAAAAATTGCTTCAATTTTTAGGAGTGCCTTATTAACGCTCATGTCCGGATTTACCCTAACATTTATAAAATTAGCCTGCCCATAAGGATTACCAAGTATATAGATCGTTTGTAACGAAGGTTTGTATAATGATTGGGAAACCAAATCTTTTACTACCCCTATTACGGTATAATACCTTCCGTTATAAGCTTTAATTTTTTCACCTACGGGATTTTTAAGGCCCATATACTTCACCGCGGCCTCATTAAGTATCATCGCCGTAGAATCGGAAGGGAACTTTGTAGAAAAGTTGCGGCCTTCTTTGATTTTCCAACCCACCGTTTCGCCAAAATCGTGGTCTATTGCACCGCGGTAGATATTGTCCTGAAAATTCGGGTCCTTACCTTTCCATTCGAATCCACCATCCGACCACCACATGTTAGTTACTGAACATTCGGATTTTGAAACTCCGGATACTGCTGAGCTTGCAAGTAGTTCATTTTTAAATGCGTCGTAGTTCGTTCTAACTTCTGGAGTCTTTATAGGGATGGTAATAAGGCCATTCAAATTGTATCCTACAGGTCTGTTTTTGGCAAACTGAATTTGTTTATAAACTACTATTGTGGCGATAATGAGTGTTATAGATACGGTAAATTGTATTACAACCAGCACTTTGCGGGGTACTGCCGCGAACCGGCCCCCTTTAAGCGTTCCCTTTAAAACTTTAACTGGGTTGAATGACGACAGGTAGAAAGCGGGATAGCTTCCTGATACTAATGTTGTGAGGAAAATAAAACCGATGCATACTAACCAGAAGACAGGCTTGGTCCATAAAATGGTCAATTCTTTTCCTGCAATAGCATTGAACAAGGCAAGGGATAGTTGTACCAGGAGAATTGAAAGAACAAATGCCAGGAATACAACCAAAAAAGATTCGGTGAAAAATTGTGCAATGAGTTGTTGCCTTGCCGAGCCGATGGCTTTACGGACACCTACTTCCCTGGCGCGCTTTTCCGAACGCGCTGTGCTTAAGTTTATAAAATTGATACTCGCAAGCAGCAGTACGAAAATTCCTATGATGCTAAAGAGCCACACGAATCGGATTTGCCCCCCTACGTTAACTCCATTTTCAAAATCAGAATACAAATGCCATTTAGACAAAGGGTGCAAGAAAAGCCGCGAATTAAAATTCGTATGGTGTTTTAACTTTGCGAGTTTTATAGCTTCAGAGGCGGCACTCATATCTGCTTTGTCGTCCAGCTCTACAAAAACCTCCAGCCAGTTGTTAATCCATCCTATATTGCGGGGGTAGTTTTTTACAAACAGATCTAAGGGTGCAATGAAATCAAGCTCATTAAAAGAAGTGTTTCGAGGTAAATCCTGATAGACACCCGTAACGTTTACCGGCATTTTATTGTCGATGTTAAGCACCTTTCCGATAGGGTTTACATCGCCAAACAGAGTCTTTGCGGCAGTTTCTGAAAGGAGTATAGAACTTGGGTTCTTCAAGCCTTCCTGCGAGCCTTTTAGCATGGTAAGCGACAATAGTTGCGGCGCCGCGGCTTCCATAAAATTCCCGCTTTTAGTAAAGGCTTTATTGTTGAAAGATAAAATATAGCCTTGAGTGAATGTAGACATCACTACATGCTTGAAATAACTTCCAAAGTTGTTGCGTAATTCTAATCCAACCTGATATGATTGGCTGCTCCATGATTCAATCCCGCCGTCGATTTCAGAGTGCTGCATAACCGCCGCAATGCGATCGTGGTTTTTGATATGCCTGTCGAAGGTCAACTCATCATAAACCCATAGCCCTATGGACATGACTACTGCAATCCCGATGGCAAGGCCTCCAATATTAAGGGCCGAGTACCATTTGTTTTTGAGAAGACTTCTCCAGGCGATTTGGAAGTGGTTTTTTAACATATTAAAATTCCATTGAATGAACCGTGATCAACTTTTTGCTCGCTCTCTCATTTGCCTGACCGTTTATTATAGCCGAGCCGATTGCCCATCTTTTAAAACTTGTATTTCCCGAATAAGCCAGGTCTAACTCACCAATTCCCTTCACAAAGATTTTATCGTCTGCCTTTAAAGCCATCTTGCTTGCACCAAAATAGGTTACATTAATAGTTTCAGAACTGAGATTTTGTGTTTGAATGTAGTTCTCGCCAAACAAGTTGAATTTTTGGTGCACTGCGCTACCCGAATTAATCTTTAACCTGTTTTCGCCATAGAAGCTCCCTCTTAGCTTTTTGGTATGTAAATCAGCAAGGTTAACTTCATTCTCACCGTAGAGCTTTAGAGTGAATTTTTTAGCACTCAACGGAGATTCACAAACTGCACCTTCACCGCCCCGCAATTCCAGCGATTTGAGTTCTTTATAAGTAATAAAGGCAGTTACTCTTGCATTCTTATAATAGGATTCTTTATGATTTTGATTGCCGTTGCGGATGGTTACATACTTATCAACCAGTTCAGCCCCGGTCAGGTAAATTTTTAAAGTGCTACCCTCAACCTTGTAATTAAGCTCTTTAGCGGTAACACCGGAATACTCCAATCGAAGATTTTCCTGTTCACCTTTTGTTAAAACCACTTTAATATGGGAGCTAACCTTCACTTTATCAAAGTCGGAAAGGGGTTTATCTATCTCCTGGGCCGAAGCGAATTCATATGCTAATAAGATGACAATCAGCAGTGTAAGTTTCATGAAAGATGAGCTTCTACCTAAATTCAGATTGCGGCGCGCGATATTTATATAGTTTAGCATATCAATTTTCTTTATTTACCTTAAATGTTACGAGAAATTTATTAGTTGTGGAAGCAATAGGCGTTACTTCAAGCAACCCATTCCAATTCTCCTTTTCATTTGAGATAAAGCGCCAATTGCTTTTTGTGGGATAGACGTTTGTTTTTTGCCAGTCCACCTTTTTGGCAACCATTTGTTCCATCACTTTTTCAATTTCTACAGCACTGATAGTAGCAATTACTTCATATTCAGTTTGCCACTGATGTTTATCGCCTTCAGTGCTTAAAAGCTTTGCGGAAGTAATAGAAGGATGGGCTTTATCATTCCCTTGAAATATTGGGTTCAAATGTTTGTCGGCCAGGGCGGCTCGTGCGTAATTATCCTTAGGTTTCCAGTCGTATTCTAAATTCAGAGCAACAGTTTGTGCTTTTGGCTTTCCTTTCAGTTTTTCAACCACATGTAGTGCTCCATCCATTCCTGAGGAGAGCCCGGCAGTTGTGATAAATTTTCCGTTATCTACAAATCGCTGATCGGAAACAACCTTTATTTTAAGATGATTCTTTTTAAGCTCGGCAATAGCATTATGATATGTAGTTGCACTCAAGCCATCAAGCAATCCGGTTTTAGCCAAAATAAGTGCTCCATTGCAAACAGACATTACTACATCAGCTTTTTCGGAGTACTGTTTTATCCATTTAATGGCTGCATCAGACTTGCTTGTTTCTGAGATGTTGCCTCCGGGAATAATAAAAACACTGGTTTCAGGCGAATTTTTAAAAGTGAAATTTGGTATAACTGTCATTCCCATATTTGTCTTAATTGACGAATCGGCAGCGACGGTAATGACTTCGTATCCTGCCTGTCCTAATACTTCGAAGGGAGCGGTGAAATCTATTATTTGAACACCATCAAAAAGAAGAATAGCCACTCTGCCCGCTTTCTTTGGATCCGAAATGCTTGTTTTGGAGATTAGCTTCATATGGCATTTAGAACAATTGCCAGGCTTGTCAAAAACTAATTTATCACAATCACTATCACAGGGAGGGCATACATAGTTTTCATTAGCTGTTTGGGCAAACGTCAAAGACAAACAGGAGATCAAAAGCAAAAAGGTAAACTTGTATTTGCCGATTCGGCTAAATTCCATTAGGGAAAATGTTAATTGGGAAACAAAGAATTTAAAAATATTCATTTTTATAGGGTAAGTGTTGTTGCTGAATCTTGAATTAACCAGATGCGATTGCGTGCTCAGTTGCCAGTTAAGTAAATTTCTATTCCGTTTTTAAACTCTTTATCGGATTAGCCACTGCCGCCTTTACCGCCTGAAAGCTTATCGTCAACAACGCAATACCAATCGCCCCCAAGCCAGCCGCCACAAACATCCACCACGAAATATCAATCCGGTAAGCAAAATCTTGAAGCCATTTATGAATAGCATACCACGCAATTGGTGATGCAATTAATATTGCCAGGAAAACAAGCTTGATGAAATCTTTGGAAAGCAAAGCGGTAATGCTTTGAACTGATGCACCCAAAACCTTTCGGATGCCGATTTCTTTATTGCGTTGTTCTGCTGCGTAGGCCGATAAGCCGAATAATCCCAGACATGAAATAATAATAGCAAGGGCCGCAAACACCCTCGACAGCTTGCTGATTAGTTGTTCATTCAAAAACATCTGGTTAAACTGGTCATCAACAAATCGGTATTCAAATGGGTATGCTGGATTGTATCTTTTTACTATTGATTCAATCTGTATCAATGCATTTGCGGTATTGCTGTCTTTGTTTGTGCGTATATAAAGCACCGTGGCATTCTGCGGTGATACAGGCATGAATAAAACAGGGTCAGGCTTTTTGTACATATTGCTGTAAACATAGTCGCTTACCACCCCAACTACTGTTGACGCTGCATTCGGCATATCTGCAGGAGCTATAGTTTTACCTATAGCCGACCCTGTGCTTATTAACTTAGCGAGGGAAGAAGTGATGACAATGTTCATCGCCATACCGGAAGGACTGGTATCTACCGTATCCGTGGGAAGTAAGCTTCTTCCTTCTATGATTTTCATACCCATGGTGGTGAAAAATTCCGGGCCTACGCTTCTTGTCGAAATTAATACTCTGGCTCCGGCAGGTTTTCCCGACCATGTTAGATTATCAGTATTGTTGCCACCATATATAATTGAATAATCACTTTCAGCCACACTTTCGATTGCTCTGGTATTTATTAATTCCTGTTTTATTGCAGTAAGATTTTTTGCCATGTTTCCCTGCATATTTATCTGTAACAGATTGTCTTTTTTAAAACCAAGTGGTCGGTTTTTTACATGCTGTATTTGCTGATAAATTATGATGGTACTGATGATAAGGATGATGGATACCGTGAATTGGAATACTACCAGACCTTTCCTGACGAATGTCGCAATACCAGATTTTACTTTAACACCTTTTAAAACCAATACCGGATTAAAAGATGAAAGGTATAACGACGGGTAACTGCCAGCTACCAGCCCACAGATGAGTGTTACAAGCAGTAAGGTTAAAATATGCAAAGGATTGCCTGGCTCTAATTGAAGATTTTTCTGCACCAACGAATTGAAGAAGGGCAGTGCTAGGGTCATTGCAATCAGCGCAAGCATGCATCCAAGGATTGCCATAAATATAGCCTCTCCCATAAAACGAAAAACAAGTGATCTCCTTCCTTCGCCCAGCACTTTCCGTACGCCGACTTCTCTCGAGCGTTTTTCACTTCGTGCGGTAGCCAGGTTCATGAAGTTGATACACGCGATCAGTAGGATAATCCAGGCGATTACTGAGAACATGCGCACAGTCTCTATTCTTCCGCCACCTGTTTTTTTACCATCGACAAAGTCAGAATATAAACGCCAGTCGTTCATGCTAAACAAAAATGGATGTGCCGTGGAGGATGGCTCACGCTTTTGGATGTAATTCTTTAATTGCTTGTTTATCGACTCAAGGTCAACGCCAGGCTTTAGCACGACATAAGTACTGAGACTTTGATTTCCCCACTCATGTGCCCAGGGGCTTTGCTCAAACCATATTTGAAAGGGAGCTACCCATTCAAATTGCAAAGAGGAGTTTGAGGGCATATCTTTTAAAACACCAGTAATGATATAATCCTGTTTGTTGTCAACCCGAATTGATTTGCCAATTACATTTTTATCTGAGCCAAAAAATTTCTTTGCTGCTTTTTCAGTAATGACTAGCGAGTACAGGTGTTTAAAAGCACTTTCTTTATTGCCTTGAACAAAAGGGAGCGTGAATATGTCGAATAAGGAAGGTTCAACATATATACCAGCTGCATACATCGGCTTTTCTCCGACATTAAAGAGCAACTGCGTATTTCCTTCCGTTGAACGACATGTGTTTGCTATCCCAGGTATCTCTTGTTGCATGGCAGGTGCCAAGACACCCGGTGTCGACCCATGTGTGAATGTGCTGGCTTCATATTTTTGATTGGTTAGTACATAATAAATTTTGTCTTTCTGTTGATGTACTGTATCAAAGTTTACCTCATCTTCCACCCATAAAAAAATCAATCCGGCAGCGGCGATACCAATAGCTAAACCAAAAATATTTAGAGCACTATAACCTTTGTTTTTCCAAAGGCTCCGTATCATTTTTTTAAAGAAATTTTGAAACATAAATTTTTATTCATTAGATGTGGTGTTCCCACCAACTCTAAACTTTTCTATTCTGCTCTTAAACTTTTAATCGGATTAGCCACCGCCGCCTTTACCGCCTGAAAGCTTATCGTCAACAACGCAATGCCAATCGCTCCTAAGCCAGCCGCCACAAACATCCACCACGAAATATCAATCCGGTAAGC
>DASVRX010000257.1:0-13403 GCA_036388375.1 Pedobacter sp. | reverse complement strand
AATAGTCACCCTGTTTTCAAAACGGTCAAGAATTGGTTCAGCAAAATAGCGATCGCCATTTTGGGGTACGTACGATGTAAAAGCTTCAAAAAAAACGTCAGTAATGCGGCGTTCTTTTGGAGTATTTTGAATAACCTTAATGCGAGCTGTGTAGGCCCCACTGGTAAACCCTCCAGCAAAGGAAACCACATCCTGCAATGTTTCATTATCCCTGGCTTCGAAAATTGCAGGGCGCTTTACTTCGCCGGCAAACTCCACACGTTTTCGATAAGTGGGAATTCGGATTACATCCTGATCCTGGAGGCGAAGGTTGTTGCGCTGAAAACCACGCAACAAGAATTCGTAAATATCCAGCTTGGCAATGATCCGGTTATTTCTGATCACCTCTATTTCACGGAAAGAACCGTTTTCTGCCGGTCCGCCCGATGAATAAAGCGCATTAAATACAGTAGCTAAAGAAGGCAGAGTATAGGTTCCCGGGCGAGTGACTTCCCCCAACAGGGTTACTTTGATGCTTCGAATATTTCCCAGGGAAATATTCACTTTAGTATTACCACTTCGCATGTTAGGGTAAATACTGACTAGTCTTGAACGAATGCGCTGAGTGGCCTGCTCGATAGTTTGCCCACCGACATTTACAATACCAACATAAGGAATATTGATAGTTCCTTCCGGAGAGATCCTTAATTTATAATTTGCTTCGGAATAACCGAAAATATCAATTAGAACTTCGTCATCGGGGCCTAATTGATAATTCGCAGGAGTAGCCATTCTAAGGTTCGGCTCAAAAGACATCCCTGAATTTTTGAAAAGATCGGCGCCAAAAATCTTGGGCTTAAAGGAATTAAGCGCTTCCGACGCATTCTTATTATAGTCGGGAACTGAGTCAGGTTTAAAGTTTAGTTCACGTGTACCGTTACCGGAAGCTATGCTCCCTCTTTCACCGGTTTGAGCGTCTTTTCCGGAATCCTTAGAATTTGATTCTTTTAAACGATTGACCCGTGTTCTTAACTTAGCTATCTCCGTTTGACTCATCCCGCGCGCTAACGCCACCTGTTCCAACTGGGCTTCGGATAAGCCTTGCGCTTCTACCTGCTGAATAAATTGCCTGATTTGTGCATCCGAAAGTTCATCGACTCGAATGGTACCAAAATCTTGTGAAATTTGTGCTATAATAGGTTGAGAAATACCAATTCCCATCATAAGAATAAGTATTCTAAAAGATTTATATAGCGTTAATCTATTAATATTTATAAATTTCATAAGTAGCAACGTTTTCCCTTCAAAAGTTTAAAGCCCATCCCTTTAAACGACCCCCCCAAACGTCTAATTTGTGCGTGGCAAAGATACAAGAATATTAAAACAATATTTAGACTGTTTCAAAGTTTTTGAGGATAAAGGCGCTACTTGGGAAATACCGCAAACAGCACCTAAAGCACTGTCGCGGTAACAATATTACTCGAAATAATTTAAGACCTGGTGACCACCCTGTTTTAAATACTCATTCTTCTTCATAATATTTAAGTCTGAATAAATCATGTCTTTAACTAAGGCAGGTAGGTCATACTTAAGCTTCCATCCTAATTGGGTTCTCGCTTTGGTTGGGTCGCCTAACAACAAATCTACTTCTGTTGGCCTGAAATATCTTGGATCTACTTTCACTACTGATTGACCTGCTTTCAGTGCCTCCACATTCAGACCGAGTTGAATTGCCTTAGCCTGATCTACATCGACAATCACGCCTTTTTCATGTTCATCTTTTCCACTAAATTCTACTTCAATACCCAACTCTGCAAAGCTCATTCTTACAAATTCACGAACTTCGGTAGTAATTCCCGTGGCGATTACATAATCTTCAGCTTTCTCCTGCTGCAATATTAACCACATCGCTTCAACATAATCTTTAGCGTGGCCCCAATCGCGTTGAGCAGAAAGGTTTCCTAAGTAAAGGCAGCTTTGTAAGCCCAAGGCGATTTTTGCAGTTGCACGGGTGATTTTACGGGTAACGAAAGTTTCTCCTCGAATCGGACTTTCATGATTGAACAAAATACCGTTACATGAGAACATCCCATATGCTTCGCGGTAGTTTACTGTAATCCAGTAACCATAAATCTTAGCTACTGCGTAAGGGGAGCGAGGATAAAAAGGCGTTGTTTCACTTTGAGGCACCGCCTGAACTAATCCGTATAATTCGGATGTAGATGCCTGATAAACTCGTGTTTTTTTAGTTAATCCTAGAATACGAACTGCTTCCAATATACGTAGGGTTCCGATTCCGTCTGCATTAGCTGTATATTCCGGTGTATCGAAACTCACCTTTACATGGCTCATTGCAGCAAGATTATAAATTTCATCCGGCTGTACTTCCTGGATAATGCGGATGATATTAGTTGAGTCGGTTAAGTCCCCGTAATGCAATTTCAGTTTAACATTGGTTTCGTGCGGATCCTGGTACAAGTGATCAATTCGATCAGTATTAAACAGAGATGACCGTCTTTTTAGGCCATGAACGCAATAGCCTTTCTTTAATAAAAATTCAGCCAGATAGGCCCCATCTTGCCCTGTGATCCCTGTAATAAGTGCTACTTTCATTTAATAAGTTTTAGATAATGTTGAAAGCCAAACTAGTGGCCGGTCGAATACAATTATAAAATATTGGTTGGGATAAGTAATTATTATTCAGCAATGTTACAATAGGGGATAGCTTTTTGTCGAAAATGAAACGGTAGGCGCTAGCGGAAGACTCCGTACCTTAACCCAATGACAGCTATTTTTATTTCTTCCGCTTCCCAAGGCATAGTAGTTTAGTCTGCGTTTAGGACAAGGTATGAATTACTTTATAAAAATTATTCTACCAGACTTTGCTGGATTATCCTTAATAAATATTGCCCATATCCGCTTTTAACCAAAGGCTCCGCAATCAATTTTAATTCAGAAGCATTTATGAATCCCATCCGGTAAGCAATTTCTTCGATACAGCCAATTTTTAAGCCTTGGCGCTCTTCAATAACTTGTACAAACTGTCCGGCTTGCATCAGGGAGTTAATGGTACCCGTATCTAACCACGCAGTACCTCGGCTAAGCACTCCCACTTTAAGTTTACCTCTCTCAAGATAAACCTTATTTACATCGGTAATTTCATATTCGCCGCGAGGCGACGGTGCAATATTTTTAGCAATTTCAACTACAGAATTGTCATAAAAGTAAAGTCCGGGGACGGCGTAGTTTGATTTAGGCGAAACGGGCTTTTCCTCAATAGAGATTACCTTATTTTCTTTATCGAATTCAACCACACCATATCTTTCAGGATCCGAAACCGGGTAGGCAAAAACAACTCCACCATCTGGTTCTTTTAGATCTTGTAACAGCATGGAAAGTCCATCTCCATAAAATATATTATCCCCAAGAATCAAGGCTACGCTGTCTGATCCTACAAATTCTTCACCAATAACAAATGCCTGCGCTAATCCATTAGGCTGTTCCTGCACTTTGTAAGTAAACTTACATCCGATGCGTGAGCCATCTCCTAATAACTTCTCAAAATTCGGTAAATCATGAGGTGTGGAGATAATTAAAATCTCTTTTATACCAGATAGCATTAGAATAGACAAGGGATAATAAATCATCGGCTTGTCGTATACAGGCATCATCTGTTTACTGGTAGCCAATGTTAGGGGATGTAAGCGGGTACCAGAACCGCCGGCGAGAATAATTCCTTTCATGTGTATTTTAGATGTGAAAAGTGGGATGTGAGATTACCAGATTTAAGTAGATTAAGATGCTTAGAACTCTTTTAATTTCAATTTTTCAATTTACCTAGGCACTCTATCAAACTATCTCTCCAATACGGTATTTCTAAGTTGAATGTTTCTTTGATTTTTGCTTTATCCATTACAGAGAATGCGGGTCGCTGAGCTTTAGTCACATATTCTGAGGTCTTTATTGGTATCGCTTTTACAGGTAAGCCGGCGATGTCGAACACTGCTTTTGCAAAATCAAACCAGGATGTTACTCCTTCATTGCTGTAATGATATAAGCCATATTTCTGATCATCATTTTGGATGGCATTTAAAATGCATTTAGCAAGGTCGACACCATATGTTGGTGTTCCGATCTGATCTGAAATGATGCGTAACTCTTCTTTCTCCGTACCCAGGCGTAGCATCGTTTTAACAAAGTTGTTTCCAAATTCGGAATACAGCCAACTCGTGCGGAAAATATAGTGCTTTTGTGTTGTATTGATAATTGCCTTTTCTCCTTCCAGTTTGGTTAAACCGTATACGTTGATAGGTTCAGCAAGATCTGTTTCATTAAGAAGCCTAGCTGTATCACCAGCGAAAACAAAGTCGGTAGAGACGTGGATAAGTGTCGCATTAAACTCATTGCATAGGTTTGCCAGATTAGCTGCACCATCGCGATTAATATTCCGGGCAAGTTCAAGTTCATCTTCGGCTTTATCTACAGCAGTATATGCCGCGCAATTGATACAATATGAAGGCGATTCGGCTTGAAAAATGGATCTTAAACCATCGATATTTAAAATATTTGCCTGATCTTCCGGTAGAAAATTGATGTCCGAAATATTTTCACTTTCAGCTACAAGCTTAAGACATTGTCCAAGCTGCCCTGATGCTCCAAAAACTATAATTTTGCTCATCAAATAATAAAGCACCAAATTACATAAAATAGTGCGGCAGACAAATAATTGCTTCATTGGACGTAAAGCAATCATGAAAACTGGTAGTTTTTTTAAGAAATTAAGGAATTATGATACGCGGTATTCGCTTCTTCAAGCTCATTGTACCAGGCTTCTCCGTATTTGCGAATAAGTGGTTCTTTAAGAAATCTAAAAACAGGTACTTTCAGTTCCTTCCCTAAAGAACATGCTGAGTGGCAAATATTCCATCGGTCGTAATGCAGAACGTCGAACTCAGGATATTCTGTAGTGCGTATTGGGTACAAATGGCATGAAACCGGTTTTTTCCATCCGGTTTTACCGTCATTATAAGCCTGCTCGATTGCGCACTTGCTTATGCCGTTCTCCCACATTACATAAGCACATTCTTTATTTTTATCTATACAAGGAGTAGTGTAATCACCTTCGAAATCTTTCACCCAGGTTCCGTATTCCTCAACAGCCTTAATGCCCTTTTCTGTCATGTAAGGCTTTACAACGGGATATATTTCTTCCAGAATAGCTAACTCATTCCTTGCCAGCGGAGCGCCAGCATCACCTTCTACACAACAGGCCCCTTTGCATTTATCCAAATGGCAAACAAAACTTTCTGTCAATAGATCTTCATCTACCAGCGTATTGACTACTTGAATCATTTATTTGCGTTTAGATGAATTAAGTGGATACTTTAACCCTTTTGCATCAGTAAGTTCCATGGTGACTGTACCAACTAAAACTTCAACCTGTGCCTTAACAGGAATACGGTTACCATCATTAGTTATCCATAAATATAACTTACTGTCCTTCCGGAAAACACGGCCAGCTTGTATGGAAGGATTGAACTTCAGACAGTCGAAGTATCCCATGTTTGTTTTGATACGCTCCTTACCGATATAGAAAATCTCCAGACTTGCTAATCCATCATCCAAAAAATAAGTCATCTTAAATTTGTCGCCGGGTTTTACACCATTAAGATCGAGGCTTCGTGCGAAATAATAGGCAGACACAATATCGAATGTTTGAGCCTCGCCCTTAAACGTACCTTTATTAGAAACTACTTTTCGCTGATCTTGATAAAAGCGAGCCTTATCATTTCGGCGATAGTTTCCTTCCCGGATATTTTCAGTATATAAAAAAGGGATTAATTCAGTTTGATGAACATAAGAATCATACCGGTTCCGCACCTTATGTAGTATGTCGAATGAGCCGGATGTTTTTCCCTGGGCCACAAGGTGATATACAGGCTTATTATCAAACTTAGTGTCTGAAGCAATTACACTTAAAGTGGCTTCGGCAGCCGTAACAAATCCATAACGCAAACGATACCTGAGTTCTTCACCTACTTTAAATACAGTTTCCTTTCGGTTCTCAAGAACTTGGGCGCTGCCATTTTGTACAGTTAAAAAAAATATAATTAGTAGACAGATAGTTTTCATCAAAAAATATGTGTTTTTAATGGTGATGAAGCTATCCTGAGCATCCTCATTAGTTTTTTAGTGGTATATCCCTGATGGTTCATTACTTCTAATCCTTCCGCTTAAAGATAGGAACTGTTGAACAAGGTTCGCCATACATTATACTTTTGGCCACCGAAGTTAGTTTGGCGGTAAGATCCACATAAGCCGAAACCGGCACAGGAATATCGCCGCATCCCTTTATTACCACACGCTGATCGCGATATTTTTCGAAATCAAACTTAGCCAAAGCCCTGTCAAATAAAACGGTTTCCAATTGATCCAGACTGCCGAAAACAATTGTAGCCGCGTATGGCGCCATTTTATTACCCAAAAGCATATAAGCCCAGGTTGGCACGATAGCATCAGTTGAACACGTGATAGCCACATGCTTGCCATGATATTGCGGCCAATCATGCTCTTTAATAAAGTCCCTGAAGTCCTTCTCCCGAAGCATTAAACCATGAAAAAGATTTTCTTTTATATCATAAACAATCCTATCGCCTGAAGGAAATAATTCCGCCGGATCCAGACTGATGAGTCCGCTTTGTGCAACTCGGTTTACAATGTTTTCCTGAATATCCATTTATGCTAAAAGCTTGAATGTGAAGTTAAAAAGCTTTAGAAAAATCTTAATCATCTTACTGTTATATAACAAAAAAACCGGAGGATTATTTCCCCCGGTTTTTAGATTGATAAATTCTTTAGAAGAATCGAAGCCGGTTGTCTTTAATTTCGGCTTTTTCTTTCAAGATTTCAAAATATTGTCCTTGAGCTCTTTGGGTTAAAGATTGCATGATCTGCTCTTTTTGCTTAAAGGTATTAGTTAAAGGGGCAGGTTTTGTAAAGCTGTTTACTGAAACTACAAATACGCCTGATGTGCCTTCAATCGGTTTTGACAATTTATTTGGTTGTAACCCAAATACGGTGCCGATTAAAGAATTCTCCTGAGTGCCTCCCGGTAAAACCGGATTAGCAAACACGATATTTTGTGCGGACTGAACAGGTTTTTTTACTTTTTGAGACACCTGGGCGAGTGATGATGCTCCTTTAAGCGCATTATCCAATTGCTCTTTTAGCATCCGGGCCTTCACAAGATTACGAACCATCGGCTCTATCGACTTCTTTACCTGATCTAAGGTCAATATCCCTTTTTTACGTACTTCTGTAAGTTTGGCAACTACATATTGATTTTCCAACTCGTAAACTTTATCAGTAACATCATCAACCTTTGCATCAAATGCCCAGCGAATTAATTCGCGAGGATTCTCAAGACCGGGAACATTAGGCTGAGATGGAGATACTTCCTGTGCGATAAGTTTTTTGAGCTTTGCGCTTTGCACTTTGCTGTCGAACGATTTGGCGTCATTACCATCATTTAAAAATTCAGCAGCTTCTTTGTACGCCTTTTGCTGGGTTGCGCTACTGCTTGCAACAGCTTTATCTACTATGGCAACTTTCGCCACCTTTGAAGAACCTATTTGATTATCTATACGGAGAATATGAACTCCAAATTGGCTGACAACAGTTCTAATATCACCAGTTTTACCATTAAAAGCAGCATCTTCGAACGCAGGAACCATGGCACCACGAGCGAATGTACCAAGACTTCCGCCCTGATCTTTAGATGGATCAGCACTGTATTTGGAAGCCATTGCGGCAAAACTAGCACCCTTACGAATTAGTGCCAGAATAGAATCAGCCTTAACTTTCGCTTTGTCTAAACCGCCTTCAGCAGCGGGAGTAAATAGAATGTGACTGGCTTTCACAGAGTCTGGACTAAGCCTCGCATCAACAACTTTAGCAACCTTGAAAGAGCCGTTAGAGAAAATCGGACCAATAATAGCTCCCGGTGCGGCTTTAAAAGCAATTGAATCTATAGCCGGTTCAAGTTGACCTTTTTTAATAAACCTGATAGGCGTTTTAGTTTCGGCATTGATAGCTACAAAAAGAGAATCGTTTGGAGTGGTTCTAAAGTCGGCAGTTATTTTATTTATAGAAGCTCTTACTGCAGCCGAATCTGCCTTTGACGGATTGGCATCGAAAACTACATACTCAAATGATCTGGTTTCTTCGGGATTCTTAAACCTGTTTTTGTTTTCGTTGTAATATTCCTCGTAATCGTTGTCCTTTAGTTCTACTTTATTATCAGGAATAGAAGCATAATCTAAACCTACATAACTGAAATTAGCTAGTTTATTGCGTTGGGTATAATCCTCCCTTGCCTCAAGAGAGGTTACATAAACACTGTTTTTAATTAGATTATTGTATTTCTGAAACGCTCTTTCATTTTTTAAAGATTTAAGGAAGTTCTCCCACTGCTGTCCCATCGGGCTTTTTGGTCCTTGCGCTTTCACATTGTCCATAAAAGTCCCTAATTGGGTGTAATTGATCTTACCCGTTTGAGGGTCACCAAATGCCTGAACCACCTGGGGGTGAGGATTCTTACCCTTTATCATGTCGTTCAATTCAGCTTTGCTTACCTGCAGGCCTAAACGCTCTACTTCTTTCTCCATTAAAATTTCAGAAAGAGTCTGATTCCATGTATTCTCAACCACGTATGCGCTCATTTGAGGATTTAAACTTCCTCCCATTTGCTGTTTAAAGTTGGCTTCGGCTTGTTCTACCTTCGCTTTGAACTCGGTATAATCTATTTCTTTACCGTTAACTACACCTACATAATTTTCTGCACTTGAAGGTCCGCTTAGTCTACCGAAATCCCCTAACAAAAATGCAACAAGTGCAAAACCGATTGCCCCAATCAGGATCATTCCTGCACGGTTCCGCAAAAAACTCATTATTCCCATATATACTTCTTATTCTTTCGTTTTTTTAGAGGGCGCAAGATACAATTTTTAGAAAAAAAACTAATTATAAAAAACAGGCCCTTAATTGGTTACTAATAGGTCAATTTATTTCCGGTGGCAAGGCTTCCGGTAGCATTACTAATAATTGGATGTTCGAATGTTTGATCACTTTTGAACTGGGTTCCGGTGATAGCGGTTCCATCCGGCTTTGTGATGTTTACGGTTTGGTTTGAGTAAAATATCTTCTTTGTTTCATCCCAAAAGAGCTCTTCTGATTTAAATACATCTCCCTTTTGAGTTGTCACTACTACATTCCGTCTTAACTCGATTAATTTTTCGCTTTCGCGACGAATACCATGATCGGCAACAATCCTGTTAGTCTCTTTCTGATTTTCATCGAAAAAAATCACTAGCAGACCTTTAGGCATTTCGTCATATGATTTAGGAGCTTTATGATGAAGAAGCAGAGGAGTAATTAACTTGCCTTTCACCATTGCAGAATCACTAAAAATAACTTCCACAATTCTGGAAGTATCTACAGGTAAATTGACTGATTTTGAAGATATCTTTTCAATTTCTTTTAGATCGTTCTCACACGAAACAATAAAAAAAATGATTAGCGTGCATAAAAAAAGGATGCCTGATCTTGATGAATACACTTTTAATCGAACTTGTACTTCCTGAACCATTGATCATTCATCGTAAAGCTTAAATAAAAGTTTACGAAACGCTCTCGTATCAAGTTATTAGTTAAAGTGCCGCGCTGGCCAAGTTCTGTTCCAATATTGATCTTGTAAAACGTAGACTGGTTTGACTGCAATGGTAAACCTAAACCAAGAGTAAATGCAAGCTGTTTTATATCCTGATTATTATAATTTATGTATGTCTTATCATACCTAAATCCGAATCGATAATCGATCAAGTTCAAATAATTTCCTACAGAAGTAATATCCGGAGTGATCTGACTTCCGATAGCAATACCGGTAGAGTTTTGCAAACCTGGATTTTTACCGCCCTCGCGATAATTCTTCCACTGCCCAAGGGAAATATCAGCTCCAACCATCCATTTATTATTTCTTTGGATAGCGAAGCCAACCGTATGCAGCATTGGCAATTTGATCTTCGTTTCATCATTCTCCTGAAAACTAGTAGTATCGATAGCAAGCCCGGCTAAACCTGTGCTTGGATCCTGATAATACCGGGTGGCTAAAACCTCGCCACTAGATCTTAAAGTAGAATTTGAACTACCCGAATATCCTAATATCAGATTCACTTTACCCGATAGCGGTGTTTCGTATTGAACGCCATAATCAAAGGTTAAACCAGAGATGGAATTACTATTCTGAACGCGAGTATTAACAAAGTCAACATTATTATACTCAGCAGCCTGGCTTTTAGTAAGTTTTCCAAAAAGATAAGAGGCATTTGCACCCACACTGAATTTTTTCCCCAGTTTAAATCCATATCCTAAATACGCCTTTGAAATACCCCCATTAGCGCTATTAACATATTTTACTTCCTGACCATCCACAACATCTCCTGAAGTGAAATTATAACCTGTGCTGCTATAAGGCACTAATCCGAAACTTAAAGCTGAGGTTTTTGTAACCGGTATTCCGAAAACCAAATGGTTTAAAGATGCATCAAATGTCCTTTCTGAAACACTTCCCTTGGTGAGGGTAGTTGCTCCGCCATATGCACCAATGTCGAATGTGGTAATCCGGATGGCCGAATAAGATGCCGGGTTAGATAAATTTACGTTGTTGTAAGTAGATGGCTTTCTTAGTCCGGCAGAAATCCCACCCATCGCTTTATTTTGTGGCAATTGCGAACCATTCAAGTAACCCAAACCAAATTGGGAATAAGGTGAGCTGGTGGTGCTTTGAGCGAGGGCATTAAAGCCGCTTAACAGACAGCTTAAAATGAATATATTTTTTAAAGTTTTAGTCATTATTATAATAGATAACTTCGTTTAAACCAATAAGTACCAAATGCGGCTCGGTTTTTAAAGTGTGCGCAAAGATGCTATTTTTCAACTGTGTATCAAAAAAATTAACATCGCCCCCGCATAGTATCACTTTTAAATCAGGCCATTTCGAATAAAAGGAGTTAATAAACCCTAAAGCCTCGTAAACAACGCCTTTTTGAACACCTGTTCGAATGGCAGAACCTGTATCATCCCCATAATCTGAGTCCTTGTTGATATCGGACGCTACTAAAGGCAGCCGACCCGTAAAACTGCTCATCGCTTTAAAGCGCATCTGGATTCCGGGAGTGATGCTCCCTCCCAAATAATTTTTGTTTTTGTCTACAAAATCATAGGTAATGCAAGACCCCGCATCGATAACCAAACAGCTTTGTTGCGAAAATAAATACTCGGCTGCAATTACAGCTGCATATCTGTCTAATCCCAGCGTTTGTGGGGTTTTATAATGATTAATGATATTTGAAGAGCTTGAGCTAGTAAACCTGAAATAATTTGTTCGGGATTTAAGCAGCTTTTCAAATGAATCAACCTCAGTGTTAACGCTCGATATTATTGCATTATCAACGGCATGAGTTCCTAAGAAATTGTCCAGATATTCAATTGATAAGCTCTCAGTTTGCTCAAGACTTATCATTTCCTTGTTATTGAATGTGGCTAGCTTGGTGAATGTATTGCCAATATCAACAACAAGATTTAGCATTAAGCATGTACAATTTTGAGGATCGATTCGAAAACACCTAAGCCATCTTCGTTACCCAAAACCGGATCAGCTGCTCTCTCCGGATGTGGCATCAATCCAAAGACATTTCGGTTTTCGTTACAAACGCCGGCAATATTTTCAATAGATCCGTTAGGGTTTGATCCTGGTGTAATTAATCCGTTTTCATCGCAATAGCGGAAAAGGATTTGATCTTTATCATTTAATTTTTTTAATGTATCAGCATCTGCGAAATAATTCCCTTCTCCATGAGCGACTGGGATTTTCAAAGCTTTATCTGCGCTTATCGCTGAAGTTATTAATGAATTGGTAGTTTGCGCTTTAAGATGAATATTGCGGCAAATGAATTTACGGCTGCTATTGTGTAATAATGCTCCCGGTACCAAACCAGCTTCGGCTAAAATCTGGAAGCCATTGCAAATCCCCATTACATAACCACCTTTATTCGCAAATTGAATAACTTCCTGCATGATTGGCGAAAATCGGGCAATTGCTCCTGATCTTAGATAATCCCCAAAGGAAAATCCTCCCGGTAGGATTACAAAATCTGCACCCTGTAAATCGTGATCTTTATGCCACAATTTTACTACTTCTTGCCCTAATATGGTTTCTAATACATAGATGCTGTCCTGATCACAATTGGATCCGGGAAAAACTACAACTCCGAACTTCATGTTACAAAACTATTTAATTTTTGAAGTATCGGGGTCTTTTATTTGTTAAAAAAGGTTAAGGTTGGCTTATCGCGGATGTCGTGCTAAATGTCTGGGCTCACAAAAACTGGAAATAAATAATGCATCCGGCCAATACAAGGTATAAACTTTCGTAAAACCATTTCTTTGTAGCAGAGATAAAAAAGAATCCCATAAAAACCGCAATTGAGGGGACTGCCAACAGGAAATGGTACACCTGATATTTTGATGTAATAAAAAATGAAAGCATCGAAAATATAAAAACGAAAAAAAGCATTAAGTAAGATTTTCGAATATGCACGTACGACCTGTACAGCTTTTGTTGTATAGAGATTGCAGATAAAAATAAAATGAAGAGTACCGGCACGATTACCAAATAATCGTAGATATTTATCCCTGTTAACTTAAATTCTATAGCAAGCGGCACCTCAAAATTCTTTAATTTTTGGTAAGAATCGGTAAGATAGTAGGCTACCGCGATGAAAAAGTATAACGTTAAAAACCCAATGATCCCCGCAATCCACTCGCGCCAGTTAAAGGGTCTGAAAATGAGTAAACATATCCACAGAAGAAGCATCATTGTAATAAAGGGCAGATAAAGTAAGGTTCCGACCGCTATTATCATTCCTAAATCGAACATGGTAGATTGAGCAGATTCTTTACGATGAATGCTCAGAAACTTGTTTAACATCCAGATCATCAGAAAATTACACAGCAAAGCTGGGGTTAACACCAAAAAGTTGGTGAGTAAACTTGAACAGGTAACATACATTAGCGCGGGTAAGAATGAGGGTTTGCCGAGCAGATTGTATTCGTTTATTACCCTGTTAAATAATATCGCTTGGATGATGACAATTACTAAGGCGAAAAAAAGATTGCTCTCTACGCTAAACAGGTTTTGATTTGAGAAGTTAAATAATACCGAGGCGTAGGATTCAAAAATCGAGAAATTAAGATTGCCAGGTGGGTTGAAATATACGCCTAACCTAAACAAGCCTGCTACTATGACAAGTACCACAAGATTTAGTGGATTTAAACTTCTGAACAGACCTATCATTTCCTAAGTACTT
>DASVRX010000256.1:0-9130 GCA_036388375.1 Pedobacter sp. | reverse complement strand
AACGTGGTGGTTCCTGGATATACCTCAGGGGCATTGAAAAAAACTTCCGAGCCGCCGTTAACAACTTTGGTATTGAATGATTTAGCAGTACCCGGATCATACCAATAATATTGGAAACTGTCTTTTGGTGACACAGATTTTAAATCAATTTTTAACGACCCGCCCCATCTTGCATAGACGATATATTCTTGTCCAGGTAAGGCTAGGCAGTACTTATTTTCGGGATACTCCAAAACAAGCTCGGGATGTGGGGCCATTTTCCACCATTCAACCTTTTTAAAAAATTCAGCTAGATAACCCATAGAGCGGGCGCCTTCATAGTTCAAAGTATTGGTTTCAAAACCCATTTGAAGTGGCCACGCACCGCCCGGTTTAGATGGAGCTTCGGGAACGTGAGCGAGCCAAACATGTCCGCCACCATAAGTGTGCCCGGCGGCGCCGGATAGAATTGCCGACCACGCAGCAAAACGAACATCTCGCCCGGTAGGATTGCCTTCTTTAAATTCATACCAGGGCTCGGTAACCACAATAGGCTTATTCGGACTTGTGGCATAAGAGTTACTTATCACAGAAGGTATCATTTCGTTAGCCATACGGCCATGCCCCACCTGGGTTTGGTTGTAATCCATCCAAGTCTCATCATTCAAAATTTCAGCAGTAGACCACTGGGGAGCACTCATGCCTCCGCCCCAGTTTGGCGGCGTATTGTGAGCGCTCACAATACGGTTATAGGGATCCTCTTTCTTAATCATTGCACCTAGATCTTTCCAAAAAGGCAAGCCCATACCGCCGTAATTCTCCTTATTGTATTCTCCGGCTGTTACCCAAATTACATTGTACGCACCCAATCGGTGTATTAAATATCGGCACCAACGCTTTATTTTCTCTTCGGTGGCTACTTTACTTAAGTCTTCTTCGCTCCACCAGCCGTGAATCCACACGGTAATTCCTTTACTGTTTGCATAACTAACGAGGCTGTCTACTCGTTGCATGTGTTTCACATCTAGTTCCGTAAATGTAGAATCGAGCAAAGAACTCTGCTTTCCCCAACCATTTGCAGCAACGAATAGTTGGCCAAGAGTAAAGCCTTTAGCAGCACGATCATCAACCAAAGTTTTATAAGTTGAAAATTTGATGCCGCGTTTAGTCCAGTTCCACCAGGTATCACCGACCCATAAAAATGGAGTGCCATCTGCGTATTGAAAGTAACGGCCCGCCTGGTTTCCGGATGTTTTCACCTGAACTAAACCATGGCGGGTAGCATTTTGAGCGAGAGCCTGCGCTGGCCAGTTTATGACGTCTAAGCTGCCTTTCGAATTTGCTAAGCCGGCATCTTTAGAAGAGCTTCGATATTTCCAGGTTCCTGTATAGGGTGCGGTAAAACGCACTTTCCAGACCTGGCCGCCATCCCAAAACCCAAATAGCACAATCTTCTTTCCTTTAGCTTCGCCGGATACGCCTGAGAACTCCACCTGAACCAGGCCTTGGTTGTTATCAGCAGGGATATCTAAATAAGGATTCTTATACCTGCCCTTTGATTGTAATTTTAGTTCAAACACCTCCCAGCGATGGATGGTTGCTGCTTTCAGACTCAACGAAACGAAGGCAACAAAAAAAATAATTGAAGCGGTTTTTTGAAAGTACATGGCTTAGTATTGGTTTGGGAAACTAGCATTTGGCGCAAATACAACTGTCATGTACTATCCTGAAACACTCCCTATAAAGGTGATATTATGAAATTGTTACATTCATCGTGAAAACAAATTTTCAAATAATCTATTAATTCTATAGATAAAATATTATTTTTGGTTTTACTTATCGAAAATTAAAAAACGTTACGTTATGTCATCAAACTTCAGATTCGAAACTTTACAAGTACACGCAGGACAAGAAGCCGACCCTACCACAGGTTCAAGAGCCGTTCCGCTTTATCAAACTGCATCTTATGTTTTCAATAGTTCGGAGCACGGAGCAAACCTCTTTGCACTGAAAGAATTCGGGAACATTTACACGCGTTTAATGAATCCAACAACCGACGTATTTGAAAAACGCGTAGCTGCATTAGAAGGAGGCGTGGCTGCATTGGCGGTTTCCTCAGGGCAAGCCGCACAATTTATTGCGTTGAGTAACATCTTGCAATCGGGAGATAATTTCATCACTACCTCCTATTTATATGGAGGAACCTACAACCAGTTTAAAGTATCTTTTAAGAGATTAGGAATAGAAGCACGCTTTGCCAAAGGCGATGATCCACATAGTTTTGAAGGTTTGATTAACGACAAAACTAAAGCGCTTTATCTGGAAACAATTGGAAACCCAGGTTTCAACATACCGGATTTTGAGAAATTCGCCGAACTCGCAAAAAAATATGATCTGCCTTTAATAGTGGATAACACATTTGCTGCCGCTGGATATCTATTCCGTCCGCTGGAACACGGCGCTCATATCGTTGTAGAATCGGCGACTAAATGGATTGGTGGTCATGGAACAAGTATAGGAGGTGTTATTGTCGATGGCGGCAACTATAATTGGGGCAATGGAAAGTTCCCGCAGTTTACAGAACCTTCAGAAGGATATCACGGTCTTGTATTTAACGATGTGTTTGGTAGCAGCGGTCCATTTGGAAACATCCAATTCATAATTAGGGCACGGGTAGAAGGGCTGCGTGATTTTGGACCTGCAGTATCACCATTCAACTCCTTTTTATTTCTTCAAGGGTTAGAAACACTTTCACTTCGCGTTCAACGCCACGTTGATAACGCGTTAGAACTCGCTCAATGGCTGGAAAATCATCCTTTGGTTGAGAAGGTTAATTATCCAGGCTTGGAAAGCAATCCTTATCATGCCAATGCGAAAAAGTATTTGCGTAACGGATTTGGAGCGGTTCTTTCATTTGAACTAAAAGGAGATAAAGCGCAAGCCATCCAATTTGTGGATAGTCTAAGTTTAACAAGCCATGTGGCGAATTTAGGTGATGCAAAAACGCTTATCATTCAACCATCTGCAACCACACATCAACAACTTAGTAGCGAAGAGCAATTAGCGGCTGGTGTTACGCCTGGCTTGTTGCGCGTGTCTGTAGGCATTGAACATATAGAAGATATCAAAGCAGATTTCGAACAGGCGTTTGCGAAGATAAATACTACTACGCTAAAAGAGATTTCTTTAAACTAATTGATTTCAAATAATGGGTGGATTTGTCACTCATATTACAGCCGGATGGTCGAGTGGCGAGGCGGGGGTCTGCAAAACCTTATACAGCGGTTCGAATCCGCTTCCGGTGTCAAAGAAGGCTTGTTGGGGCAATTCTTGAATTGCCCCTTACTTAAAAGGAACGGTTGCAAAAATTACTGTTGTCATTTCTGAGTTCAAGTATATCCTCCGACAAATACATTAGCAGTGTATAAATATCCAAAAGGCCAAGCTTATAACTTTCAGAGTAAAATTTGGGTCTGATAAAAACGGGAAATGATCCAGTATAGAATATCGAAATTTATCGTTTTAACTGGTTAATTTTCTCCAGCAGATCTGCCAGTCGGCTTGAATACCCATATTCATTATCATACCAGCCAACAACCTTAGTAATGCCGCCCACCACAGAAGTGAGAAGCGAATCAAACACACACGAATGAGGGTTTCCTAAAACATCAACTGATACAATTGGATCTTCGGTGTATTGAACAATGCCTTTAAGAAAAGTATCCGACGCTGCTTTAAAAGCAGCATTTATTTCTTCAACAGTGGGTTGAGCTTTGAGCGTGCAGGTAAAATCGGTTAACGAACCATTGAGAACAGGTACCCTGATGCCGGCTCCACCCAATTTTCCTTCCAGGTTTGGAAAGATATTGGTTATTGCTTTGGCAGCACCCGTGGTTGTAGGAATAATCGAAGAGCCAGCAGCACGTGCTCTTCGTAAGTCTTTATGCGGACCGTCATGCAAATTTTGATCTCCGGTCATTGAATGTACAGTAGTAATATAGCCGTTTACAATGCCCCAATTGTCTTCCAATATTTTGATAATTGGTGCGATATTATTGGTGGTGCAGGAAGCATTAGATATAATTGTCTGGTTAAAATCTATATCCTGATCGTTAACACCTAAAACAATTGACGCCACATTTTTATCTGAAGAGGGAGCCGATAAAATTACTTGCCTGGCCCCGGCCTGAAGATGCAAGGCGGCTTTATCGCGGGTAGTAAACTTTCCAGTAGATTCAATAACTACATCAACACCTAATGCTTTCCACGGTAACTGACCGGGATCCTTCTCCGAAAGAAGGGGAATCTCCTTGCCATTTACAATCAAGGTGTTTTTCCCAGGATGCACCGAAAAAGCTGCAGGCCCATGTACCGAGTCGTATTTTACCAGGTGGGCAAGCGTTTCGGCGTCACCTATGTCATTTATCGCTACTACTTCTATCTGCTGCCTATGCTGGAGGATACGAAAAACTGTTCGGCCAATTCGTCCAAAGCCGTTAATAGCAATTTTCATCATGTTAATTATTGGCGCAATTTAATCATTAGGTTTTTTAGTTGTGGAGACGATTAAAAAGAACCTTGGTTTTAGATAGAAGCGCTTAATGTCTGACGTTTTTAGGAATAACTTTTGTGGTAAGTTCAATCTATTTTGTGAATTATGGAAAGCTTTAAAATAACAACCGAATTAGATAGTACGCAACAAGAAGTACTGGTAATACCCGATGATTGTATCGATAAAAGTGTTTTTCATTTGGTTAAAAACGGGTCGGAACTTTGTAAGCTGATATACACCGATAAGAAATCCTGGGAACTGCTTGACGATGGGAGTATAAGACCTGAAGAAGCAGAGGAACTCATTACAAAGATTGAGGAGCATTATTTTTAGTCAGTCTGCTGACCCCTAACAAAAATGAAGTAAGCTTAGTTTGTTTTTGAACTTTTAGTACTTGAAAAGGAGGAGGTAAATAAGGACGGCAAGTAACTTTAAAAACAAAAAAGTCCGCCCGTGCGGGCAGACTTTTTTTGTCAATCTATTATTACTAGCGGTAAATATGTTCACCTCTATTATCTCTCCACTGGCTTTCAAAGTATTCAGCATCTTCGTCCGTACGTGGCTTAACGCCCATTACAATACCGCCTTCTTTAATGCCGGATTCATAATGTTTTGCACGGTCTTCCGGAATACCAGAACCAATTAGAGCTCCAACTATACCGCCTGTTAAACCACCTGCTCCGGCACCAGCCAGACCTGCAGCAATCGGACCTGCAACAACTAAACCTAATCCTGGTATTGCTACAGCTGTTCCAATCGCGGCAATGGCACCTATAACAGCGCCTGCTGTTCCACCTATTGCGGAACCTGTACCAGCACCTTCAAGCGCCTTGTTTCCCAGATCAGAATCTTGATCACTGTTTTCAAAATGCTTTTTACGGGTTTCATCAGACATCATTAAATTAACATCGTCGTGGCTATAGCCCCTTGAACTTAATGAGTTGTAGGCATTTTCTGCACTCTGTCTGTCTCTGAACATTCCAGTCAGCATACCCTGATCTGTGTTTGATGTGTTTTCCATAATTGATAGTTTTTGATAGATAATTGTTATGCAAATAACTTGCGTATTTAAGCAACGAAAATCAACCCAAGTAGTTTTCGCTTTTTAAAAATATCAGACAAAGACAATGGAAATCAGTAAAATAAAATAGGGACTGTAAAAAAAAAGAAGGCCTCCAAACGGGGAGGATGGAGACCTTTAACTAACCAATTATAAACCTGATGTAAATATAAAACATGATTGTTAATTATGCAAACTTTTTTTAAAATATTTAACACTTTTTTAACAAAAGTCTTTTTTCGCTGCCACATATATAATTTTATGCACATAAAGTTAGCTCGCCGCCATTCTTTATATCTCATTTAAAGATATTCAGAACTTGCTGTACCTAAATTTGTTCTATCATTAATGAACTACGTTGATGTCCTTCTTTGTGTGCTTGTGATTTTATTCACCTGGATTGGAACACAGAAAGGCTTCATTCTTGGCGTAATCGATTTAACATGCTGGCTTGGTGGGTTAATTTTAACCTTCTTAGTATATCATTACGTAGCTTCTTTTTTTGACAAATATTTATTGCCTGCAAATACCTGGAATATTCTTATCGGTTTTCTTATTTCACTAATATTCATCAGAGTTATTTTAAGCTATTTTGCCCAATTGGCGTTGAAGCGCATTCCCTTACAGGCCCATAAAAAAACAGTTAACAAAGCGTTTGGTATCTTCCCGGGATTTATCAACGGGATCATATACGCTATGATAGCGACGTTACTGATATCATTTATTCCGCTTTCAGAAGGCATGAGTAATGAAGCAGAGAAAAGCAAAATCGTTGCAAGTTTATCACGAGGTATTGAATATGCCGAAACGAAGTTTGATCCTGTGCTTCATGATGTTAATCGATCGCTTACCAATGTTATTAGAAAGCCTCATACGGAAAAGACCATCAAGCTTCCTTTTACTATCAAAAATGCCAAACCACGTCCGGATCTTGAAGCTAAAATGCTGGTGCTCGTAAATAAGGAGCGACACGCCGCAGGACTAAAACCGTTAAAAGCAGATCCTGAGATCACCCCTGTCGCCCGAAAGCATTCAAACGATATGTTTTCAAGAAGTTACTTCTCGCATATAAGCCCTGAAGGTGCCACTCCCTTTGACCGACTGAAGGAGGGGAAAATCACGTTTAGAGCTGCAGGAGAAAACCTGGCTCTTGCGCAAACACTTTCCCTGGCACATACAGGTCTAATGAATTCTCCTGGACACCGGGCTAATATTTTACATAAATCTTTTGGCCGCGTAGGAATTGGCATACTTGACGGTAATATTTACGGAATAATGGTTACGCAAAACTTTAGAGACTAATGATGATTAAGAACAAACCAGAGCAGGTAAAGCTTAGCGGCAAATTAAGGTGGGTAGAGCAAATTGCTTATTTATTGGATGAACGCTTCCGAATTCCCGGAACAAACTTTAGGTTTGGGTTAGATCCGATTTTAAATTTTATTCCCATAGCGGGAGATCTATCGGGCTTTGCATTATCCTCTGCTCTAATTTTAACAATGGCGAAGAATGGCGCCAGCGGGAAAATTGTTGCGCTGATGGCTGTAAATGCTATGTTGGATTTAGTTATAGGCGCTATCCCGATACTGGGGCAAATTTTCGACTTCACCTATAAAGCCAACTCGAAAAACATTCGCCTTTTAAAAGAACATTACGAAGAGGGCAAACATCAGGGTAGTGGCAAAGGCGTTTGGATAACAGCGTTGATTGTTCTAATACTGTTATTCGTAATCTTTTTGTTCGTCATTTGGAAGGTTTTGGAGTGGGTAATTGGTTTATTCTGATTCGAAGTTTAGAAAACGTTAATTACTGGCGAGAGGCTCAAACAACAAAAGCATTTTTTTTGTTATTATCGTGCTAACAAACCAATTAAGCTCATATATGGGTCAAGTCTTTACCATTAGCCTCGCTGGCGCAAAGTTTCATTTCCAACTTATTAAATTAGATCAAATAGACCGAACAGTAGAATCGCAAATTTTATTACAGGGCACAACCGTAACCTTATTAAAAAAGGGACAAAGTGGCTGGAGTCAAAAAGAAAGTTCCAGTCCTATCCTTAAAGAGCTGGTTCAAGCCATTGGAAACACAATTTCTTTGCGATATCGTATTTGATTTTTTTATCTTTATGGCCCTTTCGACCTAGAGAGGGCACTATTGTTATGTTATCAAAAGCTTCAATATTATCCACAAAGCAAGCACATCAGGCACAACTAAGAATTATTAATTTGAATGATGAAATTAGATCTGCCGAAGAAGTGACGGGGTTTATCTTTAAATATTCATTATTACATTTTAATTTAATTATCAGTGAGGGAGATGTCATTAGAAGTTGGAGTTAGTACACTAGAAAAGAGAATTAAAACTAATATCAAGAACGAACATTTTATAGTAGCGATTGGCGCTTCGGCCGGTGGATTAGAAGCAATACATGAATTTTTCGACAATATGCCGGAAAATTCAAATCTGTCTTTTGTTGTTATCCAGCACCTTTCTCCTGATTATAAAAGCTTATTAGTTGAACTGGTGAGCAAACACACACACATGAAAGTGTTTGAAGCCGGCGACGATATGGCCGTACACAAAGAATGTGTCTACATCATCCCTAATAAGAAATTAATGACCATAAAAGATGGCAAGCTCCATCTCCAGGAAAAAATTCAGGAAAAAGCGCCTAACACGGCCATTGACTATTTTCTACATACACTTGCAGAAGATCAAAAGGAAAAAGCTATCGCGATAATCTTATCTGGTACTGGCACCGATGGCACAAAAGGGATTGACGCTATTAAACAATGCGGCGGCATGGTGATGGTTCAGGATCCGGTTACTGCCAAATTTGATGGAATGCCCAATAGCGCTATCACTTCCGGCAACGCCGATTTCATTCTCCCCCCCGAAATGATGCCTGAAGAAATTTACAATCATATTCAGGAAAACCCCATACACGTACTTAACAAAGGTAAAATTGATGATGGGCTCTTGACGGAGATCTTTTCGCTTATTTACAGAACTAACGGTCACGATTTTCACTACTATAAAACGCCAACCATTATTCGCCGGATAGGCAAAAGAATGGGCCAGAAAGGGTTCAGCAATCTAAAAAGCTATGCCGATTACCTCTTTAAAAATCCGGACGAAGTAAATCACTTAAGTAAAGATTTCCTGATTGGGGTTACCAAATTTTTCAGAGATCAGCCGGCATTCGAAAGCCTTTATCAGGATGTACTTCCTGTCATCGTTAAAGAAAAAGCCGATAACTCTATATTGAAAGTATGGATCTGTGCCTGCAGTACTGGCGAAGAAGCTTATTCTATAGCTATTCTTATTGATAAGTATCTTCAAAGGCAGAGAAGATCACTTGATGTAAAGATCTTCGCTACAGACATAGACGAAAGTAACATTGATTTTGCCGCGAGAAATATCTATCCGCAAACGATTGAGAAAGATATCGATCCCGATACTCTTGAACAATACTTCATCCTCGATGGTAAAAATTATTCTATCATACCAAGGATAAGAAAGCAAATAGTTTTTGCGCG
>DASVRX010000255.1:0-3287 GCA_036388375.1 Pedobacter sp. | reverse complement strand
ACTATTATTACTCCGATGGTTCTAAACTTTCTTTTCCAGGATTATTTTGAATATATATTTCTCGCGGTACCAGCAGCAATTTCAATTTGTATCGTCGAGTTATTCAGAAAGAAAGAACACCCTTTTGTTAATCTTGCGTTTACCTATTTCGGGATTTTGTTCATCATTATTCCATTTTGTTTTTTTACTGCATCAGCGTTCATCGGAAGTGAATTTAATTTTCATTTCCCGCTCTCTTTTATGTTGCTGTTATGGGCTAGTGATACCGGAGCATATATTTTTGGAGTAAATTTTGGGAAGCATAAATTATTCGAACGGCATTCGCCAAAAAAAACCTGGGAAGGTTTTTTTGGAGGCATGGCGACAAGCTTACTATTGGCTTACATTATAAGTACACAGTTTAAGGATCTAACATTCCCGCATTGGGCCGTTGTTTCGTTAATTGTGGTGATCGCAGGCACTTTCGGCGATTTGTTTGAATCGATGTTGAAGCGGAGCATAAAGATTAAGGATTCAGGCTCCTTTCTTCCCGGACACGGTGGTTTACTCGATAGGTTTGATGGTTTTTTGTTTGCCGCCCCTTTGGTTTACATGTATATCTATTGGATTATTAATTTGAATTGATGGCAGAAGAAGATATTCCGGATAGGATCGAAGAAGAGGTTTCGGAAGAAGTGACGCCCGTTTATAAAGACAGGTCTCTGCTTTATATGGGAGTAATTTTAGGGGTGGTGATAGCGGTAATGGGTTACCTCACACTATTTGTAGACGATCCATCGAAGATTTTCAGTAATGAAGATAAAACCAAATTAGTTGTAGAGGATAGAACTTCTGTTTTAAGCAAAAACGAGTCGATGAGCGACGAAGAAGTTCGAACTTCATTAGTTCGGTTCATCGAAGCATTTTATTATGATCAGCGGCGTGGATATTTTGATCCTCCCAGCTATTTTGCGGATATAACCGAAACGTTTTATAATTATCATAGCCTTACCCATAAGCGCCTCAAAGAATTATACTGGCAACGTTTAGAAGGAAGAGATAATTATAGGCGTAATTGGATAGTATCAACCCTGGACTTTGAACGTGCAGAGTCGAAGATCACGGCGACTTTTTGGGTTAAAGAAAGTTATTACAGACATGCTTTACGCGATAATTATTCAGCCCTAATTAAGTATGAAATCATTATTGACGAAAGCGGTAAAATTATTTCCCTGCGGGAAGTTGGGACCAAGAATGAAGCAATTCAAGTAACTCAGCCGGATTCAATCGCATTAAATGAGCCTCAAGCAGCCATACAAGAAAACGAGGGTGGAGCGGCTCCCGACAAAGTTTATGATAACACACTTGTTGATATTGCCCCGGAATACGCCGGTGGTGCCAAAGAGCTAGCTCGCTTTCTATCCACAAATATCAAATACCCTGAACTGGCTAAACAGAAGAATGTGCAGGGAAAGGTTTATCTGTCTTTTATAGTTGAGAAAGATGGAACCTTGACGGACATTAAAGTAAAGCAGGGCATAGGAAGCGGGTGCGAGGAAGAAGCTATCCGGGTTTTGAAAGCATCTGAGAAATGGAAACCGGGAATGATTAAGGATTCCCCGGTTCGAACGTACTTTTCTGTACCAGTAACATTTCAATTATAGTAAAGCCCGCAGGCCTTACTATAATTATTATTACTCACTTCCTTTATCTTCAGAAGGCTTTTTGCTGGTGCATTTAAGGCCTTCTTCTGTCATAATCCACTCGGTTATTTCATTGTCGCCATGATTATCCTCTTGACAATCCCATAAATTTATATCTCTTAACCTCCAGCCAAGATTGCCTTCGATTAGAACCTTTGTATTTACTGGAATTTTTAAACGAACATCTAACTCCTGATCTCTGTAAAGCCCGTTTCCTTGCAGAGAGAAGTATTTGGCAAGCTGGATTACAGAATCTTTTTGGGTTACCTGGTAATTTATTCTTTGAGCAGCTTGAAGAGCCTGCTCAAAGTTTTGTCCCCTGCCGCTAAGTTCTTTCATAACTGATAAAGAGGTATCATCACTTTTTTCTATGAATAACTCAATTTCTTGAATGTTATGGTTCATTCTGTTGTCGCCATATAAAACTCTTCCTGTAAATTTCCCACGACCAACATTATATTTTACACTGTCAGAACTGTTTAATGAAAATTTATGATCCATTTTAATGAGGATTGATGGGTAAGATTTTAGCGCGGAGGTTTGCTCCAGCTTTGCTTCTTCTCTGAATTCGGAAGCAACCTTCGATCCATAATAAACACCCATTCCTAAACCAGTTAGCCATAAAATAAGCATTGCGAAAGATCCGTAACGAGATATTACTTTCCGGTTTAACAGCACTCTGATAGCAAAAAGAATTAATGCGATCAGAGGGATGCACAGTAAGAGAAAGGCGCTGAAGAATATCGGAGAACGGTACTCATCATTAATTGCGTTAAAGGGAAAATCAACATAGCTGCTGTTATTTAAAAATCCTAAGCCAAAGATGAGTCCAAATATCGCTGCGAATAAAGCTGCAGCTCCAACTGAGATGATTATTATACCTATAATCTTAAGAAAGAGCTTGATCAGTTTTACGATAAAGTCTATAATTTCTTTCACCGGATCGCTGGTATTTAACCTTTGCTCTGTTTGATTAAAGCCTTTGCCTGTTTCAGCTGTTTCATCAAAACTTCGCTTAAAATTTTGAAGATTTATCGCCTCTCCTTTCATGGCCATTTTTTCCTGTCGGGTTTTAGCTATAGGAACTAAAGCCCATAAAACAATGTAAGGAATGAGGCCGATGCCGGATATTAATGTAGTTACGATCACAACCAGCCTCATCCACTTTGTTTCGATATCAAAATAGTGAGCCAACCCCGCACAAACACCCGCAATCATTTTATCGTCGCCATCCCGATACAGCGTTTTTGACGATTTTAGTCGATCTTCCGAAAACACTTCATCTTCCTCATCATTTTCAAAATCTTGTGCACGGCCCATTTGCGATGTAATTTCCTCTACATCTTGTAAAATGATTACTTGTTTATTCTGCTCAGCTAATCGTTGAGAAAACATCTCAGCCAGCCTGTTTTCAATATCTGTTACAATTTCGACACTGTCTTTGCTGTATGCAAAATGACGCTTAACTTCCGTCATGTAACTTTTTAATACTTCGTAAGCATCTTCTTCAATATGAAATACGATTCCGTTAATATTTATGATAATTGTTTTATTCATGATCTTATGTATTAGGGTTTAGTTCTCTTCCATTAGTTGCCACACTTA
>DASVRX010000254.1:0-16941 GCA_036388375.1 Pedobacter sp. | reverse complement strand
CCCACCCCTCGAATAAGGTGGTAAAGCGTTCATCATACACCATTTTGCTAAAGCGTTTCTTGTGACGAGATAAAGCTTCTTCCTCTTCGCCCATTACCATCATCGCTTCGTAAACATACTTCTCCATATATGGACTGGCATGTTCTTCCTCCTTAAATATCCTTAATAGCGATGGATACCTTTCTTGCTTGGCAATACCTGAAACGATTGCAAGTGCCTGGGTGCGATCATCGGTTTTACCTTTATACCCAGGGCTTCGATAAGCTTTTGCCTGATCATCCCAGAAGCGATTGTTAAACCCAATTTCAAACTTACTTAGCATTGATTCATAATGCTTCCCATCTTCGGTATAACCAAGCTCGTGGGCTATGTTAACCTGACTTTTAATAGCCAAATAATACCATAAATTGTAAATGGCGAGCATATCAACATTTTCTCCCCAGTCACCCCAATCCCAACCGCCCTTTCTTAGAGGCACAATTCCTTGGTCGTCTTGATTCCACAGAGCGAGATAACGCTTTATGCCCGGATATAAATCCCGAATAGTTTGCTTATCACCAGAGTTTAAATAATAATTCCAGACCCCATAATGTCCTATAGTAGCCAGAATCTGAGCGGGCAATTCGTAGTCGTAATTGCCTGCCGGCGATGGAGAAAATAAGCTTGAATCTTTACGCTGCCAGTTGATAATTTCGTGAAGCCATTTGCTGCTCAGCTGATCGCTGGAGCGTGAAATAATGTAAAACGCTTGTCCGGATTCATTAACCGCATCGCCAGTCCATTGCGCCCGTTCCCGATCCGGGCAATCCATATAATTATCTCGCATGGTGATGTACAAAGTACGGGCTGATTTCTCCCATAGCTTATTCAGAAAGGAATCTGAACTAGAAAAGCTGCCACTAAACTCAGCATCGTAACCTGTTTCACGGTATAGAAGCGCTAATACTTTTACCCCTTTTGGGATGATGTAATAAACTTTATGCCCGTTCATCCAACCGAGGCTTTCATATTCCTGTAAGCCTTTTTTAGAGATGTATTCGGCGCGAACATTTACGGCTCCGCCATGGTAGATGAGATAGTTGTCGGTGCAGATAGTTATTTTTTTACCTTCATCGCCCTCAACTTTAAGATAAGGAGTAATTTGGGCATTGTACGGCAAGTCACATATAATGGTATCGCCCTTTATAACTTGCTTATTGTACTTCTTTAAGCCAAAATCTTTCCAAAGCGGAATTGGCCTTTTTACCAAAATGTTCCAGGGTGCGCTTCCGGCTTTGCCTATAATGTTTACATGCTGCATCGTAGCATCATCAAAATTAGATTGCTGCCAGTTGCCTATCTCCTTTCGGGCATCATACAAAATACTCGATTCGGCCAAACGAAAATTTACAAGGGGATCATCGCAGGTTTTGTATGAGGGAAGGATCGCTGCTTTCCAGCTTCGATCAGATATAATCTCTAAGCCGTTAGCTTGGCAATCGAAAAACAGGCCTGCTTTGCCACTACTGTTATGAGAGAAGCCATCTTTTCCGAAATACCAGGCCAAAATCGCAATAGTGTTTGAGCCGCTTTTTAAGTAAGGCGCAATATCAACTTCATCAAAATAAGTATCTTTTGGAGATGGCCCTCTTTTCAATCCACCTTCAAAAACAACCATTTTTCCGTTGATCCAAAGCCAGTATTTACTGTCAACGGCAATTCGAGCTAAAGCTCTTCCTGGTGTTTTGTTAATCGAAATTACTTTACGGAAGCCGGTCCAGGTATTAGTTGCACTCTGCGCTTCGTAGGCTGTTATCCAATTTCCTTTCCAACTTTGAGAGAAGGACGAAAAGCTTAAAAACAAAAAGAAGAGAAGAACCTTAGTCGTCTTAATAAACGTCATTTCAATTCTTCTCATCGTTCCTATTATTTTACCTGCGGGCTTAAAACCATCAAGAACCCTCCATGAGGCAACATATTCACCTTATAAGTTCCACCTTTTTTGAAAATAGTTTCAGAGGTTTTGATTTCCCTTTCCGATGCGCCGTCGGCCAAAACAGTGGCTTTGTAAGATGATGCTGAAAGGAAAGGCAGGCCGAGGCCTAAAACTTTGGCCCGTGCTTCACCGTTAGATCCGGCTATATACCAGGTTTTGCCACTTCTTCTGGCGAGTACTGTTTCTTTTCCGGGCTCGCCCCTAACAAATTTCGTTTCATCCCAGGTTGTTGGAACTGTTCTCATAAAATCTTTAACCTTACTATCCAAGGCTTGGTAAGAAGCAGCTCTGTCGGCGAAATGCAGAATACCGGTTTCAAACAAAACGCTTAGCGCCAGCTCATGGGCGTTGGTTGTGGTATGCTTACAGCAGTCATAATCTGAAAATGTTACCGGGGTGTAATCCATCGAGCCTACCACATTTCTGGTGTAAGTAAAAATGTTGTTCTGAACTGGTGCCAGCTGGGCAAACTCTTTTCCCCATCCATAGTTTTCGGCGCCTCTAACTGCTTCCATACTCAATAAATTGGGATACGTCCGGGCCCAGCCGCGAGGCAATGTGCACCCGTGAAAGTTCACCAAAATGTGTTCCGCGGCAGCGTCTTTCAAAATACCATGATACAGTTGAATTACATCTTGTTTATCACTTTGGAAGAAATCAACTTTTATACCTTTAATACCCCAGGCCCTCAGTTTTTTAAACTCAGCCTTACGTTTTTCAGGGTCGCTCATAATGTCACGGGGCTGCTCGGCAACTTTGTTATGCGGCCCGCCTGAGTTATACCAGAACCACAAGGGAACGCTTTTGGAATTAGCATATTTAACCAGATCCTCTATAGTACCGCCCCCCTGCATTACATTCCAGTTTGCATCTACTAACGAATACTCCCAGCCCATTTCTTTAGCCAGATCGACAAAATTTTTCAACTTGCCAAAGTCACGACTGCTATCATGATCGCCCCACCAGCTCCAGGATGAACGGCCTGGCTTCACCCAGCTTACGTCGCCGGTGCGGTTGGCAGCCGACAGATGAAATACAAGGTTTGATTCTACAATGGTTCCCAACTTCTTTCCAATAATGAACATACGCCAAGGGGTAAAAAACGGTGTATTTGAAGTTGCTGTTGTTACCCCTACATTATTACCTTCGCCCCGTTGCGGATGAGCAATCTTGTACACCCCATTTGCACAATTAGAATCAAGATGGGCGGCGAAGTAAGTAGGTTCTAAATTTGCTTCGGTTAGTAAGAGCCAATGTTCTCTGGTTTTGAAAAGGGCAGGAAAAAGCCATCCTGAAGCATCTTTCGCTTTAGTCCCTATTGCTGTGCCATTTGTATAATTTCCCTCATATCCGGGACCCCATTCAGATGGCAAATCGTGATTTTGCAGCCACACCTTGCCTTCCACAGGAAGGGCGAATTGCGTTAGTTCTGAATTAACTGTTAATACCTTCGCGTTTTCAGGGAAATTGTATCTGAAAGCAACGCCATCATTATAAGCTCTAAGGTCGATCTGAATCGTTGCATTGTTTTTATTTTTGAAAGTAACGCTTGTTTCGTTTCCAGAAGCATGGTTTAGCTTCCTTTTTCCAGAAGTTAGTTTATAAAGTTCGTTAATTCTTCTTCCTCCCGATTTAACGAAACTTAAGCCATTCGAGAAGCTTCCTGAAGTAGTCTCCATGCCCAATGATGAGTTCTTAACCACTTCAACACTGCCGGATAGTACTTTATAAAAAAGTTTGCCATTGGCGTTGCTTAACACCAATTGAAGCGACTTATCAGGTGAAGATACCCGCCATTCCTTTTGCGCGTAGGTGTGATGTATCGTAAAAAATACCAGGAGAAAAAATAAAATACGTTTCATTATCTAAGTTTAATTATTTGAAGGTCGAATATGGTTTAATATAGTTTATCTCACAACTACATTGTTTGCATTTTCAGAATATAGCTTTAGTTTGTTGATACTTTGAATTCTTTTTCCATGAACGGTTAAATTCTCGATGGTTACATTATTAATATTATGTCTAGCATCATAGCCATAAAAAACAGAATAAGGGAATAATCCATCAACAATCTTGATATTACGAAAAACAACATCACTGATTTTGCCCCGAAAAGGTGCATGTTTCTCTTTCAATTCCGCAGGAACCATTAATACGCCATCCCAGGCTCCGTTTAAATAGTACTTTCTTCTTTCTTCAGGATCGCGGGTACCATCTTCAGAATATTGAGACCTGAAAATAGCAAGATCGAACAACTTCTGCCGGGCATCTTCTATTCGAATATCGTCGAAGACAATGTTTTTAACATGCCCCGAGCCCGCGTTATGTATACTAATTGCAGCGCCTGCTTCGATATGTATTATATCACAGTTTTGGAAAGTGACGTTTTTGACTTCGGCGGAGTTCAGTTCAAAACCAATCTCTATTCCATTTCCCCAAAGGGCGTTCCAAAAAACACAATTTCGCACCATTACTTGATCCACACCTTCATCTTTCGGATAATCCAAATGTGCTTTAATCGCAATACAATCATCTTTGGTTCGATAAAAAGAATTCTCGATGATTACGTTCTTACTTCTTACGATGTCTGTGCCATCATCCGAAGCCTGATCGCTAACTACCTTTACATTATTAATATGAACGTTATTGCAATGCACAGGGACAATTTGCCAGGTTGTGCTGTTATGTAACGTAACGCCTTCAACGAATACATTCTCACAATCAATAAATTCAAGAAAGCGGTTATATTTTCCTTTTGTGCTTTTTAATGCATTAAGCAAATCAGCCGGCTTTGCTTTCATCAAAGAATCATTTAAATTCCTGTTATAAGTGCCGTCTAAAATCCCTCTTCCAAATACTTTAACATTTTCTCGACCCTTGGCTTTTACAACGCCAACTACAACTGCTCCGCCTTCTATATATACTGATTGATTACTTTTCAATTCGATAATGCCAGGATAATGAATTTTGCCTGCTTCAAAAAAAACAACATTCGCATCGTTCTTTTTTGGCTTGTTATTTTCAATTGAGTTAGCGAAAAGGAATAAGGGGTGTTTGATAGACCCATTTATTTCGATACTTAATTGCTGGGGTTTACTGATATGAATACGGATGCTACTGTCTTTAAACACGGGAATGATTCCAGCAGATAGTGGCCTTACGTCAACCCATTTTATATCGCGGTTCACTTTGATCACGATATCTACACCATTCTTAATGTCGAAAGAACAGTAAGCGGCAGGTATGGGCGAATCGTAGACAAAAGCAGCTTTACCGTTAAGTCTTACCTGATATTCATCGCTAGGCTTTAATCCGGCTGGTGCCGGATAAATTACTTGCGCAACGGCGTTGTTTAACAGGCCTGATAATAAAAGCAAGCAAATACAAACACATTTATTTACAAGCGGCAAGCGGCTCTGAATCATATTATAAACTAAGTGTTGTTGTTTCGCCGGCCTTTAAGGGGTAACGTTGACCTTTCCAGAGCAGATAACCTGGAGTATTTTTGGGCAAGCCTATCACCGCTTTAAGCTTGCCGTTATTTAACACATATTGCGCAGAAACTTTGCCGTTGGGATGGGGCATTTCACCGCTCACTTTTTTCAAGGCTCCTAGATGTGGTTCTATTTTTACCGCAGCAAATCCGGGCGCATCACTGTCAATTCCCAAAACCGTTCTAAAGAATTCGATATTAGGATGCGAACCCCATGCATGGCAGTCAGATCGGGTACCATTGATATCCGAAGTTTCTCCCCAAGTGGTCATACCGTAAGCTAAGTTGTCTTTCCATATTCCGAGCCAGTTTAAGTAATCGTTGCCCAAACCTGTTTTGAAGAGCGCCTGGTTTATATAATACTTAAAATAGATAGTTGCCTGAGTAAGTGAAGTATCGGTCAAAACCTTTTTAGCCAACTGGTTCGCGTTATCGCCAGTCACCGTTTCAGTAAGAATTGCTAGTGCATTTACATGCTGGGAATACAAATCCTTTTCAGGAGTATCTGCAAACAGCAGCTTCGACTCATTCCAGTACTTTGTCCGAATAGTTTGCATGAGCTTTTGAGCTCTTATTTTATACTCTTCTGCATAGGCTGCCATTCCAATCTTACTTTCCAACTCTGCCGCAAGTTGATAGGCCCATAATAATTGTAAATCCAGCGAAGCCGAATTGCCATTTTCTCCGATAGGTGCCATACCTTGCTTCCAGCCTTTATCTTCAGCCCAATCAGTAAAATTCCAATAAGGTGTGTTCTTCAAAGAACCATCTTCTTGCTGATAGCGACTAAAGAAATTCAGCACTTGTCTTTCTCCTGCCAGCTTCTCTTTAATAAAATCCGCATCAGGTCTGTATCTCCAATAATCATTCAGCATCCCGATCCACCATAAAGAGAAAGTAGGAATTTGCTGAGCATGTGCAGTTGGATAACGGCTCAACGTAACTCCTTCGGCTAGCCGGGAATTATCAATTGAATTAATCGCGTTACGCATCAAACGATCATCGCCACTATTGAATAAAGAAACTAACGCCTGTATTCGGGTATCGCCAACATACTGCAGTTGTTCGTAAAACGGGCAATCCATATATGTTTCAACGGCGCAAAGACGGGCTGTTCTCCATCCGGTTTGTAAAATGTCTGATAGTAATGGATTCTCTGAAATGAATTTCGAATTGTTTTTAAACGGATATCCCGTAAAGGTTCCATAGAAATCGTCTATAACCAGCGGTTCGTTTTTAGTCTCCAGTTTAAGCTGAACATACCGGTAAGTTCTCCATGATAATGAAGTGTATTCCTGGTTAGCTGTACCGTTTGATATAACAATATCCTCCCGACCCACAAACCTCTTCCCTTCAACTTCATTTCTATTTCCCTTTTTATTTTGCTCTTTCCATTTCGATTCGTCTGCCTCTTTTATATACAAGGCCTCGGTATAAGCCAAAGTAATTTGAGCATCTTTTCCCCTACTGAAAAGAATGGTTGGATAAGCATTGGTTAATTGGGATTGGTCTAAAAGTATTGTTGCAACGGTATTTGCCGGAATGGTAAATGCAGTTTTTTGTGCCGGAAAAGTTGCAGGCACTTTCACCCCTTCAGCTTTACGCATGCTCTTCAACCGCTGAGTAGTGAGTTCCATTTGCGGAATTGGACTCGGAACCAGCATCCATCCATCAGTCCATCCAAAAACGCCTTTAGGCAATCCCTTATTCAACTCCTGAGCGTTTTTCCAATCACTGTCTTTACTTGTTGAAACTGATTTTCGAAAATCAACCATATCTCCGGGACCGGCCACGTAATAGGTATGGATAAGATTCGGAGTCACAGGAGTAAAACTATTATCCCGTATTCCCTGCCAGGAATTGTTTGTGTTAAGTACTTCTTCGGCTGGCGAATCGCCCTGAAGAATAAATGCAGTTTTGTTAGACATTTGTGCTTCTGCTCTCAACTCCCCCTCGTTCCAAACCAGAGCAGAGACATTATTCTCACCTGCATTAAGATATGGTGCGATATTAACGGTTTCGAAATTCCAGTGATAGATGTCGCCTCGTGCCGGACCTAAAGAAACCAACTGCCCATTAACAAATAGTTTATATCTATTGTCAGCCGAAACGTGAATGATAAAGCTCGAAGGTTTAGTAGTGAGCTGTACAGTTTTCTTGAACCGGTAAACACCATATTCCTGAGACGATTCTCCAGGAACAACAATCCAGATTGCATTCCAAACTTTTTGCATAATTGCCGGACTTTCATCTTGCGCAAGCAGAGATGTGGTAAATACAACAAATGCGAGAATCATAAAATACTTGAAAGGCCTCATATTATGGTTTGGGTATTGGTTTGGTTAACTTAATGGCTGCTCCTTTGAAAAATTACTAATTAATTATAGTACTATACAATCAAAACAACTGCTCGGATACGTCAATAAATTAGCTGTAATTACAAATGCAGAGAATGTTTATAATGCTTTTTGTGGGTGATAAAGGTCAATATCGAAGAAATTAAAATTAGCCCTGACAAGCTTTTTTGGCATCCTGTCCTATCCTGTTTAAAGGTAACAATTCCTTTGCGTTTCACCTGTTTTGAATCCTTTCATAAACATTTTCGCATTGTTTCTAATTGATAATCAGAGCCATAGAAAGGAATAGTACAATTTTTGAAAACAGATTAACTACGCCGACGCTTAATTTGTTTAAAAGAACGGTTTTCTTAATTAACTTTAAAGATTATAAGCCCTTTTCTTGATTATGAAATTTGACTTGAAATTATATTTCCAGGAAAATAAACCTTTGTACGTTCAAATTTCCGAATCAATCATTAACTCCATCAGCTTAAAAAAATTAAAGCTTGGCGACCGCATTCCTTCTATTAATCAGCTAAGTGAAGAATATCTTCTTTCGCGAGATACGGTTGAGAAAGCTTATAAGGATTTGATGAAAAAAGGGATCATCACTTCTGTTAAAGGAAAGGGGTATTATATAAACAGGGTTGATGTAAGTAAGAACTTACGCGTGCTGTTGATCTTCAATAAGCTCAGCACTCATAAAAAACAAGTTTACGACGGCATTATTGAAACCCTTGGAAATGACATTACTATCGACCTGAGTGTCCATCATTCTAATGTCGACATCTTCAATATTATCATCAATAAAAATTTAGGGATGTATGATTACTATGTAATCATGCCTCATTTTTATAAAGATAATGATAGAGCAGTTGAGATAATTGCACAGTTAGATAAAGAAAAGGTGATAATTCTGGATAAGGAGATTGACAATGTTACTCATACGTACTCCGCAGTTTATCAGGACTTTGAAAAGGACATATTTGAAGCGTTAAAGGATGGGATTGATCTCCTTAAAAAATATAAACGACTTGTTTTGATTTTCCCGAGGCTGGTTCTTGACCCTACCGAGATTGCTAAAGGGTTTAAATTATATTGCATTTATCATCATTTTGAATTTGAAATTATTCATGGCATTGAAGCTTCGGCCCTGATAGAAAAAGGTGATGCTTTTGTAGTAATCGAAGAACCTGATTTGGTTACTCTCGTTAAAATCTGCAAACAAAATAACTTAGAACCTGGAAAAGATATTGGGATTCTATCATATAACGATACTCCTTTAAAAGAGATTTTACTGGATGGAATTACCGTTATTTCTACCGACCACTTCCAAATGGGTGTTACCGCTGCAAAATTAATTCTTGAAAGCCGGCACGATGTGATTAAAAACCCTTTTTCACTGATCAGGCGACACTCGATTTAAACTCTATACAGGAATCACTGTGATTTTTTGGAGAGATTAAAAGGATTATTCTCGTATGGCAACGTGAATTAATCTCTAACATCAACACATACCAGCATTGAAGTATTATCCCGATCAATGCCAGTGAATTCAAAGTTCCAGAAACGCTCTTCCTACATCGGTCGAATTTTCTGACTTTACTAATCCATTAATTTGTAATTTGTGAAATAGGTTGCGTTATCTGTAAAATCTAAGAAACCTACGTAATTCAATTCTTTTTCTGCGCTTAATGTTCCTTAAACGATTTTTAATAAGATCAACTTTTATTAATTTTAATTGTGTTCCAGTATTATAGGCAGTTGTTGTTCAACATTTGATTGCTCTTATAACGCTATATTTTCTCAGGATTCTATAAAACCTTCCCCCTTTCGCCGCCCTGACAGGATAGTGCAGGTTGCTCAAGATATATCTAACAAATACTTTTACATTATAAACTAAAAGAAAACTTTTTATTCGTCGGATTTAATTAATAAACATCGACTACCTAAAAGTTTAAAAACAACGGCAGGAATAGTGGGAACTCGTTGCAAATTTAGGACTAACCAATTTCATACAACCATTAAAAGCAATTTATGCAAGCACTATTTGGAGTTATTTTCCACTTTATAGGTGGTTTTGCCTCAGGCAGTTTTTATCTCCCATATAAAAAAGTTAAAGGCTGGTCTTGGGAAAGCTACTGGATAGTAGGTGGAGTATTTTCCTGGCTGTTTGTTCCTTTTATTGCTGCTTATCTGACAGTCCCTGGCTTCATGGATATCATCAGATCAACCGATTCTACCATTTTATTTTACACCTATATTTTAGGAGCGTTGTGGGGAATTGGCGGCTTGACTTTCGGTTTAGCTATGCGCTATTTAGGAATGTCTTTGGGCATGTCGGTAGCCCTGGGGTTCACATCTGCCTTTGGCGCTTTGGTGCCTCCTATCTATCGCGACTTAGTTTCACATGAAACTGAAGGCAGCTTCTCTTCCATGTTGCAAAGCACTGGTGGTAACGTTGTACTTTTCGGAGTTGCTGTTTGTCTATTAGGAATTCTTATCTGCGGAAAGGCAGGTATGATGAAAGAAAAGGAACTATCTGATGAGCAGAAGAAAGAAAGCATTAAAGAGTTCAATATCACAACCGGCTTAATTGTAGCTGTTATTTCCGGAATCTTAAGTGCCTGTTTTAACTTCGGTATTGAAGCCGGAAAATCGATGGCTGAAGTGGCCATACAGCAAGGTGCTAATCCGCTTTTTCAAAACAACGTAATATTTGTGGTAGTGCTTTGGGGTGGTTTAACTACCAATTTCATTTGGTGTATGATTTTAAACGCCCGGAATAAAACGTTTGGCGATTATGGCAACAAACAGACTCCGCTTACACGCAACTATATATTTTCTGCCCTTGCCGGAGCCACCTGGTTCTTGCAATTTTTCTTCTACGGTATGGGAGAAAGCAAACTGGGCAACGGGGCCAGTTCGTGGATTCTTCACATGGCTTTTATCATTCTGGTCTCCAACATGTGGGGGCTCATTTTTAACGAATGGAAGGGCGTTAGCAGAAAAACGTACACAACAATTTTATCAGGAATCGCAGTCATCATTCTATCAGTAATCCTGGTAGGATACGGTAACTCATTAATATAAAACAAACAAACAAAATGTCGGGAATAACATCAAAAGCAGCCTTCAAACATGTTAGCTATTTATGGAACGAAGCGGAAGCAGCAAAACTTGCTGGTGATGAAGTTGGGCTTTTAATTTATCGTTCTAATCTTTTAGGAGCAGATCTTAGATTAACCAATTACGGAGGCGGAAACACCTCTTGTAAAGTTACTTCAAAAGATAAATTAACTGGAGAGGATACTGAAGTGATGTGGGTAAAAGGCTCGGGCGGCGACTTGGGTACTTTAAAGCGAAGCGGTTTAGCAGCTTTGTATATGAACCGCTTGCTTAGCCTTAAAAATATTTACAAAGGAATTGAGCAGGAAGATGAGATGGTTGAATTATTCAATCACTGCATCTACGATCTAGATTCCAAAGCTCCGTCGATCGACACTCCACTTCACGGCTTTTTACCATTTAAACATATCGATCACCTTCATCCTGATGCGGCGATTGCAATTGCCGCTTCAAAAAACGGGGAGCAAATAACTCAAGAACTATTTGGCGGAACTATCGGATGGGTAGGCTGGCAAAAGCCAGGCTTTGATTTAGGATTACAACTTCGGGATTGTTTAGATAAGAACCCTGGAATCAGAGGAATTATGCTCGGTTCTCACGGCTTATTTACCTGGGGAGATACTGCATTCGAAAGCTATATAAATACCCTCGAGGTAATCGAAAAGTGCGCTGAATATCTTGAGGCAAATTACGGCAAAAACAAAAGCATATTTGGGGGCAAAAAAATCGATAGCCTGGATCAGGAAAACCGTAAAAAGCAGGCAGCGGCAATTGCTCCGGTTCTAAGAGGATTTTGCTCAAGCGAAAGACACATGATTGGCCATTTCACTGATGACCCACGAGTGCTTGAATATATTAACTCTAATGATTTAAGCAGATTGGCCCCATTGGGAACCAGCTGTCCTGATCACTTCCTACGCACTAAAATCAGTCCGCTGGTTTTAAATTTACAACCAAACGAAGATCTTTCTGATTACAAAGCACTGAAAGAAAAGATTGCGCCTCTATTCGCTGATTACCGCAAAATGTACGGCGAGTATTACGAAACCTGCAAGCACTCAAATAGCCCCGCAATTCGCGATTCGAATCCGGTGATAATCATTTACCCTGGAGTAGGTATGTTCTCTTTCGCAAAAGACAAACAAACTGCCAGGGTTGCATCGGAGTTCTACCTGAACGCGATCAATGTAATGAAGGGAGCTGAAGCGATTTCTGAATATACATCTTTGCCGCGTCAGGAGGCATTTAATATTGAATACTGGTTACTCGAAGAAGCCAAGCTTCAACGGATGCCTAAGCCGAAAGTTCTGTCGGGGAAAATTGCTTTGGTTACCGGAAGTGCTGGTGGCATTGGTAAAGCTATTGCGAAAAAATTTACGGAAAATGGTGCCGTGGTAGTGATAAATGACAATGATGATGAACGCTTAGCTACTGCCGATCAGGAATTTAAGCAACAATACGGAAAAGACACTCACACGGCTGTCCCTCTTGACGTAACTGATAATGCCTCTATTGAAAATGCTTTTGAAGCTGCTGTTTTAGCTTTTGGCGGAGTAGATATTGTTGTAAACTGCGCAGGTTTATCTATCTCAAAACCCCTTGAAGAACACACTGACAAAGATGTTGCATTGCTCTACGATGTGTTTGTAAAAGGCCCCTTCAAAATAACGCAAGTTGGCGTAGAAGTGTTGAGAAAGCAAGCATTAGGTGGCGATATAATCAATATTGTTAGTAAGAACGCATTAGTTTCAGGGCCAAATAATGCGGCCTATGGCTCTGCGAAAGCAGCACAATTACATCTTAGCCGGTTAAATGCGGCCGAACTGGGGCCTGATAAGATCCGTGTAAACGTGGTGAATCCAGATGCTGTAATATCAGATAGCAAGATATGGCAAAGCGGATGGGCAGAAGGCCGCGCTAAAGCTTATGGCGTTGCATTGGAAGAGCTGCCAGCCTATTATGCTAAAAGAACGTTATTAAATGAAATTATTCTTCCGGAAGATATTGCCAATGCATGTTTTGCTTTAACGGGCGATTTGCTTAGAAAATCAACCGGAAATGTGATTAATGTGGATGGTGGTGTAGCAATGGCTTTTGTGAGATAACAAGGATTAATTAAGCTGAAGCACGTCTATTAATGTTATTAAGTATATTGGAACCAGAGTGCTACATGTAGCACTTTGGTTCCAATAATCAAATGTACCAATTATGAACCTCGAGAAATATCAAATAGAAGAACACAATAACCGCTTATCAGGCAAAGTCAGACAAAAATTCGAAGTTCTTGCAGCTGATATTCCTAATGTCGATGCCATCATCCAGAAGCTGATAGCTTTTCAAATTGCAATACCAAGTTGGGCCTTAGGTACCGGCGGTACCCGTTTCGGCCGTTTTGCCGGAGGAGGCGAACCGCGGAGCCTTGAAGAGAAAATGGAGGATATAGGAACAATGCACGCATTGAATGGATCTTGCGGAGCAATTTCACTTCATATTCCTTGGGATATTCCTGAAAACTACGCGGCTACTAAAGCCCTTGCATCTCAATACGGGTTAAAGTTCGACGCCGTTAACTCAAACACTTTTCAGGATCAAGCCGGACAAGCTTTAAGTTATAAGTTTGGTTCAATGCAGCACGTTGATAAAGCTGTTCGCAAACAAGCAATCGAACATAATATCGAAGTAATTCGACATGGTGTTGAACTGGGTTCCGACTCAATTACAGTCTGGCTTTCCGACGGATCAAGCTTTCCGGGACAGTTGAATTTCAGAAAAGCATTTGAAAACACATTAGAATGCTTGCGGGAAGTTTATGCCGCTTTGCCCGAAAACTGGAAAATGTTTGTGGAGTATAAATCGCACGAGCCGAACTTCTATTCTACAACCGTTGCCGATTGGGGTCAGTCTTACTTGTACACCAGTAAATTAGGGCCCAAAGCTCAAACTTTGGTAGACTTAGGTCACCACCTTCCAAATGCAAACATCGAACAAATTGTGTCGCTGTTATTAATGGAAGGTAAGCTCGGTGGTTTCCATTTCAACGATTCGAAATACGGTGATGATGATCTTACCACCGGAAGCATAAAGCCTTATCAGTTATTCCTGATCTTCGCCGAGTTGGTGGAAGGAATGGATGCAAGAGGCATGGAACACGCGACCAGCTTAGGCTGGATGATCGATGCATCTCACAATGTAAAAGATCCATTGGAAGATTTGATGCAATCTGTAGAAGCAATTATGATCGCTTATACACAGGCCCTTTTGGTAGACCGAAAAGCTTTAATCGCAGCACAACAACAAAATGATGTGGCTCGCTGCCAGGAAATTTTGCAAGACGCCTTCCGTACAGATGTGCGCCCTATCGTTGCTCAGGCAAGGTTAAGTTCAGGTGCTGCAATCCAACCCCTAGAATTATTCAGGGAGCTGAAAATAAGAGAAAAACTTATTGAGCAGCGTGGCCTGAAAACGGTCACCACCGGACTATAATAAAGATGTAAGTTGTTTTATAAACCCCTTCGGGGGGATATAAAACAATTATTTTCCAACCTCCCCTCTAATCTTAAGCATGAAGATTCCCGTTATTGCCATTTTTGATATTGGCAAAACCAACAAAAAGTTGTTTCTTTTTGACGAGCAGTATACCATTGTTTATGAAAAAACGGCACGCTTTACAGAATCAGTTGATGAAGATGGAGACACCTGCGAAGATCTTGATGAGCTAAGATCATCCATGTTTGATTCTCTTAAGGAAGTACAGAAACTTGATCAGTTCGATATAAAAGCCATTAATTTTTCTGGTTATGGCGCAAGCCTGGTGTATGTTAACGAATCGGGAGAACCTCTTACACCCTTATACAGTTATCTGAAGCCCTATCCAGAACAACTTCAAAAAGACTTTTACAACACTTATGGCGGGGAAGAAACGTTTTCTAAAGAAACCTGCTCTCCAGTACTTGGTAGTTTAAATTCGGCTATGCAGCTTTACCGGTTAAAGCACGAGAAACCGGAGATATTCAAACAAATAAAATATGCGCTTCATCTACCGCAATATTTAAGCTTTTTATTCACGAGAAAGGCTTTTTCAGATATAACAAGCATTGGTTGCCATACAAATCTTTGGAATTTTACCAAAAACGATTATCACCCTTGGGTAAGTCGCGAAGGCTTAATTGAAAAATTGGCACCAATTGCTCCTTCAAACTCAGTGTCTCCCGCATCATTCGAGGGCCAAAGTTACTTAACCGGGGTTGGGTTGCATGATAGTTCTGCCGCATTAATACCCTATCTCGTTAATTTTCAGGAACCTTTTATACTCATTTCTACCGGAACATGGTGCATCAGTCTAAACCCTTTTAATGATTCTCCCCTAACGGAAGATGAGTTAAATGCGGATTGCTTAAGTTACTTGCAATATAATGGAAAACCAGTTAAGGCAGCGCGGCTTTTCGCCGGATTTAAACACGAGCAAGAAGTTAAACGTATCGCTTCACACTTTAACGTGGATATAGAGAAGTACAAAACGATCGCCTACGATCCCGCCATAATCCAATCCCTTCAAAACACCGCCGGAAATAAAGAAAATATCCATCTACAAGACTCTGATTTTTCTAAAAAAGCGATGGAGTCATTTTCGTCGGATGCAGATGCTTACCATCAGCTAATGCTGGATTTGGTGAAGCAGCAATATCAGTCAACCCAGTTGGTTTTGACTGGATCTAACATAAAAAGGATCTTTGTAGATGGTGGATTTAGCAAAAATTCAATTTATATGAATTTACTTGCACTATTTTTCCCCAATATTGAGATATTTGCAGCGTCGGTTGCGCAAGCAACAGCAGTAGGAGCAGCTCTGTCAATTCACCACAAATGGAACACGAAACCGCTTCCCAACGACATTATTGAACTTAGAAATTATTCTTGAACAATAACAAAACACTATGAGGGTTGGTCTTTTTATTCCATGTTACGTTGACCAATTTTATCCAAATGCCGCCATTTCCACATTAAAGCTTTTAGAAAAGCTTGGAGTAGATGTATTTTATCCACCAAAACAAACTTGCTGCGGCCAGCCGATGGCTAATTCCGGATATGAGCATCTTACACAGGGCTGTAATGAATTGTTTACCGAAAATTTTTCAGGCTTCGATTACATCGTGGCTCCTTCCGGGAGTTGCGTGCTACATCTTAAAGAACATCTAAAATCTGATAAGAATCCTGCAGAAGCAGCATCTATCAGAACCAAGATATTTGAACTCGTAGAGTTTTTAACTGATGTATTGAAAGTTGAAAATCTTACGGCATCATTCCCCCACAAAGTAGGTTACCATAGCAGCTGCCATGGCCAAAGAGGATTGAAGCTTTCGCAGATGACCGAGTTGGTTGCTCCTGCTTTTTCTAAACCCTACCAATTGCTTGCGATGGTAAAAGGTCTGGAAATGGTTGAACTTAATCGTAAAGATGAATGCTGCGGTTTTGGCGGAACGTTTTGCGTGGTTGAAGAAGCTGTTTCTTACAAAATGGGAAAAGACAGGGTTGATGATCACTTAAAAAATGAAGCCGAATACATCACGGGAGCCGATATGTCTTGTTTAATGCATATGGAAGGAATTCTTAGAAGGCAAAATAGCAATGTTAAAGTGCTACATATTTCAGAAATACTTAACGCTGAAAAAGTATGAAGGCAGTAAAGGATCAGGATCATGCTCAATTATCCGATGTATTTAATATTGATGAAGACCGTGTAAACTGGCACGATGAAACTCTTTGGTTCATCCGCCAAAAGCGTGATAAAGCGGCTCATTCTATCCCCGACTGGGAAAAATTAAGAGAAACCGCTTCGCAGATCAAAAACAATGTTCTTTCTAACCTACACGATTACCTCATCCAATTTGAGGAGAACGCAAAAGCCAACGGTGTAATTATACACTGGGCTGCTGATGGGAAGGAACATAATGACATCGTTTATTCTATTTTGAAAAAGCATGGCATTAATCAAATGGTTAAAAGCA
>DASVRX010000253.1:0-19115 GCA_036388375.1 Pedobacter sp. | reverse complement strand
CCAAATTAAAGATGTTTCCTGGATTCGTCCGGGGAAAGCTTTCAGGGATGTAACACTTACAACCAAGTCGGCTATAGAAGCCATTGATTTCTGTAAGAAAATGAATTTTCAATACCTCCTCTTTGACGCCGGATGGTATGGTCTGGGCTACGGCATGGACAAAGAACATGATCCAGCTTCGAACGCTATGAAAGTTGTGGATGGTTTGGATATTAAAAAAGTAACTCACTATGCGACCGAAAATAAAATAGGCGTAATTCTTTATGTAAATCTCGTTGCACTACGCAGGCAACTGGATACCGTTTTGCCGCTCTACAAGAGCTGGGGGATTAAGGGTATTAAATTCGGTTTTGTAGACGGCCGTACAGCGGAGGGAATCTCGTTTGTCCAGGAAGCTGTTGAAAAGGCTGCCAAATACGGATTTGTGGTAGATGTACATGATAATTACCGTCCTACAGGATTAAGTCGCACTCTTCCCAACTTGCTGACACAAGAAGGGGTAAGAGGAGGGGAACATATGCCGGATGCCGATCATAATACAATCCTGCCATATGCCCGATTCACCATTGGTGCCGCCGATTATACCATGATCTATAAAGGTCAAAATGAGATGGATACCACTCATTTTACCAACGCCAGCCAATTATATAAGCTTCGCAATCTGCCCAATACTCAGGCGCATCAATTAGCACTTTCAGTAGTTTACTTCAGCCCCTTGCAGTTTATTTTTTGGTATGGTAAACCCGAAATTTACGATACAGAATCGGTAGACGTGGAGTTCTTCAAAAAAGTTCCCACAACCTGGGATGAGACCAGGGTTTTGAATGGTGAAATCGGTGAATTCATAACAATGGCCCGTCGTCAAAATAAAACCTGGTATTTAGGAACGATTACGAACAAGAAGGCCAGAACTTTAAAAATCGCTTGTCATTTTTTACCCAAAGGGAAAAAGTATTTAGCAACGATATACCAGGACAACGGCAAGGGAAAGATTAACAAATTTACTCAAGCTGTCACATCTGATTCTGTTATTGAAGCAACTTTACTTGCCTCCGGTGGGCAAACTGCTATTATAACTCCTCAAATTAACCATTTGAAATAATAATGAATATTTGTAAAAGTATAATCATTCTTCTTTCCTTTGTCAGTTTGGGTGACTCTGTTGACGCACAACAATTATCAATTTTCAATACGGGATGGTTGCTGCGCCATTTACCTGTTCCGCGCTTAGAGGGGATGGGTTAGTAGTACTCAACCCGTCGGGCCATTTCATTTGGTAGTTAGTGTATGGAAGGCAAGTTTGAGCAGAATGCGTTTGAATTGAGACCAACGCCGATGTTGAGTAAATAGACGGATCATGTAAGTAGTTACTTCCGGGCTTCTTCGACCGAATGCAAATTTTGGTGAGTCAGGCCTTGAAACAAAAGAAGATTTTATAAGTGGTAAAGCGGCGGCTATTGCCGGAGTATTTACAGGAGTAGCCGTTCAACCTGCAACACATCCGGTAATGACAGATGGAAGTCAACAGTCGTTCCTTTTGTCTCGAACAGGTTTTCTCATGAGCACAACTATCAACAAAGCAGACACAAAAAAAATTATGAATAAATTACGGTTCATACTGTTCACATGGTGCACCATTTATGCCGCGGGCACTCAGGCGCAAAGCACCCAATCGGCGCACTTGATATATTTCCAAACGCCTGCAACAGATTTTATGGAAGCATTTCCATTAGGCAATGGAAGACTTGGAGCGATGGTGTACGGAGGTGTTTTCAAAGAGGGGATAGGTTTAAATCACAACCGGCTTTGGCGTAGAAAGTATACCAACATCACCCGTCCAGTTAGCCATTATTTGGATACGATTCGTGCGATGGCAGCAATGGGCAAATGGCAAGAGGCCGAAAATAAACTAAGACAAAAGCTGCAGCCATTCTATAAAATAGGTAAGGACAGTTTAAAACAAGGAGGAGCCGTCAATCCATACCAGCCTGCCGGAGATCTTATCTTAACCCACAATTATTCAGGAACAGCAAAAAATTATTCCCGGATGCTCAATATGCAAACAGGCGTTGCCACTGTGTCTTACACGCTACAGGGCGCTCGTTACACAAGAGAACATTTTTTCTCTGAAGACCCTTCCGTGATGGTTGTTCATTTATACAGCAATAAAAAAAAGAAGCTCAACTTTTCTGTAGGTTTTCAGCGTGGAGATTCCACTATCGCTATGAAACCGGTTAACACTTCTGCAGGAGGAAGCATGATGACCGGAAAAGGCATAGATCCTGAATGCAAACAAAACATCTTCACGGATCAGAACACAGTTTCGTTCGAAGGGCAATTTATAGAAGGAGTTGTGTGGGGCATGAAAGCAAGACTGATTCAAAAAGGAGGAAAGCTTTCTCGCTCAAAGGATAAGCTAAGTATTAATGATGCCGATGAAGCATGGATATTAGTATCCATTGCTACGGACAGTGAAACAGCAACACCTTTTAGCCGGTGTAATACGGACCTTCAAAAAGCTGTAAAGAAATTACCGCTCCTCAAGCAAGAGGCAGTAAAAAAGCATAGCAGTTATTACAACCGTGTGCAATTAAGCCTGGGTAAAGAAAAGAGTCCTGTGATGGATGCGCACCAATGGTTAAAACAACAGCGTGCAAAGCCTGATGCAGCGCTTTATGAAAAGCTGTTTAATTATGGACGCTATCTTCTTATCTGCAGTTCCAGGAAGGGCAACCTGCCTGCCAACCTGCAAGGCATTTGGAATGAGGATTATAAACCTGCATGGGATAGTGACTTTCATTATGATATCAACCAGCAGATGAATTACTGGATGGCAGATGTTGTGGGATTACCCGAGTGTGGCGAACCATTCTTTGATTTTAATACTAGCATATTGCCTAAAGCAAGGGCAAATGCAAAGAATATCTATGGTAGCAGGGGTGTTTTATTTCCTATCGCTACTGACCCCTATTCGGCAGGCAGTTTCTTTCGTGGGCCCTGGGTGGCGTGGACAGGTGGAGCAGCATGGGTGGCGCAGCATTACTGGGATCATTGGCAGTACACCAATGATACGTCATTTCTTAAGAACAGAGCCTATCCATTTCTAAAAGAAGTAGCCCTTTTTTATGAAGACTTCATTTATTATGATTCGCTGGGGCGAATGACCTTTTTTCCTTCCATATCCCCTGAGAACGGAACTATCCGCCCCGACAGCAGCCAGGGCACGTTGTGTTCAACGCCTACCAGTGACCTGGCACTCATGAGTGAAGTGTTTACCAACCTTATTGCTGCCAGCTCAGTTCTGCAAAAAGATGCAAGACAACGTAGTGCATGGAAAAAGATGTTAACTGCTATACCCCCTTACCCAATTTCCGCTGAAGGAGAACTTTTAGAATTTACGCCACCTTTCAAAACTACCAGCAGTACGCACAGGCACCTCTCGCATCTTCATGGGATTTTCCCGGGCGAAGAAATAGATGTGCTTAGTTCAAACCCTCAACTGGTGCAAGCAGCATCAAAAGCATTGCAACAAAGAGGACTCCAGGCTACAGGCTGGGCTACCATTCACAGAGCTGCAGCCTGGGCCCGACTTCATGACGCGGAGAAAGCACTTAAGTGCCTTGACAATTTTGCCAGCGGGCAAATCACGTCTAACCTGATGGGCCTTCATGATCCCTGGGATGGCGTAAGCCCAGCCCCCCGGCCTTTTCAGATTGATTGCAACCTGGGTGTAGTGCGTGCCATCACCGAAATGCTTGTGCAAAGCATCAATGGAGAAATCAGGTTGTTACCTGCCTTGCCACAGTCGTGGAGTGAAGGAAGCATTAAAAATTTCAGGGCTAAGAAAGGATTTGTAGTCAGCATAGAGTGGGAAAAGGGTGGTGTTACTAAAGGCACCATCCTGCCCACCGCTTCTACTAATTGCGTCCTGCGCAGCAGTGTTCCAATAACCGTTCATTGTCCAGGTGATAAAATATTCAGGCCGGTGACATCGCTTAACGGTGTGGTAAAGTTTCAGGCAACCAAAGGAAAACAATATCACTTCGAAAGAGCTAAAGACGGACTGTAAAGGCGAGTTTTTAAATTTAATTCACATTATTCTAATGTTGGATAGGGAAAGATTCCTTATCTCGAAATAACTATATAGAAACAAAAAGTTCTAGCAATAAGTGGACTATTATAGAATTTATTTCAGTTTCATTACTATTGACATCAAATTGTGGAAATGAAATCTAAACAAACTGGTGTGGTTGCTATATCAGGATTACCAAAGGATGATAATCTCGTTAAGATCACGTTATCTAACTCTTCTATGTACGTAGAGATTTGCAATCTTGGCGCGGCTATACACGGAATATATCTACCTTCTGACGATAAAAGCTTTGTAAACATCGTACTTAATTATTCCAGGGCCGAAGACTATCTTAAGGATCCTTTTTATACAGGTGTTACAATAGGTCGTTGTGCAGGACGCATAAATTCGGGCACTATTCCGGTGAACGAACAAATCTTTTCATTATCTAAGAATGAAGGCGAACATCATTTACATGGTGGATATCGGGGCTTTGATAAAAAAATATTTGAAGTTTTATATCAAGAGGATTCTTTCGATAAGTCTGTAACAAAACTCCGGACATATAGCGAAGAAGGCGAGGAAGGTTATCCGGGCCGGGTAGAACTTGAAATTACTTACACGCTTGATGAAAATAATACTTTAAGAATCGACTATAACGCGAAGACAGATAAGGCTACACATGTTAACCTGACTAATCACAGCTATTTTAATCTGGCGGGAGGAACCATATCTGCTCTTGAACAAGAGCTTCAAATCGTATCGACAGAAATATTGGAGACAGACCGCCATTTTATTCCAACTGGTAAATTACTTTCTGTTATTGATACACCTTACGATTTTAATGAAGCTACTATCATTAAACACCAAAAAGCAGGTATCCCAAACAGGCTTTTTAACGAATGTTATTTACTGACCCAAACTAATAAAGCCAAGGCAACCTTATCAGATCCCTTTAGCAAAAGGAAAATGGAATTACGTACCAGCTATCCTTCTCTAATTTTCTATACCGGTGACTATCTGGACACTCCTTTTCAGCCTTGTGAGGGAATTTGCCTGGAAGCACAGTTTATTTCTGATGCTCCGAACATAAACAATTCTTCAACACTGCTCGAACCTCACCTTAGTTATCAGGAATTTATTGAGTTGAAGTTTTCGTTTTAAACTATAGGTTAGTTATTGAATTGATATTAATCACAAAAATTACTCTGCTTTTGCTTCAGAATTCATTAATTACACCGCCCTGCAGATTGAAATATTTGATGAATTTCGCAAGTAGCTAAAAAAGACTAAAGAAGATTTTCTGGGCCAAAAAATGATTGTTTTCCTCCAAACTTAAAACGAATCATCACTGATAATGACCTTATTAAATAGGTTATCTTACACCAATTGGTTTTATAGTCATGCTGCTTTTCATAACCACGAACGAAAGCTTGGTTGCAATGAATATTTCAACACCACGAATTTAAACCTATCGTTGGAAATTGATTTGTTAAGATAAAGCGTTATTAGGTTTGAGAAATAAAAGAATAAGATTGATGGAAATATAAGAACGAAAAAGCCCTTTTCTGTCGGGAAAAGGGCGATATAAAAACGGTTATAGATATCAGGCAGCTTCCGTGTAACCTTTAAAGTTGTCGAGGATCGCTTGCCACCCGGTTTGTTGCAATTCCATAGAATTAGAAGTTTCAGCATCAAAAACTTCGATTACTTGAGTTTGATTTCCTAAATCTTCGAACCTAACCTGAACTGTTCTTCCGTCGCCTAAAACGTATTCAATCAGTCTATTTTCAATGACATTAGTATATTCCCCCTCGAAATCAAAACTGAAGCTGCCATCCTTTGCCGCCATGGTTTGTTTAAATCTACCTCCGGTCCGCAAGTCATTTTCAGAGGCCGGGCAATGCCAGTCTTCGGAAGCTTGGTTCCATTTCATGATATGTTCCGGAGCATTGAATGACTCCCATACTTTTGATACCGGAGAATTTACTGTAGTTTGAACCGTAATTTTAGTTTTAGCATTTGTAGTTTCCATGTTCTTAATTTTTATGATTTTAATCTTTCTTCGTGTTTGAAGATTACAAAAATAGGGTGCCAGAGTGAGACCCAGACCGTGCAAATACGCCAAACATGACGGCAATTTGCGACTAATACTATTCCCTCCCTCCCATTTATGTACATTCCTTCTTTTTCCTATCCTTTTATTATCTTGTCATAGCAGACGATATTTTTACAGGTGTTTGCCGAAAGAAACGATGTGACAAGCTGAATATGATCCAGTCTAGAAAGCAATTTTTTTTAAAGGTCAACCTTGTTTCCGTGCTTCGCCATTGTTAAGATACTTTCCCAACGAGCATTCTGTCCAGGTTACGTTTAAAATCATTGTGATACCAACGGATTTCAAGTATTCCTTTAGTAATAGCCAGCGCCATGCCGTCCATAATTTCAAGCACTACCCACTTTTGGTTTCCAAAAGTTATTATGTCGCCTTCCTTCATCGAATAGGTTCCTGTTTCTGTATTTAAAAGGGAGGCTTCGACTTAATTTGCGGAATATCTTGATTTAGAATGGTACGGCGAGGGCAACGTTAGAATTTAAATCGAAACAGTAGAATTCCCATATATTTAAATCCAATTAGGCTGCTTCTACAATACTTTCTTTGTGTTTTATAGAACTTTATATGCGTTTCCATGACCGGGAAATACTTCTTTAATTCCAAGCTGCTTTAACATATTCCATGATTGAATTTGTTCAACATCATTTTCTGTCAATAGGTATTCGGCATAAAGGTCGCCGGTAAAAGCTTCCCCTGAATCCAATATCAAAGTAATGCTGTCTTCAGAGTGTCCCGGTGTCGATACTATAAGTCCGTTCAATCCTATACTTTCAAGAAATTTTCTTGAATCATTGGCTGCTATCACAACATTATCACTTGATTTTAATGGAGTATATTGCCACTTTCCAAACGCCATTTTCTCCATTGGTTCAATAAATTTTTGCTGAATATCAACTAAAATAAATCTTACTCCTTGATCTTTAAGTTCCTGAATGGCACCAGCATGGTCAATATGAAAATGGGTTACAATCAAATAATTAATATCGCTAACCTTAAATCCTGTTTTTCTCATTTCCCGTCCCAAATTATTTAAGGAATTAGGAAAACCTGTATCAATCAACAACCTGTGCGTGTTACTTGCTATTAGATAGCAGTTTATTGATTGGTTGCCGACGTTAAAAATTTCCATGCCGATTTAGAATGAATAATGTGTTTCGATAAAATTTCTAATCGAAAGGTGATGATGCTTCCATGCTATCCAAGATTCGTAAGCCCATTCCTCAACTACTTTAAGATGCTCTTGAGAATTCTTTGCTTTCATTACCTCCGCTACTGTAATGCTACCTACATTTTCAGGTGGTTCAAGCCACTCAAATTTCTCCTTCAATGGAGCCAATAGTTTAAATGCCCTATCACTTTGTTGAACAGTCATTTTATAATCAAAATAGAAAGTCAAACTGATTAAATGGTGATTAACCGATTTAACTGCTTGCGGAACTGACGCTTTACCATAATGCTGGAGTGCATAAGCATCTGTGGTCAATCGACTACTTATTTTATAACGGGGATTACTAAACTCTTTCTCTAATATTTTGCCAAACAAGTACCAACAACCTGGCGAAGAGTCCATGTATTTATGAACTTCTCCGGTGATATCCGGTACTAATGCTTTACATGAAAAGCATTGACAAATATCTTGATCTTCAGTTTTGGTCATAGCTGCGTTTTGCCTTTCGGCAGATATTTTTGTCATGAGTTGTCACTGTGCTTTTAATAAATGGTCCATTTCCCAACTGATAGTAATCGGAAAACGTTTTAGCTAAATTTTTCGCGTAAACAACGACAAAACCGTAAGACCAAACGCAATAATAGATGCAAAGGTTCTGATCGAGTGATAGTTATTCCATGGGTTTTCAAATATCTTTCTCATGACCGAAATTTCGCTTTCTGTTGCTGTTAAGATATTAAAGTTTGCCAGGCGGTCGTTGAGAGGAACATTACCGAAAACTGTTACTCCAAATACTCCAATAATATAAATCAACGCTGCCGCTATTAAAAAATAAAACGACACTGCATTGTTGTGTTTATAGCTTAACCAACTTGCAATAGGAAGAACCAATAAGTTACCCATAAAGCTTAAAAAGAAATACGGATTTTGAATGGCCAGGTTGATAGATTGGAAAGACCGTAAGTAAACATCATCTTGTAAGTTTCCCAATCCTTTTAACACCGAGCAACTATAACCGTACATAAGCCCTGCTAATAAACCGGTAAGTAGTATGGCCGTAAGTTGAAAGATATTAGAGTTTACTGAGCTATCCATATCCCGGTTTTTGATGTTTTTGATACATATTTTTTAAAGGTTGTAGGCTTCCTGCCTAAAATGGTCTCGATATCATCGCTCAAAGATTCATTTCGTCCATCAAGCACTTCTGTAAACAGATACTGTATCAACCAAATAAAATCATCCGGCAGTTGATAAGATTTAAGTGCAGCCACATAGTCTTCGATGCTTATTTCTGTATAAGCGATAGACCGGTTTAATTCTACTGCTATTTGTGAAGTTGCCGCCCGAAAAGATAACAATTCCGAACCGGTGAGTTCATAAATTTTACCGCAGTGTTTTTTATCAGTCAATACCGAAACAACAACGTCGGCAATATCATCCGCATCAACAAATGGCTCTAGTGATTTAATAGTAGGAAGCACTACTTCACTGCTTAAAATGGAGTCAAGTAGAAAGTTTTCGCTAAAATTTTGCATAAACCAGCTCGCCCTTATAATGGTCCAATCTAAACCGGATTGAATAATTAGTTGCTCACAAGCCTGTGCTTCTTTTTCGCCTCTTCCAGATAAAAGCACCAAGTGCTTTACATTCGTTTTTTTGACTGTTTCTGTAAATAGCCTGATTTTTTCTACCGCATCGGGTACCGCTAAATCCGGTTGGAAAGTTATGTAAACACTCTCAATCTCTTTAAGAACCTCCTGCCAGTTGCTTGGCTCGTCCCAGTTAAAAGACGGTTGGCCTTCTCTCGAACCTAAGCGAATTGGCATATCCAAATCTTGTAAACGTTTGGCTACTCGTTTGCCGGTTTTGCCTGTACTACCTAATACTAAAATTCTGTTGCTCATATTGTATGCTATAATTTATGAGTCAAAAGTGTAGAAGTATTAAGCCGATAAATAGAACAAAACCGACAAAATCAGTTTTGCGATCTAAATACCAACGGTGTTTTTCCTGTGAAAGATTTAAACACCTTTATGAAATGAGATTGGTCGGCAAATCCATTTGAGTATACAATGTCGCTAAGTTTAGTATAGTCCTTCACGGTTAATTGCTCTAGCGATTGTTGGAATTGAATAATCTTTGAAAACTGCTTTGCCGTAACTCCAACTAAATTTACAAATCTTCGTTCAAAAGTTCGTTCCGTTAAATTAAGTTCTTGGCAAAGGCTTCCAATGTTTAGCTTGCCCTTAGCACTCAGTATTTTTTGGATAGCAGCAGCAATGGTTAAGTCAAGCTCTTTTTGCTTGTTTTGAAATAGTAACCGAAGGAAGATAGTAATGGTATTGATTCTTTCCTGAGCGCTATTTGTCCGATTTAGCTTTGTAAGCGTGTCTGCTCCAAGATTATTCGCAAAATCTGTTAAATCGTAACAGTTGTCATTAAGGTCTTTAGGTTCTACATTAAAGAAGCTTTTAAGTACAAATGGATAAAGTTGGAATACAATAAGTTTGTAGGGGCCGGTCATTGCCAGTTCGATAGGGCTTATGGTTTGCCCATATAAAAAGAACTTGGGCATTAACTTTTCGTGAGGTTTAACCAAAAGCCCGTTCACCGTTTCTTGGAATATCAATCCGGGATAACCGTCAGCAAAAAAAGGAAGTACAGTTTTCAGATTTTGTTCATCTTCTTCAAAAACCAAAATATTCTTTACGAATAAAGAAATTGATTTGTCGGGATTTGCAGTTTTGTAGCCCATTTGTTCGTAATTGGTGATTTGTAAAGTGCACTCTAAAATCTCAATGTTCTCGGTATTTTCAGTTCTGTGAATTTGGCTAGCTACCTGCTATGATAATGTGCACCTCAAGCGACGTAGAACAAAAATAGATTAAATAGGTCTCTGTTTAGTGCTGATTATTGGATAAATCAAAGCGAGGAAAGTATGGATCAGATTAATTGAAAACTATCCCACACATGGTCTGTTATTTTTTTACTTGGATTAATCTAACACTGACAAAATAGACTATAATGAACAAGTATTTGCTCCACGGAAAACTAACCGCCCAATCAGAGCATGGCGAGGAATTGACTTCTATTTTATTGGAAGCATCTAAGTTGATTTCAACAGCACAGGGATGTATTTTGTATGTCATCGGGAAAGATAAAGATGATGATGACTCGGTTTGGATCACAGAAATATGGGACAGTAAAGAAGATCACGATAACTCCCTTAAGGTTGACGGTGTAAAAGAATTGATCTCAAAAGCAATTCCCATACTTGCGGGACCGCCTCAAAAAGGGCAAGAACTCCAACTACTTGGCGGGAAAGGTATTGATTAGCCAAGTAGATGTATGAATATAAGAGCTGTAGATAATCTAGCTCCAATTCGTAATCAAATCAACAGCTTGGTAAGCTCTAATTCTAGAGTAATAGAATTGGGTTGTGGAGATGGAAACTTACTTTTTAAACTTGCTCCCAAAATCAAAAGCGGGTTAGGAATAGACAAATCGGTATCTCTAATTGGCTCTGCCATAAAGCAGAAACAAAAAAATAACATCCACAATATAGATTTCATACGAAAAGAGCTGGGAGAGGACTATATGCCATGCGGAATTTGGGATGTTTCATTAGCAAGTCTGTTTTTCCATGTAATACGAACATCTGACGCAGTTTTCCTTCTGAATAAGCTCAAAGAATTATCTAATGAAATAATTATTTGTGCCATTTGCAGTCCTGCAACCTGTAATCAAGCTCCTTTACTATGGTTTGATCAACGGTTTTCCACCCATTATAAAAATTTCGTTTCCTATAAAAAGTTTGGCTACATGGAGGGCATTCTAGCAGAAGCACGGTTCTCAAGCCTCTTTATACATAATACCTATCTGCCATTCCTTAAAATTTATCAAATAAAATGTGCGCAATAACGGGCTTTGTAGTCTTAAAACGTAGGACACCAGGAGAAGCATAGAAATTATGGTTGAAGTATTTAAGGCTTCTTAATCATTCGCAAAAAACGAACATGAGAATTTACACGAAAACAGAACTGGAAGAAGCAAAAAAAGCAATCTGTTCGACCATCAATAAATGTGAAAAGGCGTTACCGAAATTAAAAGACAAATCTGCTCAACAAACTTTGCTGGAACGGAGAATTAAAGCCTTTCGCATTTCCATAGAAATAATTGAGAGAGAGCTTTCACATTTAGAATAAAGGATAAACTAAGAAAGTTATAGTCTCAAAAACGATTGATTCTTCAGAGTACGTTATTGGAACATTTAGTACTCGGCCCTCCTTTGGATAATATTAGCTTACACATGAAAGGTATCCATAACTGCATGGCTAGCGAGACCGATCAATAAGGTATTACTTCCACTTGTTAAAAAAAGTTAAAGTATTTATTCTCTGTATTCGCTCATTTAACTTAGCCGAGTAGTGGTTTGATATCACTCATATAACTCTCAATAATTTATGCAATACACTAAAACCAATAATCTACTGGGGTGGCTTTGCTTTGTAATCGCTGCAGTTACCTACACTTTAACATTAGAGCCTACAGCAAGCTTTTGGGATTGCGGCGAATTTATCGCTTCCGCTCATAAACTACAGGTTGTACACCAGCCAGGTGCTCCCCTATTTATCATGATTGCCAAGGTTTTTTCATTGCTTGCTAGCGATAAAACCCAGGTAGCTTTTTGGATGAATATGAGTTCGGCTATTGCAAGTGCTGCCACTATCTTATTTTTATTCTGGACGATAACCGCATTGGTGAGAAAGGTATTGGCTCCAAATGCTCGGGAGTTATCCATTACACAGCTAATCACTATTATGGGCTCGGGTCTGGTAGGTGCTTTGGCTTATACTTTTTCAGATACGTTCTGGTTTTCGGCTGTTGAGGCCGAAGTTTATGCAATGTCTTCTTTATGCACGGCCATTGTTTTTTGGGCAATTTTGAAATGGGAGCATTATGCTGATGACCCAAATGCCGATAAATGGCTGGTGTTTATCGCTTATATTATGGGCTTGTCGATCGGTGTGCACTTATTAAACTTACTTGCCATACCGGCTATTGCTTTGGTTTATTACTTCCGAAGAACTGCAAAAGCTACTTCTAAAGGCACCTTCGGCGCTCTATTAATAGGCATCCTTATTTTGGGAGTCATTCAATACGGAATCATCTTGTACATGATCAAACTTGCTGCTTACTTTGATCTGTTTTTTGTGAACACTTTAGGGATGGGTTTCGGAAGCGGGGTGATCGTATTTGCAATTTTGATTATCAGCGGCTTGATTTATGGAATAATGTATTCTATCTGTAAAGGGAAACGAATCCTAAATCTGGCACTTGTGTGTACTGTTTTTATCCTTTTCGGATACAGCTCTTATGCAATGATTGTAATCAGAGCAAAAGCGGAACCGACCTTAAATAACAATGATCCTGATAATGTATTCTCATTATTGGGCTATTTAAGCAGGGAACAATACGGAGATAAACCTTTATTGTATGGCCAGTATTTTGATTCCAAAGCCATTGATTATAAAGACAAGGGGAATATCTACCGCAAAGGAAAAGATAAATACGAGGTTGCCGGAAAGAAGTACGAATATGTGTATGACCGCAATTCGTTGCTTCCTAGAATGCATAGCGATAAACCTGAACATATCGCTGCTTACCGCGAATGGATGCAACTAAGCGAAGGGGAATCTCCGACCTTTATCCAAAATCTTGGATTTTTATTTAGCTATCAAACAGGCTTTATGTACGTCCGGTATTTCCTCTGGAATTTTGCCGGTCGCCAGAATGATGACCAGGGGCGGGGAAATAACACAAGTGGAAACTGGATAAGCGGTATAAAACCACTTGATGCGGCTCATTTAGGGTCGCAGGATAATCTTCCTCCCAGCATTAAAGAAGACAATGGGTATAACAGATTATACTTCCTTCCACTGGTATTAGGTTTGATCGGTGCCTTCTGGCATTTTAAACGAAATCAAAAAGATGCAGGAGTTGTTGGTTTGCTATTCTTCTTTACAGGAATGGCAATTGTATTATACCTGAACCAAACTCCGATTGAACCACGTGAACGCGACTATGCCTATGCCGGTTCTTTTTATGCCTTTACTATATGGATCGGACTAGGTGTTGCAGCTATTGCTGATATGTTAAGGAAAAAACTTTCTGCTTCTTCAGCAGGAATTGCAGCCACCGTACTGGGTTTATTAGCAGCGCCGGTATTAATGGCAAAAGAGAATTGGGACGACCATGACCGGTCTGAGAAAACTACCGCAAAAGATTTTGCAGCAGATTACCTGGAATCCTGCGCGCCAAACGCCATATTATTCACCTATGGCGATAATGAGACTTACCCGCTTTGGTATGTTCAGGAAGTGGAAGGGGTACGTCCTGACGTCAGGCTAGTGAACTTAAGTTTATTGGGTACTGACTGGTATATCCGGCAGATGAAGAAAAAAGTGAATGAGGCTGATGCCTTGCCAATTACAATGCCTGATAATAAATTCGTTCAAGGCGTTAGAGATGTTGTTAGATATTATGACTACAAAGTAGAAGACGCTGTAGAGCTCAAAACTATTTTTGATGTGCTAACATCAGATGATGACAGCGATAAAGTGACGATGCAGGACGGAAGTAAAGATAATATCCTTCCAACTAAAAGTTTCAAGATCTCGATAAACCCTGCAGAAGTACTGGCTACAAAAACCGTGAGCGCATCTAAAGCTGCCGATATAACACCTAGTATGGAGTGGACCTACAACAAAGATTATGTTACCAAAGCAGAGCTTGCAATGTTAGATATCCTTGCTCATAACAACTGGAAACGGCCAATTTACTTTGCTGTAACTACACCGGCAGATAATTTCCTCGGTCTACAGAAATACATGTACAATGAAGGTTTTGCTTATAGAGTACTACCACTTAAACCAACCACGGTTGATTCGATGAGTCGTGAAAACGACCAGATACACACGGAAGTAATGTATCAAAACATCATGACGAAGTTTAAGTGGGGTAACATTAAAAATGCGTCCTACCTGGACCCTGAGTCGACAAGAATGATCGCGATCATTATAAAAAACTTTAATCAGCTTGCCGAAAGTCTAATTAGTCGAGGTAAAATTGATGAAGCAAGAAAGGTCCTTTTAAAATCTGAAGAAGTAGTTCCCAAGAAAAACCACGTTTTCTACCTCGTTATTCACCGGTATTACACCGCAGACTTACTTTATCAGGTGAAAGAAACGCAAGGTGCCAATAAGCTTGTTGAAAATACAGCTGATTATATTTTAACTGAGTTGAATTACATAGCACAGTCTGGGAGCGCGGCAGAATCGAATGATATGCAACTAGGTGCAGCTGTGTTGAACGAATTAATTAAAGTTACGGAGAAACACAATCAACTAGCTTTAACAAAAAGATTAAGGAATCAATTTAAGGCTTTAGAATCAAGGTTGGTAATGCGATAATTCTTTGGGTAAGTTTTGAATGTATCCTGTTCCGCATATGTCGACATATGAATTGCTGATTGTGATTGTGTATTATTTCTTGTCTCATTAAACGAAGAATAACAGAGCATTCGTAGCCCCACCCCCGGTTTATATCAAAAGCGACGTGTTTGAGAAGTGATAATGAACCAAAACAAATGCCGATTGCGGTTTGGCAAAAGCCTTTCGCAAACCCTAACCATTAGCGTATTATTTATTAATATAGCACATGAATGAAATAAAAGGATACTTTGAGAAATTCTTAACCATTTCAGACGAAGATTGGTCACTATTTTCATCCAAACTTGTTAGAAGAGAATTTTCCAAGAAATCAATTTTGTTAAAAGTAGGGCAAAGAGAAAATTACTTGTCTTTTATAGAAAAAGGTATTATTCGATTTTACATCCCAACTGAAGATGACAACTCAACTTTTGGATTTGCTTTCGCCGGTACCTTTGTTAGTGCCTATGACTTTTTTTTGACCCAAACACCTTCAAACTATCAATTAGAAACTTTATCAGAAACCGTTCTTTGGAGTTTGACTTATGAAGATTTACAACAAATATATGCTGAAACAAAGATAGGCGACAGAATTGGTCGACTTGCAGGCGAAGGCCTTTTTTTGAAAAAATCCAAACGAGAATTATCGTTATTAACCGACTCGGCAGAACTACGATATTTGAATTTGTTTACAGAACAACCACATTTATTGAAGCTAATACCACTAAAATATATTGCCTCTTATATCGGAATTACACCCCAAGCATTGAGTAGGATACGAAAATACATTTCTTAACATAGGTTCATTGCACATCGTTTTATTAGTAGTGACATTTGCCATGATAAATCATAAAGATGAAACCATTAATAGTGTTGAGTGCCGTTTCCCTACTATCTATTCTCATCATTAAATTACTTATACAGAAATACGACTTGCCATTATCCGCAAGAATCGGAATGTGTGCTATGTTGTTATTCACCGCAATAGGGCATTTTGTTTTTACAAAAGGTATGTCAATGATGATACCATCAATAGTTCCATTCAGGACGGAATTAGTTTATTTAACAGGTGTGTTAGAAATCCTATTAGGAATAGGATTGTTAATTCCAAGTTTAAGAATGTACTCAGGTTGGGCTTTAATTGTCTTTTTTATGCTTTTGCTTCCCGCAAACATTCATGCAGCTATTAACCATATTGACTACCAAAGGGGAACTTTTGACGGTACTGGGGTATCTTATTTGTGGTTTAGAGTTCCGTTACAAATACTGTTTATTGCTTGGACTTATTTGTGTGCGATAAAATTATGGTAATAGACCAATAACGACTTGCCGAGAAAGAATGACAAAAACAACGAACCGCTAACTAGGTATTGCCAAAAAGAAGGGCTGAAGTATAAGCATCAACATTTGTAATTCTATTAAGCTGTAGTGCATAAACCCAATATATCTTCCTAATTTCTTTGCCTTTCCTCAATAGTAATTATGCAACAGCTATACTTCATAAAAAAGACAAAACTTGAATGGAGAGAAGTTGCCAGACCACAAATTTCACATCCGCAACAGGCGATCGTAAGACCATTTTCTGTTTCAAAATGCGATCTTGATGACGCCTTTCTATTCAACAACATAAACCTAAAAATCAGATTGGGAAACATGTTGGGGCTCATAGATCCTTTTTATAAGTCAACTTTTGGTAACCTCTTGAAAGGACCGTTTGCCTTTGGACATGAATGTGTTGCAGAAGTAGTCGAAGTTGGAGAGGGTGTGTCAAAGTTCACTGTTGGAGATGTGGTAAGTGTGCCATTTCAAATTTCATGCGGTACGTGTCTTAGCTGTCAAACAGGACTTACAAGTGCTTGCACTGATACCCCTCTTATATCAACTTATGGATTTGGAAAGCATCTTCAATTTGGCGGCGCTATGTCTGACTTCATAGCAGTACCATATGCCGACGCAATGCTTTTGAAAATTCCAAGACATGTCAACCCTATTCATCTTGCAAGTCTGTCAGATAACATTCCCGATGCATTCCGCCATTTGGGGGAAATCGAATCAAACCCCAAGCAGAGCATCTTGATAGTGGCTGGCAAAGCTAAAAGCGTTGGAATTTATGCTTTGATGCTCGCAAAAGCTTTAGGAGTTGTCGAAGTTGACTATCTCGATGACGATAAAGAAAGAGTGGACATTGCGGCAAAATTAAAAGCTGATAGTGTCTTTACATCCTGTAGGCAGCTAACTAAAAAATATGACTTAGTGATTGACACGAGTTCTACGAGTGATGGTTTGACTACAGCAATAAAATCAGTTAGAAACTTCGGAACAGTGTCAAGTTCAGGGATATACATCAAGAAACCTCAATTGTCACTCATTCAAATGTACGCCAAAGGTGTAACGTTTAAAATTGGCTTTGCAAATGCAAGAACTGATGCTGAACGGCTCCTAAAGCTAATGGATACAGTTAATATTCCCTTTGAATTGGCTACCACTAAACTGGGTGCCTGGGAGAATGCGGAAGACGCTTTCTTAAACGAAACCACCAAAGTGATCGTGACGCGGAAACCACTTAGTGAAACAGGACATTTAATTTATTAACGCTTTCCACCAACGCAACTCACTTGTAATTATCCAGTATTCTACTTTTAAACTATCACTTCATGAAAAAACTAAAGCAAATCATTTCACAAATTCAATCCAATGAATCTTACACGACAGAAGAGTATAAGTCATTAGTTTGGCAGTACATATACTATTCTCCAAAGATGCCAGCACGACTGCAGCAACAGCAGTTGCTTGACCAAAGTGAAAAACAAACTCTCAAAGTAACTGATCCACATTTTGCGAAAGGTGAGTTAAACTTTAATACTTTTAAGTGGGGAAAAGGAAAGAAAAGAGTGCTTATGACTCATGGCTGGGGCTCAAAAGGCATAGATTTTAGCGACATCATTACAGAATTAATTTCTAACGAAGACTTCGAGATAATTACGTTTGACGCTCCTGGTAATGGAAGTTCTGAAGGTGAATTATCAAACCTATTACTGTTTGTGGAAGCCGTAAAGACTATAATCAATCACTATGGAGAGCCAAATATACTCATTGGGCACTCACTGGGTGCTATGGCAAATGCAATGGCCTTAAAGGAAATGCAGATAAAAGTATCTGTTCTAATTAGTCTGACACCTCTGATTAAATTAAAAGAAAACTTTGAGATGAGTATGAATGCAATAGGGATATCTCGTGCCGCACAGGCGAACTTTCTTGAAAGTTTTGAACAGATGTTTGGAGTTCCAGCATCAAAGTTTGAAATGTCAAACTGCTATGATGATAAAAATCAAACAACACATTGGCTGGGATATGATGTGAACGACCAAATTCTTCCGAATTCTTATTTGAAAGAATTTCTAGCTTCAAATCCTGCTATAGCTAGTAAAAACTATGAAGATGCAGGGCATTATTTAATCATAAAGTCACCCATTGTTATTAGCGATTTAGTTGAAATAGCTATTTGAAGTGTTTGGCTACTCTTATAGGTGCGATCTGCCGTATGATTTCAATTAAGAAGGATTCAGTTTTCTGGCTATTCGAAAATCTCAGAAAACAATCGTTTTCTGAGACTAATGGTTGTAACATGCCTTGGCGAGCTTCCATTAAAAACTTCTTCTTTTACCAGATGTAAACAACTTAACCCTAGAAGCTGTAAATTAATCTAAATGTGTATAGTTTTTTAAGTCAGGTTTTAATCCAATTTTTTCAAAAGGAATAGGTTTAAATCCAGGTAACTTTTTAAAGACCACGGATGTTGGCTTCAACCGGAAATCCCTCTTTGCATAATTAACAAAACCGGGGTCTTCTTCATTGAAAATCAAGGTATCCTTGTACACAATTCCTGTCCCTGTAGAAAAATGAGGAACTTTATAGGTTACCGAATTGCTGGAATAGTTTATTCTGGCTTTAATGTTTACGGTATCGGTGATACCTTTTAATGAGGGATACGATTTAGAGTAGATTGGTGAATTGATATCAACCTCGTTGAAAAAGCGATCTTTAATTAAGGGACTGGTAATAAATCTTTTCCAGTTGGCATCTGTCCTTGAATTATAATTGTATGCCTGCGGACACTCAATAAATAAATTATTGTCCAATACATTATCAGTACCGAAGTTCAGCTTGATAGCTCCAGCCTTATACTCTCCTGGGTTTCCAGCCTTATAAAAAACATTTCCTGTCACCCGAATGCCCGAGGTGAAATCATCTAAAAAGATGGCACTGGTA
>DASVRX010000252.1:0-5976 GCA_036388375.1 Pedobacter sp. | reverse complement strand
TGCTTTTCAAGCTTTTGAAGCAAACGTATTAATTGTAATTTCTCAGATTCATTTAGATTGCCGGTCACCGTTCGACTGGCGTCTCTAATTTTATCCATATTCTTTTCCAGTGCGTCTATGCCTACTTGGGTTATAGAAACGTACTTGCTTCTTCTATCTAAATCGTTAAGTTTTTCAGAAATAAACGCGGCAGACAAGAGTCTATTGATGATTTGTATTCCAGTGGATTTTTCCTGAATATTTAGATCAACAAGCTGCTTTTTAGTCATATCACCGTGGTGATGCAGATTTAAGAGAAAAATTATTTCATCAAGTGTCGAAAATGGTGTTTTCTCGATTGCCTGCTTTCCATATATTTTAGCATAGCGATATAAATGGACTAAGGATGAATTAATAATACTTTCAGCAGACCGGCCATTCTTTTTGCCTTCCCAATCCAAACTGTCTTGAGTGTCGTAATTAGATGAAACTTTATTATTCAACCAAGTTGAGAAGTTTTGAATAGACGGTTCACCGATTGTTTCCTTTTCAAAATCCTCTGTTAGGTTAACTAATTCACGGTATAACGAGTAGCTCATATTAGCATCTTTTTGTAAAAATAGAACATTTTAATTCTTTTTTATAGTTAATATGTTCTATTTTGTTTCTTTAAAAACTTAAATTTGATTTAATAAGTTGAATATCAGTTTCTCCTATGAATACAGTAGCTAAATTCGATTCGTTCGCTTCTAGGTGTAGTCAAACAATTACCAAAGAGTACAGTACTTCATTTTATTCAGCAATTCAGTTATTAAGCTCGGAGATAAGAAAGCCAATCTATGCTATTTATGGCATGGTTAGGTTGGCCGATGAAATTGTTGATACGTTTCATGATTACAATAAAGATAAGTTACTTTCTGATTTTAAAGAAGATACGTTTAAAGCGATAAGAGAAGGAATAAGCCTGAACCCAATTTTAGAAACTTTTCAAAAAGTAGTTAATCAGTACAATATTGAACATGATTTGATTAACTCTTTCTTCGAAAGCATGAGGCAGGATTTGATTAAAACCGATTACATGAACGAACCAGAACTTAAAGATTATGTGTACGGATCTGCAGAAGTTGTTGGTTTGATGTGTCTGCACGTTTTCTGCAACGGAAATCAAAAAACCTTTGACGCATTAAAAAAATATGCGCAAGCCTTGGGATCGGCGTTTCAGAAAGTTAATTTCTTACGCGATCTGCAATCAGATGTTGATGATTTAAACCGCTTTTACTTTCCCGGATTTAAAGATGATACATTAACCGACAGTCTAAAACTGAAGATCGAAAGTGATATACAAGAAGATTTTAAATTAGGTTATGAAGGCATTAAACGATTGCCGCTGAATTGTCGTTTTGGAGTATATGTGGCTTATCGATATTATATGGCCCTATTTAAGAAATTGAAGAAAACGACATCAGAAACAATTCTCGAAAAAAGAGTGCGCATTCCTAATCATATCAAAATGGTTATAGTTCTCAAAGCCGGTGTACGTAGTCAACTAAATCTCATTTAATGCAGCATTCATTTGTAATTCTGGTAGACCGTGAAGATCAACAAGTTGGTGTGATGGAAAAAATGTTAGCCCATCAAAAAGGCCTCCTTCACCGTGCGTTTTCAGTTTTTGTGATAAATGATAAAAAGGAAATGCTTCTACAGAGAAGGGCTTTATCTAAATATCATTCGCCTGGATTGTGGACTAATGCGTGTTGCAGCCATCCCGCTCCGAACGAAGAAACCTCAAGCGCAGCAAATCGCAGGCTTAATGAAGAAATGGGCTTCCATTGTGAATTAGAGGAGATAAACACTTTTTCTTATAAATCCATTTTTGATAACGGACTTACCGAGCATGAGTTCGACCATGTATTCTTAGGAACTTATAACGGTTCTGTATTACCTGAAGCCAGCGAAGTTGCAGAGTATAAATGGATCTCCATCCAGGATTTAGATAAAATCCTGGAAGATGATAGAGACCAGTTTACTACCTGGTTTCATTTAGCGTATCCCCTTGTAAAAAACTGGCTGAACGAATCTGAAGCTTAAGATAATAGCTCCAAGCCGTTCTTTATTCTTCCGATCGTTTCATCTTTACCTAAAATCGAAGCAATCTCAAAAACCGCCGGTCCGAATTTACCGCCTACAAGAATTATTCTAAAAGGAAGCATAACATCACCCACTTTCAATCCCTTTTCTTCGGCTAAAGCCTTAAAAGAAACTTCAAGATCGGCCGCTGAGTGATCTGTTATTGCGTTAACAATTTCGCTGTAAGCAAGGAAAAAAGACTCTTTTTCTAGCGTCCATTTCGGTTGAACAGATGCCAGGTCGAACTCTTTCGGTTGGCGAAAGAAGTAACCTGCCTGGCTGACGAAGTCGGACAATAAGGTACATCTATCTTTGACCAGATCAATGACGGTAGGAAGTTTCCTATCATCAGCAACTTCAATACCTTCAGATCTTAATACTTCTATTACTTTCAGCGTCAAATCATAAGCGTCAAGCTTTTTAATCCACTCTGCGTTATACCACTTTGCCTTTTCAAAGTCGAATTTGGCACCAGACTTATTCACCCGCTCAAGAGAAAATTTCTCGGCCAATTCATCTAGTGAGAATAACTCCTGATCGGTTCCGTCATTCCAGCCGAGCATGGCAAGCAGATTTACAAATGCTTCGGGCAGAAATCCTATTTCGCGAAATCCCTGAGTTAGTTCATTGGTTTTGGGATCTGTCCAGTTCATGGCATAAACGGGGAAACCTAAGCGGGCACCATCGCGCTTACTTAGTTTTCCGTGCCCGTCGGGCTTCAAAATCAAAGGTAAGTGCGCCCATTTAGGCATTACATCTTCCCATCCCAAATACTTCCAAAGTAAGATATGTACGGGTGCCGAAGGCAACCATTCTTCGCCTCTAAAAGCGTGGGTGATCTTCATCAGGTAATCGTCCACAACCACAGCTAAATGATAGGTGGGCATTCCATCTGCTTTAATCAAAACTTTATCATCAACTAAAGAAGTATCAAAAGTCACTTCTTCGCGGATCAAATCATCAAAAGAAACAGTTTCATTTTTAGGGACTTTGATGCGTATTACATAAGGAGTTCCATTATTCAACAGCTCTTCAACATCAGTTTTAGAAAGACGAAGTGAATTACGCATTTCGTCGCGATGCTCCTGCCCGTATTGGAAGTTGGCCAGGTCCGCACGTTTTTTTTCCAGATCTTCAGGAGTGTCAAACGCATAATAAGCATATCCGTCAGTGACTAATTGCTCAGCATATTGCTTATAAATCGCTTTTCTTTCGCTTTGGCGATAAGAACCATATTCACCGCCGAAACCCGGACCTTCATCCGGCGTAATGCCACACCATTTTAAACATTCAATGATGTATTCTTCCGCACCTTCTACATAACGTGTCTGGTCAGTGTCTTCGATCCGCAAAACAAACTTCCCCCCATGCTTGCGGGCAAATAGATAATTGAAAAGAGCCGTTCTAACTCCACCTAAATGCAAACCGCCGGTAGGACTTGGCGCAAAACGAACACGAACATCAACTGACATAGATTTTGATTTGATTGCAAAGATAGATTTCTATCTACATTGAGACGTTGAAAATTTAGATTAGGAGTTAAGTTTAGTGTGCGCTATCTCATTTTGAATTTAATGATTGCAAAAAGATCAAATCTGCGTATCTTTGCCTACTTTTTCTATAGACTATGCATTTGGCATAGAGGGGAATAAAATGACACAGATTCTGAAAGATAGAGTTACCGAATTAGCCGCGAAAGTAAAGAATCTTCCACCTCAGGAAGCACTTAGCTTACTTGCTAATGAATTTGCGGGTAAAATTATTTTCTCAAGCAGTTTCAGCTGGGAAGATCAGGTTATTTCTCATTTTATCTTTTCTAATAATATCCCGATTAAGGTTTTCACACTCGATACCGGCCGGCTGTTTACCGAAACGTATTATGTATGGAGCAGAACTACAGAAATGTATAATGCGAAGATCGAAGCATATTACCCTAATCAGCAATTACTTCAAGAGTTTGTCACAGAGAAAGGTCCAAATTCTTTTTATGAATCTGTTGAGAACCGCAAAGGTTGCTGCTTTATTCGTAAAGTTGAACCCTTGCAGCGTGCCTTATCCGGAAATGAACTTTGGGTAACCGGCTTAAGAGCGGAACATTCGCCTGAAAGGCATGACTTGCCGATTTTAGAGTGGGATGAAACCAATAACATTATCAAATTCCATCCTTTATTGCACTGGACAACCGACGAGGTAAAAGCATTCATCAACTCAAACGGGATTCCATATAATACATTACACGACAAAGGCTTTGTAAGCATAGGCTGTCAACCGTGTACCAGAGCCATTATGCCCGGGGATGATTTTCGTGCCGGCCGTTGGTGGTGGGAAGATAAAGCAAGTAAAGAGTGTGGTTTACACGCCCATTCTTAAATGAATAAACTATGTCGCAATACAAATTAGATTACCTGGACCTTCTGGAGGCAGAGTCAATTCACATTATGCGTGAGGTGGCCGGTCAGTTCGAGCGTCCTGCTCTTTTATTTTCGGGAGGTAAAGATTCTATAACACTGGTTCAACTAGCGTTGAAGGCTTTCAAGCCAGGCAAAATTCCGTTTCCGCTTGTACATATTGATACCGGTCATAATTTTCCGGAAGCAATCAAATACCGCGATGAGGTAGTTGAAAGAACCGGAGCCAAGCTTATTGTTAGAAATGTAGCCGACACAATCAAAGCAAAAGGGCTTAAAGAACAAACCGGAAAATTTGCTTCAAGAAATGCGTTACAATCTTACACGTTGTTAGATACGATTGAAGAGTTTGGCTTTGATGCCTGTATTGGCGGAGCTCGACGCGATGAAGAAAAAGCAAGAGCCAAAGAGCGTATTTTTTCTGTAAGAGATGAATTTGGTGCCTGGGATCCTAAAAGACAAAGGCCTGAACTTTGGAATTTATATAACGGAAAGATTGCAAAAGGCGAAAACGTTCGGGTATTCCCGATAAGTAACTGGGTTGAGCTTGATGTTTGGAATTATATAAAGCGCGAAGGAATTGAGCTTCCGTCGATTTATTTTACCCATGAACGTGAAGTGTTGATTCATGGCGAATATCTGGTTGCCGTTTCTCCCTTTATCAGGATTGATGAAGGCGATGTAATCGAAAACAGAAGGGTTCGTTACAGGACGGTAGGCGATATGACCTGTACTGCAGCTGTAGAATCAACCGCATCTAGCATCGATGATATCATAGCGGAAATCAACCTCACGAACATCAGCGAACGGGGAGAAACCCGTATTGATGATCAAGTTTCTGAAGCCGCTATGGAAGACCGGAAAAAGAACGGGTACTTTTAAGGAAGATGTGAGAAGTTAGATATGAGATGTGAGACAAAAGCATGTCGCATATTTATTATCACACAAGAACTAAATTATTAAGAGAGAGGGATAAGATAAGCCACAAGTCTCAAATCTAACATCTCATATCTCATATCTAAATAAAACATGGATTTACTTCGATTTATAACAGCTGGTAGTGTTGACGATGGAAAAAGCACATTAATTGGCCGCCTTTTATATGATACAGATTCTATAAAGGTGGATCAGTTAGAAACCATTCTTAAACAAAGCAAGAATAAATCTGAAGGAGAAATAGACTTAGCGCTTTTTACCGATGGTTTACGTGCCGAGCGTGAGCAGGGAATTACTATTGACGTTGCTTACAAATACTTCAATACAGATAAACGGAAGTTTATCATTGCCGATGCTCCGGGGCACACTCAGTATACCAGAAACATGGTTACCGGTGCGTCCAACTCCGATCTGATCATTATTTTAGTGGATGCCCGTCAGGGAGTGATTGAGCAGACTCGCCGTCATAGTATCCTGGCTTCGCTTTTAGCAATTCCTCATGTGGTAGTAACCATTAATAAAATGG
>DASVRX010000251.1:0-7139 GCA_036388375.1 Pedobacter sp. | reverse complement strand
CAGACGGAATAAAAGTTCCAGCAGCCCTCGTGCCATACACGAAATTTGAGTGGATTAATTGATTTGGTTTCCATCTTAAAAAAACCAAAACATTTTAAGTTCTGTAAGGTTATAGAATTCTGTGATGAATATAATCTGTAGCGGTTTACGAGGAAGAGTGTGTGATAAAGAATAAGGGCAGTATTATTTATAGCGTTACCAAAAATCTAACCAGTTTAGCTCTCTATAATTAATAACACGATTAATCTGTATGTCTAAACGTATACTAATATTTGACGACGATGTGGATATCCTTTCCATTTGCACTTATATTCTAGAAGAGCAAGGTTGGGAAGTTCATACATCTCAGCATTGCAATAACATTGATACCACGGTCAGAAGTATTCAGCCGGATGTAATCCTGATGGATAACTGGATTCCCGATACAGGCGGTGTAATAGCAACTCAAACATTAAAGAGCCAGGCAGATTTGAAAGATATTCCCGTTATTTATTTTTCAGCTAATAATGATATTCAATCGCTTGCTAAACAAGCCGGGGCAGACACCTTTCTGGAGAAACCTTTTGATTTGAATGAGCTTGAAAAAGTGATCAATAGAATGGCTAACAACAGAAGCAAATCAGCCTAAAACTTCCTCGAGTATAAGATGTGATTTCACTTCGCCGAAGCTCTCAATATGGAGTCGGTAATAATCCAAAATCTTTTTAAGTAAATCTTTTCTGTGTTTAAGCGTTATCGTCAGTTGCGGAAGATTTTCAAAACTAGCGTTGATTAGAAGTGCAAAATCCTTCGTAAGGTTCTCATCCAGAATATAAACATGCGGCGGCTGCGAAAGTGCATAAACGCCATCTTTGAGATCAAAGAAATTCGCATCTCGTTCTAATGTCCTGTCGGGATAAAAGCCCAAGTACTTTGTCAGCTTTATCAGGAAGTATAAATGAAAATTAGCTATCCCTTCCTGACTCTTATCCAGCAATTCAATCGAATTGAATATGAAACTAAACATGGCCTCATCTTCATAGTGCATCTTCAAAGACTTATACAATACTTCATTGATAAATAAGGCGAGCGAGCTTTTAATTACATCGTATGGGATACTTTGCAGTACCGGCTGATTTCGCAATTCAGAAATTCGCTGAAGATTTCCGTTAGCTTTATGATATACAATCATTTCTAACAGATGCAAAGGCTGCAGCATATTAAGTCTGATTTTCGCTTTGGGTTTTTTTACGCCGTTAATTAAGTAAGATTGCAAGCCAAACTTTTCCGTGAAAACCTGTACAACCACACTGTTTTCAGAATAAGGAGTCGTCTTTAAAACAATTCCTCGGGTTTTATGAAGCATACAAAATAAGCTTTGGCAGAAAAATGCACAGGCCGATGATTGCAGCTAAAATGGCTGTAATCAAAACGCCTGCAGAAGATAAATCTTTAACAATGCCAGCTTTTGGATGATGTCCGGGCGAAACGAAATCCACCAATACTTCGAGTGCGGTATTAAAGATTTCTGCGGTGATTACCAAACCTATTGCCGCCGATACCCACAGCCATTCGTTTAAATTCAGCTTGAAAAAGATCCCCATCGCAACCACCAGAATGGCAGAAAACGTATGAAATTTAAAATTGATCTGGGTTGAGAAAGCGTAGACAATGCCTTTTGCTGCGTATGTAAAACCTTTAAAAAACTTAATCATAACGCTTTGCTCATTTCGATTTTAGATTTGATTCTACCCTTTAGCCGGGATGATTATAGGAAGCAAATTAAGTAATTTTTGTAGTTTTGCGGCCTGTAAGTGCCTTAGGTTTTAATTATGTGGGAGAAATTATCAAAGTTCATATTATCTAACCGGCTCCCTATCCTTATTGCATTCCTGATCGTTACACTGTTTATGGCTTATAAGGCCAGCCAGGTGCGCTTGTCTTTTGCTGGGGCCAAGGCTCTTCCTACAACCGATACCGCTTACAGTCGCTATAACCAGTTCAAAAAGAACTTTGGTGAAGACGGAAGTGTCATGGTGCTTGGTGTGCAATCATCGAAGCTTTGGCAAGCGAATACATTCAATGCCTGGAAAAAGCTTGACTCTGAAATTAAAAAGCTAAAGGGTGTAAAACAAGTACTCTCAACAGCCAGCTTATTTGCGTTAGAAAAAGACACATTAAATCAGAAGTTTATTCTTCAGCCCCTTGCACAAAAGAACTCTTTTTCTGGCTCCGACATGGATAGCTTGAAAACGAATATTTATCAATTAGCATTTTATGAGGGATTGATCTTTAACTCTAAAAACGAAGCCTCACTTATGGCAATAACGTTTAACGCAAATGTGTTAAACTCCAAAAACCGGATTGGTGTGATCAATTCGATACTGGAAAAAGCTAAGTCATTTGAGAACGAGCACGAGGTTGACATACATTACTCCGGATTACCTTACATCCGGACAATTGTCAGTAAAAAGGTTTCCGAGGAATTCGCGCTATTTATAGTTTTATCGTTATTAGTTGCAGCATTAATATTGCTTTTTTTCTTCCGCTCTTTTTCTGCGGTTTTATTTCCCGTATTAGTTGTTGTTGCAGGTGTGGTGTGGAGCCTAGCTATTTTAGTGATGTTTGGATACGAATTAACTTTGCTCACAGGTTTGATCCCGCCTTTAGTCGTGGTAATTGGTATTCCGAATAGTATACTATTACTCAATAAATATCACAGCGAATTCAACGGTCATGGCAACAAAATGCAGGCCTTAAGGATTGTAATTCACAAAATTTCAATCACAACTTTTATAGCAAATCTTACCACCTCGATCGGTTTCGGAGTTTTATATTTCACCGAAAGTCAACTTCTGATGCAGTTCGGGATTGTTGCGGCAATTGGTGTAATGCTTACATGGTTAATGAGCCTATGTCTGATCCCGATATTATTCAGCTATTTACCTGATCCCCATACCAAGCACACCAACCATTTAAACCGGCCATTTATTACAGCCATACTAAACACATTTGTCTTTTTAGCTCAAACTAAGCGTAGAGCAATTTACATAGTGTCTATCCTGCTTGTACTTATCTCGCTTTGGGGAATAACTCGCATAGACATTAACGGCTATGTGGTAGATGATCTTCCTCATAACGATCCGGTGTACACCGATATGGGCTTTTTCGAAAAGAATTTTGAAGGGATACTGCCGCTTGAAGTAAGTATTGATACCAAACGGAAAAATGGTATTATGAAAATGGCAACCATCAAAAAAATGGAGAAATTGCAGAATATGATTTCTGCTTATCCTGAATTTTCGAGAGCGGTTTCATTAATTGAGGTGCTGAAATTTTCATCGCAAGGATTTTACGGCGGCAACAAGGATTTTTACCGTGTACCAAGTGAAATGGAAATGAATTTCATTTTAAGTTATGCTGCCAACTCGGGCGGCAATGAGAATATGCTTAAAAGTTTTGTTGATTCTAACAGGCAAATTGCACGGGTAAGTTTTCAAATGGCTGATGTTGGTTCATACCGGGTAAACGAACTTTTAAAAGAAATTCAGCCTAGAGTTGATTCAATTTTTAACCCGGAGAGGTATAATGTCGATTTAACTGGCTCCAGTGTGATTTTTGTAAAAGGAACCAATTATCTCTTAGCTAACCTTCGCGAAAGCTTAATCCTTGCAATAGCCTTGATCGCTATAATTATGTGGATTTTATTCAGGGGTATAAAAATGATTTTAATTTCGATCGTTCCTAATCTTATTCCTTTAATTATAACAGCCGGAATTATGGGTTTTTTTGGAATACCATTAAAGCCCTCCACCATTCTTATATTCAGTATTGCTTTGGGAATCGCCTCCGATCAAACAATATACTTTTTAACCCGCTACAGGCAAGAATTAGAGTCGACGAAGTTAAGTATATCACAAATTGTAGCCGACACCTTAAAAGAAACCGGTGTTAGTATGATTTATGTAGCGCTGATCTTATTCTTTGGATTCGGAATTTTTGTCGCCTCTACATTCGGGGGTACTGTATCTTTAGGAATGCTGCTTTCTATTACATTAATGCTGGCATTAATCTCAAACTTAACATTGCTGCCTGCTTTATTGCTTTCGCTTGAAAAGAGAATAAATAAAAAGACCAATAAGTAGAAGAGCTGTTGCCGGCTACTTTATCTGAACTTCTCGTTCTTCTTTAATGCCTTTATATTCTACTTTACGTACTATGCTGTAAAAAATCAGTAAAAAGCCTATCCCAAAAAGTACTGTGCCCACTATCATGGCCCAGCCGTAAAGGTCAGATCCCCTATCTTTTAAGAAATATCCTAATATATTCAGAGCAATACCTATAACAAACGATATCACTCCCTTTCTTACAAATCTATTTTTCATAAAAGTAATTTAATTCAAAACTAGTTAGATAGTGCTAAAATCAGGCCAACTTAATTTTGGCCGTTTAAAGTATCAAGGTAAGAAAATTATTAAAACTAGGGTTAAATGTGCTGAATAATCTAAAAGTGGAGTTTTAAGTTCGCTACTTGGCTTAAGGATTAAGAAAGATTCAAGCCTAATTTCCTACCTTTGCATCCTTATTTTGGAGCGACAAGAGAGATGTACAAAGAATATAAACAACTTAACTTATCTGAGACAGGAAAAACCGTTTTAAAATACTGGAAGTCGAATAATATTTTCGAAAAAAGTATTGCTAACCGGCCTGCTTCAAAGCCATTTACATTTTATGAAGGCCCGCCATCTGCAAACGGAATGCCTGGCATTCACCATGTTATGGCAAGGAGTATTAAGGATATTTTTTGCAGGTACAAAACGCTTAAAGGTTATCGTGTAGAACGCAAGGGCGGTTGGGATACTCACGGTTTGCCAATTGAACTTGCCGTTGAAAAGACGCTCGGCATCACGAAGGAAGATATTGGAAAGAAGATTTCTGTAGACGAGTACAACGCCGCCTGCCGTAAAGAGGTGATGAGATATACTGATGTTTGGAATGACCTTACCGAAAAAATGGGTTATTGGGTGGATCTGGAGAATCCATACATCACTTATGAAAACAACTACATTGAAACACTTTGGTGGATATTAAAAGAGTTTTATAAAAAGGGATATTTATATAAAGGATATACCATTCAGCCATTTTCACCCGCTGCAGGTACAGGTTTAAGTTCGCACGAGTTAAATCAGCCAGGCACCTATCGGGATATTAAGGATACTTCAATTGTAGCTCAGTTTCGGGCAAAACCAGATCAGGTACATCCTTTGATTTCGATGTTATTTGAAAATGATGGCGAAGATACTGCTATTCTGGCCTGGACAACCACTCCATGGACTTTGCCGTCGAACAGTGCTTTGGCGGTAGGTAAAAATATCACTTACGTCAAAATCAGAACATTTAACCAATATACATTTGCTCCTGTAAGTGTGGTTTTAGCAAAAGATTTAGTTGCTAAATACTTCAAAGCGGAAGCAAAAGATCTGGCTTTTCAGGATTATAAAGGCGGTGATAAATTAATACCTTGGGAGATTGCCTCAGAATTTTCAGGCGCAGATCTGGTAGGACTTCGTTATGAGCAATTGCTTCCTTACGTAAATAATGAGGATTTGCAGGCAAATGGTTTCAGAGTTATTCCTGGTGATTTTATTACTACCGAAGATGGTACAGGCGTAGTCCACATTGCCCCGACGTTTGGTGCAGATGACTTTAGAGCAGCCAGGGAAAACGGTATTCCGGCTGTGATGGTGACCGATAATAATGGCAAGCTACAACCTTTAGTTAACCGCCAGGCGAAATTTGTAGACGAGGTAACTGACTTTGCGGGCAGGTATGTAAAAGAAGAGTTTTACTCTGATGAAGAGCTCAACTCTGGCGATTTTAAGTCGACCGACGTTCTGATTGCCATAAAACTAAAAGAAGATAATAAGGCATTTGATGTAAAGAAATACGAGCACAGCTACCCGCATTGCTGGCGAACAGATAAACCGGTTTTATATTACCCGTTAGATAGTTGGTTCATCAAAACTACTGCCGTAAAAGAGCGCCTGGTAGAACTCAATAAAACCATTAACTGGAAACCCGAAGCTACAGGCACTGGTCGCTTTGGAAACTGGCTTGAAAACCTTGTTGACTGGAACCTCTCTCGTTCCCGCTATTGGGGTACGCCATTACCGATCTGGAGAACTGAAGATGGAGCGGAAGAAATTTGCATCGGCTCAATCGAAGAGTTAAAAGCAAAGATCGAAGAAGGCATAAATACAGGTGTTCTTTCGGAAGAAGAAAAGTCGAAACAGCAAACAATTATTGAATCCTTTACAAACTCCTCATTTGATTTACATCGCCCGTATGTGGATGATATTATATTGGTAGCTCAAAGCGGTAAAAAGATGTTCCGTGAGCCGGATCTAATTGACGTTTGGTTTGATTCTGGTGCTATGCCGTATGCGCAATGGCATTTTCCATTCGAAAACAAAGATAAGTTCCAGTCTGCTTACCCTGCCGATTTCATTGCAGAAGGCGTGGATCAAACGCGTGGATGGTTCTTTACACTTCATGCAATTGCAGTAATGCTGAATGATTCGGTGGCGTTTAAAAACGTTGTTTCGAACGGTTTGGTTCTGGATAAGAATGGTAATAAAATGTCTAAGCGATTAGGCAATGCCGTCGATCCGTTCGAAACGATTGAAAAGTACAGCGCCGATGCCACACGTTGGTATATGATTAGCAATGCTTCGCCCTGGGACAATTTGAAATTTAATCTGGAAGGTTTAGATGAGGTACGCAGAAAGTTTTTCGGTACGCTTTATAACACCTATGCATTCTTTGCTTTATATGCTAACATCGATAGTTTTAAATATACAGAGCAAGAGATTGAATTAGAACAACGCCCTGAAATAGACCGCTGGATCATTTCTCTACTCAATACCTTAAGCAAAGAAGTCGATACCTATTACTCAGACTTTGAACCTACACGTGCCGCCCGGGCAATTCAGGAGTTTGTTGATGAGCATTTAAGTAACTGGTACGTTCGTTTATGCCGCAGGCGTTTCTGGAAAGGCGAATACACTGAAGATAAAATTTCGGCGTATCAAACGCTTTATACCTGCTTAATTACTGTAGCCAAGCTGATGTCGCCTGTTGCACCGTTTTTCAGCGAGCGG
>DASVRX010000250.1:0-4052 GCA_036388375.1 Pedobacter sp. | reverse complement strand
GAATTCCAGACTAAATAATACCCTCTTTAACAATGTGCTTTGCGGGTCTAAAGAAGTAATTCCCAATAAACAGTACAACGCTATTCTTGCCAATATCAACAGAAACATTCTCCTCGATCAGATAGATAGATATCATGAGTGTCTTACCGGGGGAGGAGAATTATACTTAAGTGGATTTTTCCAGGAAGATCTGACAATTTTATCTGAGACAGCCAGCACTTTAAACTTATCCTATGTTAAGCATAAGATACTCGACAACTGGTGTGCGGTAAAATTTTTAAAACAAACTTAAACCAACTTCCTTTTATTCTTATCTTGTTAACTTTGACAAGATTTTATTACTAATTAAATTTAATGCGTTTACATTTAATTGCCATTGGAGGCAGTGCTATGCATAATATGGCAATAGCACTATCTCTGAAAGGACATACAATTACAGGCTCTGACGATGCAATTTATGAACCATCAAAAACTCGCTTAGCCAACCATAATATACTGCCCGCAAAAATGGGATGGTATCCCGAAAATATTACTGATGATATTGAGGCTGTTATTCTTGGGATGCATGCCCGTGAAGATAATCCCGAACTGCTTCGTGCACAGGATTTGGGATTGAAAATCTATTCATATCCTGAATATGTTTATGAGCAATCAAAAGATAAGGTAAGAGTAGTGATTGGCGGCAGCCACGGCAAAACCACAATCACGTCTATGATCCTGCATGTCTTAAATGTGTGTCATAGAGATTTCGATTATCTCGTTGGAGCACAGCTGGAAGGGTTTGACACGATGGTGAAATTCTCAGACGCCCCTATCATGATTATAGAGGGTGATGAGTATTTAGCCTCTCCAATAGACAGAAGACCGAAGTTTCATTTATATCACGCTAATATTGGAGTTATCAGCGGCATTGCATGGGATCACATTAATGTTTTCCCCACCTTTGATAATTACATAAAACAGTTTAAAATTTTTCTTAAAACGATTGTGCCGGAAGGCACCATTATTTACAATGTATCTGACAGCGTAGTGAAAGATCTGGTGGAAAAATCAAATGATTCACTGACCAGAATTCCGTACCAGCCTGTAGATAATTTTTCCGAAAATGGAGTCACTTATCTGCGTGTTAATGAAAAGACCTTTCCTTTGCAGATCTTCGGAGATCATAATCTTCAAAACCTCGAAGCAGCCCATAATGTTTGTAAGTTGCTGGATATAAGTAGTGTAGATTTTTATAGTGCTATAAGTTCTTTTAAAGGAGCAGCAAAAAGGCTGGAGTTGCTGGGTAAAAATAACGTTACATCGGTGTTCAAGGATTTTGCCCATTCACCTTCGAAATTGAAGGCCACTATAGGAGCCGTAAAGCAACAGTTTCCCGAACGGGAATTGGTAGCGGTAATGGAATTACACACTTTTAGCAGTTTAAACAAGGAATTTTTAAGTGAATATCGCGGATGTATGGATAATGCTGATACAGCTGTTGTATTCATTAACAGACGCACTTTTGAACAGAAGAATATGGTGCCGTATGACGAAAACCAAGTTAAAGAGGCATTTGATAACGATAAGTTAATTTTTTTCAACAATTCAGAAATATTGGTCGAATTTTTGAGTTATATTAATTATAAGAGTAAAAACTTGCTTCTTATGAGTTCGGGTGATTTCGGAGGTATTAATCTAAATATACTTGCTGATAAAGCTTTGGCGTCATAGGGACTTAAACTTGAAGGGTAAATGAAAACATTAGGTAAAAAGATTAGACTTTTGAGGCACCAAAAAGGTTGGAGCCAGGAGGATGTGGCGAAAAGATTAGATATATCAATTCCGGCTTTCTCCAAAATTGAGACTGGAATTACAGACATTAACTTGTCGAGATTAGAACAGATTTCAAAATTATTCGATATGACGGTTGTGCAGTTGCTTACATACAACGATACTGAACAGCAGGAGAAGTATATTTCTGAATTGGAAACGATGACCAAGAAGTTACAAGAACGCGAAACTGAAGTGATTGATCTGCAGAAAAAAATAATTAATCTGTTCGAAGAACTGAGACGTTCGAAAGTAATGGCCTAAAAAAGGCTCTTAAATGAAGTGCCCCCAAAGTGTCTAAATTTGGGGGCATTTTTTATTTAAACAGCTTCCGCATGGTCACGTGCCTTTTTCCGAAGGTTGCCCCCGTCGCCTCGTGTATAGCCAGCATTTTATCGTTGAAGTCACCTACCCAGGATAACTCAAGCTCCTGGTATTGATTCAATGGCAATACATATTCTTTAAGTTTAATAAACATCGCCGATTCCAGTCCGTGCTTTTGATAAGCTTTCTTAGTTCCCATTACTACTGCACGCATTCTTGAAACACCTTTCCATTTGTAGTAGAGAAACTGAAGTTTTTCAATCAATCCCAACCTTCCTTTTAACGGCTTGATGATTTGATTGGCATCCGGAAGGATTACGATAAATGATGCAGGTTCATCGTTAATGTAGGAGAACCAAATTAGTTTCTCGTCCATAATAGCCTTCATTTTTTTAAAGCTTTCAAGGATGGTGGCTTTATCGATAGGAACGAAGTTAGGAAAGTCGCTCCATGCATCATTGTAGATCTCCATAAAATCACCGGCATACTTGTCGATGTTCTTTCCTTCCAAATGCTTAAAGCTATATCCCGGCTTTTTTGATACCCACTCTGCTATTTTGGTAAAACGCTCGGGGAAAGGCTTGTTTACCTCGAGGTGATTTGTAATTTGCTCATAAAGGGGAGTAAATCCATATAATTCAAATAATTGTTTATAATAGGGAGGATTATAGTTCATTCCATAAGAGGGATGTGTGAACCCTTCTATAAGCAGGCCCCAGAAAGTATCATTCTCTCCAAAGTTAATGGGTCCGTCCATTGCCTCCATACCCTGTGTTTTAAGCCATTGCTGGGCAGTGTCAAATAACGCAGAAGCAACAGATACGTCGTTAATACATTCAAAAAAGCCTACTCCTCCAGTTGGCTGAGGAAAGGTATGAGCCTTTTTCTCATTTACAAAAGCAGCGATTCGGCCAATAGCTTTTCCGTCGTTATCTTTAGCAATCCATCGGGTTATACTTCCATGTTGATGGAAATTGTTCTGCTTTGGATCGAACACTTTTTCTATATCCGTATCCAGGGGGCATACCCAGGCAGGATCATCCTTGTAAATTTCTCTTGCAAGGTTTAAAAATTCTTTAATCGCGGCTTTATCTTTTACTTCTGAAATCACCATAGAAAGGTTATGATATAAAAAAAGCATTCAGTTGGCTGAATGCTCTGCATGTAAAGAATAATGTTATTTCTTAAAAATCGTCATCGTCATCGTCCAGCGAACCAAGATCTTCAAAACCACTCAGGTCGTCTAAGGAAGTGTCAAAATCATCTTCATCATCATCTAGCGGACGCTTATCCGCAATTGGATCATCTGAATTTTTAGCGCTGTCAGTATCAAACTTTTTCTTTGGCGTTTTCATCTTTTGAGTAATTGTTGCGTACTATAAAAATAATAAGATTTTCAAAAGTATCGTAAAATTTCCTTTCAATTAAAATTAATCTTGTTTTTCGCCAATCTCATTCGTACTGGACTGAACATCATTTAATTGCGGTAATTCGGCGCTGTCTTTAATGCCGAAATAGTCCATAAAAAGCGAACTGGTGTTATATAATAAAGGTTTTCCGACTGATTCTGCTTTACCGGAAATCACTATAAGCTCTTTATCCAAAAGTTTTTGAATGGTATAGTCGCAGTTCACTCCACGTATTTGTTCTATTTCAAGCTTCGTGATCGGTTGCCTATAGGCGATGATAGCCAGGGTTTCGAGTGCTGCCTGACTTAACTTCTTTTTTGAGCGTTGAATTTGTAATTGACTAATTACCGGGTAGAAATCTTTTTTGGTTAAAAACTGATACCCTCCGTTGAGCTCAATTAATTCAATGGCGTAATTACCTTCTGAGTATTTTTCTTTTATCCGCCCTAAATGCTCAGTTATTACCTCGAACGAAACCGCGCTTCCAGTAACGGAATCAATAACCTG
>DASVRX010000249.1:0-3707 GCA_036388375.1 Pedobacter sp. | reverse complement strand
TTATCAGCAAACTGGCGGTAATTGGATCTATAAATTGAATGAAGCAGGAACGGTGGCTTATAAAGTTGATATTCAATTAGGGCGTCAAAACCCGGATTATTATGAGATTTTACAAGGATTGAAACCAGGAGATAAGGTGGTGACGTCGAGTTACGAGAACTATGGAGATATGCAGGAGTTGGTGTTGAAGGGAGAGTGAGGTGTGAGGAAGGGAGGTATCAGGCTTGGAGTATGTTCAACCTCATACCTGACAGATCAAACCTCACTTCCCCCTCCCTAAACTTTGAATAAACGAATGAATCATTTTACGGATCTCGACGACAGAGCCGCAGAGTTCATTGTAAGTTGGTTCAGAAATATAACTTAAGTCTTTAGACAGAATCAATTGGTATTCTAGTTCAGAACTTGAGCCAGCAGAGTAGATTAAAAAACGCTTCATCTCTGGATTACTGTTCCGACCGCAACCTTCAGCGATGTTAGTAGGAATAGATGAACTAGAACGTCGCATTTGTGATATCAGCCCATAAATCTCCTCTTTAGGAAAAGACTGGGTGATTTTGTAAATATTTAATGTGAGTTGATGGCTTTTTTGCCAGATAAGAAGGTCGTGAAAATTACGCATAAGGCGAGTGGTTGATGCAGAAAAGGTGAAATAAGGTATGAGTTATCAGGCGAATGGATATCTCACATTCAAACATAAAATTAATTATAAAAAAACGATTAGTAAGTGTAAACAAAGAAAGGTGAGCGGTTAGGCTATCAGGCTGATACCTCATACCTCACTCCTCCTAACCCCAAAAAAATGATAAAAATAACCGACCTCGAAAAAGTATATCGCACCGAAGACATTGAAACCGTAGCCCTGAACAAACTCTCATTTGAAGTAAAACAAGGCGAGTTTGTGGCTATTATGGGCCCGTCCGGATGCGGGAAATCTACCTTGCTAAACATTCTTGGATTACTGGACGATCCGGACGCTGGCAGCTTCCTGTTTAACGGAACCGAAATAGCGAAATACAACGAACGTAAACGTGCCGAACTCCGCAAAAGAAACATCGGATTTGTGTTTCAAAGCTTTAATCTGATTGATGAGCTAACCGTTTTTGAGAACGTAGAGCTTCCGCTGATTTACCTCAATATGAAAACCTCCGAACGTAAAGTAAAGGTCGAAGCAGTACTCGAAAAAATGCAAATCATGCACCGCCGCAATCACTTCCCGCAACAACTCTCTGGTGGACAACAACAGCGAGTTGCTGTAGCCAGAGCAGTGGTTAATAACCCAAAACTGATATTAGCGGATGAGCCCACCGGTAACCTGGATTCGACGAATGGTAACGAGGTGATGCAATTGCTTACTGAACTAAATGAGCAGGGAACTACGATAATCATGGTAACGCACAGTGAGCATGATGCACGCTATAGTCATAGAATAATAAGACTACTTGATGGACAAGTGGTAATGGAAAATTTGATGGTGTAAGTACGGGTGGTTACCGGATGAGAACCTGGCAAGCAAAAACGCTTGCCAGAACTTTTCAACAGATCGGATAGCGGCCGAAAATTCATTCAATATCTTAAAATGTTTAAAAACTACTTCAAAACCGCCTGGCGAAGCCTAATCAAAAGCAAAGGCTTTACAGCCATTAACATTTGCGGGTTTTCGCTTGGGTTGGCGGCGTGTATGCTGATTGTATTTTATGTGATTGACGAAATGAGTTATGACCGTTTTCACGTAAATGCTGACCGAATATACCGGGTGAATGAAGACCTTAAACTTGGCGATAATAAAGTCCAGTACGCGGTTGCAATGCCTCCACTTGCCCAAACCTTAAAACGGGATTTTCCGGATGTTGAGAATGTGGCGAGGTTGAAAATGGCGTCGATATCTGTAAAAAAAGGAAATCAATATTTGATAGAGGACAATGCGTTATTTGCTGATCCATCGGTTTTTGATGTATTTACATTGCCACTTATCCATGGCGACCAGGCATCAGTATTAAAGGAACCAAATACGGTGGTTCTATCGGAATCCGCCGCGAAGAAATATTTTAATAAGACAGACGTAGTTGGGCAACTACTAAGTGTGCCTAATTATCCTGCCTTAAAGATTACAGGCGTGATGAAGGATTTGCCAAAGCAATCGCATTTCAAGGCAGATTTCTTAATGGCAATGGTATCCTGGCCAGACAGTCGCGCTGATGAATGGCTAAGAAGTGATTACAATACCTATGTATTGATGCGGAAAGGCGCCAATCATAAAAATCTTGAAGCCCAGTTCCCTGCACTGTTGAAGAAATACAGCAGTGCACAGATGAAAAAAGCTGTTGGGAGCAACATAGATGATTTCGAAAAAAAAGGCAGCTATTTTCGGTTAAACCTGATGCCTTTAACTGATATACACCTTCACTCAAATATGACCGGTGAGCTTGGCGTAAATGGCACGGTGCAATACGTTTATATTTTTACGGTAATTGCCTTGTTTATCTTGCTAATCGCTTGTGTAAACTTCGTCAATCTGTCTACAGCTCGCTCCTCCAACAGAGCACGCGAAGTGGGAGTTCGTAAAGTGGTAGGTTCTTCACGAAAAAACTTAATTGTTCAATTTTTAGTGGAATCCGTTGTAGTAACCTTTGCAGCCACTGCTATAGCATTAATTATTGTATTCATTATGTTGCCTTCCTTCAACCAACTAGCAGGCAAAAACATCTTACTGGATACGGATTTCATTACCCGATTAATACCAATACTTCTTTCCGGCATTTTATTTATTGGCCTAATCGCGGGATTATACCCAGCATTCTTTTTATCGTCGTTTAAACCGGTTAACGTACTGAAAGGTAAGATTCAAACTGGTTTCAAAGACAGCGGGCTTCGCAGTTTTCTTATCGTTTTCCAGTTTTCGATTTCTATTTTCTTGATCATCAGCACCCTTGTGATTTATTACCAACTCAAATATATACAAACACGGGATGTAGGGTTCAACCGTAATCAGGTTGTAGTGCTCAATAACGCTTTCGAATTAGGCAATGCCCAAGCTTTTAAAGAAGAGATTAAGCAATTGCCAGGCGTCATTAATGTTACGTTAACAGGATTCCTACCTACCCCAGGAAGTCGTAGTACTTCTGTTTTTTGCAAGGAGGCTACTAATGACCCCAAAAAGTCCATCTTTCCGCAAAACTGGCGTGTAGACGAAGACTATGTTCAAACCCTTGGAATGAAAATAGTTAAAGGGCGAAATTTCTCAAGGGATTTGCCTACTGATTCAAACGCATTAATTATCAATGAAACAGCAGCCGAATTTTTAGGATTTGAAGACCCGCTAAATAGAACTCTATACCGAACTGATGGTTCAAAACCCTATACCATAATCGGTGTAGTAAAAGATTTCAATTTTTCATCCTTGCGAGAAAATGTTACCCCGGTAGTGCTGTCACTGGCTGCTGATAACGGACGCATCGCCATAAGGGTGCAGGGAAACAACTTATCGCCTCTATTGGCCCAATTAGAGAATAGATGGAAAGCATTAGCACCTGCCGGGAATTTCCATTACTCATTTATGGATGCTGATTTCGAAGCGGTTTATCGTACTGAACAACGTATGGGGCAAATATTTCTACTCTTTACCACCCTGGCTATTAGTATTGCGTGTCTTGGTTTATTTGGTTTGTCTGCGTATGCAGCAGAACAGCGAAACAAAGAAATCGGCA
>DASVRX010000248.1:0-3652 GCA_036388375.1 Pedobacter sp. | reverse complement strand
TCTCAAAACAACTAATCGTTTCGAATGATCCGTCTGTATAATAGAAAGCTTGAAGCGAGCAAGGGATTTACTGATTGAATTAAGCGGGTACAGTTGATTTTCTAAGATCTCAAAAAATCTCTTACAGCATTATTTACTTCTTCATGCTGTTCAATAACACCCATATGTCCGGCAGCAGCTAGGGTAATAAGTTTCGAGCCCGGTATTTTATTATGAATTGTTTGACTTGCTTCAGCCTTGGTTAAACGGTCGCATTTAGCTGCAATTACCAAAGTAGGAACGGTGATTTGATGGAGGATGTCAGATGCCTCATACTCAAACATCCCTAAAACTCCTCGCGCTGTAACATCAGGAGGTGCCATAGCTGCAAGCAAGCTTATGAAATCTAATTGTTTTCCAGTCTGATGACCCGAAAAAACCATGAACCGAGTCATCAGCAACATATTTCCGTTAGCGTAACTAAGCCAGCGGCATACCCATAACAGTGGAGAAAATATAATCATCAGCTTGCACATTGGTCTTAAAATGCGATCCTGAATCTTAAGTAAAAAGTCGCCAAATAGCATAGTTTTAAGGGGATTTGTATAAGTGGTGTGCTGCAAAATAATCCCCTTAATACCTGAAAGCTTTTCTTTGTAAATTTTACAAAAAGTTAATATCGTCATTCCGCCAATGCTATGTCCCCATAAAACCGGGCTAGCTGGTTTCGTTTTTTCAAGTACATCGTTAAGAACTGAAGCCAGATTATCTAAAGAAAAATCTTTATTGGAAGGACTTTTTGACTTGCGTAATCCCGGAAGGTCAATTGCAATAAGATGATATCTATGAGCGAAATACAGTTTCTGGTAAAACCATTGCATGCTGTTTGAGTTCCATCCATGGATTAGAACAATACACTTATTCCCCCTTTTACCATAATGTTCAATATTTATTTTAGATCCGTCAGATCTGGTTAAGGATTCGCGATAGCTGCTTCTCTCCAACGCAGGTTCTTCTTCGAAAGCCCGATCCTTACTCAATAATATCCTTATCAGGAACCGCGCTGCAAAAAAGTGTATCAAAATAGCAATTGCTCCATATAAACAATTGCTTGCATAGGAATCGTTAAACGTGTTACGGTATAAATACCATTCTCTGAATAAATAAATATCAAGTCCTATTAAAAATACCGACAAGAAATCGGCTAATAAAAATGCGAGTAATATTAGAACCATAGGCGACAAGACATTTTACATAAAAAATAGAAGTGAAAGCAAGACACTTAGCCGTGCTTAGAGATTATAATTCTTCCAAATAGTTTTTAGAGCAGAAACCTTCAATACCCGTATCAGTCTTAATGTAATACCAGTCGTTATACATACGTTTTATCAGCTGAACAGTTGAATGGTGAGCGGCCTTACCAACAATATCGTAATCCGTACCCGGACCCTGTCTAATATTCAGGTTTGATTCGTTGGTAGCAACTTTCATCTTAATATTCTGTGCCGTGAGGTCTTCCATTTCTAAAAGATTTACAACAGAATGCACACCGGACTGCGTTTTTAGAGCCGCTACAGCCTTCTCCGCCGTTTGCGAATCCTGCACTGTACCGGAAATTGTTAATTGGCCATTCGCGTTTACAGCCTTCAAATTCTGTACACTTATACCTGCATTCTGGAGTATCGCGGTATAATTGTTTACTTGCTGCTGGTCTACAACAGCTTTATTTACCTGATCAAATAATCCCATTCTGTTAATTTTTAGCGGCACATGTTACCGTGTTTCCATTATTATTAAGTACCAATTCATTATCAGACAATTTTTCAATTACATAAACTGAATTGCTTTTGCCGGCCTGGGATATGGTTGATAAATTTTTACCTTCTTTATCAAGCGTATATGTACCTTGATCTGCGCCAATACCACCTGATGCTGTGTACTTTCCATCGTCGGTAAAAGCCATTTGAGAGCCAGCGATTATTTGATTTTTTACTGAATCAGGAATAGCGGTCGCCGTTTCGATGTTTGTTATCTGCCATGTTTTAGCAAGTTGTTTTTGATGACTTTTTCCGCAGGAGGTTATCATTAAACACACGATGCAAAAAGTGGAAATTGTTTTAATCAAGCTGTTCATAGTAAAAATGTTTATTATTCAAACATAGTTTTGAGCCAACTTGTTTAAATTGATTTTTTGCAGGGCGATGATTGGAACGATTTTGGAAATGAATGAAACGCTATTAAGCGTTTTTATTTACCTAATAATTTAAATTATGTTCGATCAAATTCTGGATCTTGTTAAAGATCAGCTTGGAAATAACCAAAATGTAGAAAGTCAGATATCTGGTGAGAAAAAGGAGCAGGTACATCGTGAAGTTGCAACACAAATTGACCAGGGAATCAAGAAGCAAGCCACTACAGATGGTATAGGTGGATTACTGGCTCAACTGGGAAGCGGCATGCAATCAGGAGGAACGCTTACGCATGCTATTGAAGGGGGATTGGTAGGAGCATTGGGAAGTAAACTTGGTTTACCAGCTGCAGCCACGGGTGCAATTGCTGCGGCCCTTCCGGGACTACTAGCAAAATTCGGCAATAAGGTAAACGATCCTGATGATAACAGCATCACGCCAGACAGTATCACTAAATCACTAGGCGGCGAATTAGGAAAGTTCTTTTAATCGCAAGGGATAATTAAATCGACTTATTGGTCTATTCCAAGTCAGACGAATAACCCTGAAGTACCGGCTTGTGAGATCTGTATGATTGGGGCTTATTAATATCCCGAAAGGTAGGCCCCGATCTTATGTTGTATATAATTTTTGCATATAACCCGGCGAAGAATGCAGTCACTGGCACAGTAAAAATCATCGCAAAACTTTTCGCTCCCGGAGTTAATTCATCATCAAATGCAAGATGAGGCAGAATTGCACCAGCCACTGCTCCAATACCAACACCTTGCAATATTGCCCTTTGAGCACCCCTTATATGGGATACCTGAATCTTTATAATGTTTTCTGTCTTAATTGTTCGAATGCTGTCAGCAACCTTAATCTCCACTGCAGTGTCATCTGCTCGTTTTAACAATCCCTTAGTTTGCGAGCCATTGGTAAAAGTAATGGTTGCTTCATAAACCATTTTTGTTTGCGAGAAAGCGCAGGAAGACATCGTTGAGATAATCATCACCGCCATTAGATTTCGATTCATAACAAGATAGAATAGCGTTGAAGATACGAAAACCAATTAGGTTTTAAACGCCTTTCAGGCACCAAAGAACCTCAATGCTTTGGCCAGACGCATCAGCCCTGCGTCTTTATTCTATGCGGCCCCGCGATAGAGACCAAGGTTTTTTCTATCTTCGCGGCCTAAACTTTACACAACATGAAAAAACATCTACTAACATTGGTGGCAATCGCCATCGCATTCTCTACCTATGCGCAGTCATCTGACACTGCTACAGACGGAACAACTTTAAAAGCGGAAGCCAAAAGCTGGTCTACAGAATTGAATGTCAACCCGTTTAAGGGTGAATTAAGCTTAAACAACTCTTTAAATCAAATTAAATTCAGGAAGTTCATTTCTGAAAACATGGCTTTAAGAATTGGCGTAAACGCAAACAATGTAAAAAAAGAAACTGAGAATAATTATCCATATGGCACAAATCCTACAACTTATG
>DASVRX010000247.1:0-7529 GCA_036388375.1 Pedobacter sp. | reverse complement strand
GATATATTTGGTTTAAATTACCTAAAGAAATTTCCAAATCCACGTCTCCTGTTATAAGGATCTTTTCTTCTGTTAAAGCAATTTCACCTGAATGACAATGAAACGGACTCATACCCGAGAAATGGGCACTAATGTCACTAAGAGTGGTCCTTTTTAGAACTTCGTAGTCGTAACTCCAAAGTACTTTTCCAGCTAAAATAATTTTCATAGGTAGATATGTAAGGATGATCGCTAACGGTTTCGGGCTTTGCGTTCGGGCGGGTTTCGGAGGACAAAACTTTCAACCAGCACTGAACTTGAATAGAAGCGCAACGCACCAAGTTTGCACGTCACCCCGCCTGACGCAAAACCCGTGTTAGCGGTTCGTGCTTTTGTCTGTCTGAAGCAATTGCACTTAGCTATTTGCTCTTTTACCATCCCTCGTCAATTCTTAAATATTTTCTGATTTCATTTTTCAGCTTGTCAAGAGTTTGTCTGTGATGAACACGACTATGGTTGTAGCTATTGTAAACACCAACAGGGTGAAAATGTGGAGCATTACCTCTTTCAAAATACACTTTGCTAAAGTCAATCATAAAAACCTCCAACTCGCCCTTTAATACCATTGCAAGGTTATTATTTATGTCGTTAAGTAATTCAGTCATTGTCTGCTGGATAGAAGTAGGCGTGAAAGGGTCGCCTTTGAAATCTGAAATCATTTTTACAAATTCTGAATGTCGCTTGGTGAGGTAGATTTTATCAATGTCAATTTCACCTTTCTTTAAGTTGTTGAACTTCTCAACTCCATACTCACTCTCTTTTTTCTTTTCAGTCGGTTCCGTAAAAGCTCCAATGATTTCAACATCTTTAAGAATATTCTTTCTCCCGCAAGGTATCCAACCAACAACACTGTCTTTTATTTTCTCAAAAAGTTCTTTATGCTCGTTAAAAACAAATCCATAATCCCTCAAGGTCAGCATGACATTTATTTGAACAAGGTTCACATAGTCAAGTCCTACTTCAAATGATTGATTATTGTCGCTTAAAGTTTGTAACAGTTTTGATAAAAGTTCAGATTGTTTTTTAATTACCTCTGTCCTTATAGGTTGAAGTATGGTAGCCCTTGCTCGCCTATAAGTCAGGATTGCAACAACTGTTCCTGTCCCGACAAACACAAGAGTAAAGAAGTCTTTAAGCCAACTTATATTTTCTTTTATATAGTCAATCATTTTGTCTGTCCGTATTCTTGCAGTCAGTTGAAAGTTGCACTGTCGTCATAGCATGACCGCTAACGGTTAAGGGTTTAAGTTGTGCCCGATTAAAAGGCGGTCACCTGTCACCCAGCACTAATGTTAATAAAAAGAAGAAAAGGAACGAGATTCACCTCGCCCGGGCATAATTTAAACCCTATGTTGTAGGCAGGTTTTTTATTGTACTAAAGTTTTCTGTAAAAGTCCGTGATGTCGAAATAGTAAGACAACGTTTCGTCTTTACTAATTAACAGAATTTTAATCATGTCGATTGGTCGGCCGTTTACGGTATTCGTCGCGTGTCCAATAGGTTTCCAGTCTTTAAATTTTTCGCCATGAATTTTTGCAATGAATACATATTCCGATGCGATGCCATTACGGGTATTTTCTGCATTCTTAATGACGATAGCACTGTCGATGGATTTTCCATTTCCTCCTTCGTAAGTCACCTTAGTTAGGTCTGGTGCTATTGCCCAATAGTCTGTAGCGCCTCCCGTAGGCTTCTGGGTCGCACATGATATTAATATAAATAAGAACAAAATTATAGAAGCATATTTCATCATAGTCGTATTCTATTGGCGAATGTTCGGGGAGTTTTGTCGGTTTTTAAACTTGCCTACAACTAGAATATATACGCTACCAATAGCGTATATATTCCATTTATGTTAAGAGTAACCACCGAATTACTGCGACAGAAACTCAATAGAACGTATAACCGGCCGTCGTTGGCTTGGTTTAGTCGGCGTAATTATAATCGAAAGATTATGGCCTTTGTTATCGGTTACTGGTTCTAACGAAATCATAGACTTGAAATCGGTTATTCGGTTATCAACTCCAATAGAACCGGTTCCAAGAACTTTGCCTTTATCATTATCAAGCCTAACCTCGACACTGTATTGAGATTCGGCACCCTGGCCGATCGTGTGTATGTTAAGGCCGCTAATACCGTTCAAATCAATATTATTGAAACGTAAAACCCCTCGTCCAACAGGTGCGTTTAGGATATTATGTCCGGAAGAATCCTTTTGAGTAAAACCTGTTCTGTTTTTTATTGCACCCGATTCAATAACATTATTAAATAATGAAACCGTGTGAGATCCTGATAAGGATTTAGCTCCATTTGAGCCCAAATCAAAATAAGAAGCATGTAAACTAAAGGTCTTTTTATCAGTGTTTTTGCCGTTTTCAGCAGGTAAAATGTTGCCTGCTATTGGTAATGAAGTCTGATTTGCAGGCTGGTCGCTTATAGAAAGAATCCATTCTACAATTTTCCTGGCATCGTCTTCCTTCATGGTAGAATGTGCCGGCATAGGAACTTCGCCCCATACGCCACCGCCTCCTTTAATAATTTTGTTAACCAGGAAATTTTTACCCGTTAAACTGCCTTTATATTTTTTTGAAACTTGTGTAAAACTTGGTCCTATTGATTTGGCTGTTAAGCTGTGGCAAGCTTTACAATCGCTTTTCATCATTAAGGCTTGTCCCGGGTAAGTTTGCTTCAACTCCTGATGGCCCATCGGAGCTGCGGCTAAGTCTGTACCTTCGGCTAGAGTGCTCGAAACAAAAATATTCTTTTTATTCACCGTTGCTGCCTTATCGGATACAACCACCTGGTAGTTTACCGGTTTTCCGGGAAAATAAAACGATCGATTTCCTTTTACAAGAATATTAACCTCAGGTTGTTCATTTCCGGCGGTAACGTTTATAACGGAGCTTTTAGAGTTTGCCTTGCTTGCATCAGACACCGTTACGCTGACAGGATAAGTTCCGGCCTTGGTGAACGTATGCTGTAAGGTTGGTTCTTTAGTCGTTTTTACAACGCCTTTTCCGAGGTTCCATACGTAAGTCAATTTATCGTTATCAGGATCGGCTACATCAACTTTAGCGACCATGCGATAGGGAAGTAGTCCGCTTGTTTTCTTTATAATCAGATCGTTTATTTTTGGTGGTCTGTTACCTGATAGATAATCAATTCGTACAATTCCAGCATCAGGGTTTTGGGTGAACCAGCCTTTACCATATTCTAAAACATAGAATCTGCCATCGGGTCCTACTTCCATGTCAATCGGGTTAGCAAACGAAAGTTCCGAGGCAAAAGATTCCATCCCGTCATAATCGCCGTTTGGCTTCATGCTTACCGCCTTTATCCAAGACCGCATCCACTCATAAATAAAAAGTTTTCCGTTGTAATAATCCGGATAACGGGTGGCTTTCGGGTATAAATCACTATAATAAACCGGACCAGCCATCGCTGTGCGACCTGATTCGCCCATCTCGGGAAATTCTTTAGAAGGTCCGTATGAATACCAAATAAATGCCGACTGTGCTGCCGGTAATTCATTTAGACCGGTGTTGTTTTTTGAGTCGTTAAAAGGTTTTGCTGGATCAAATGCAGGGCCGGATGTGCCCGTTTTGTAATCGTATGCTCTGTATGCTTTATTATTTCCTACAAAGAATGGCCAACCGAAATATCCGGCTTTTCTAGCCTGGTTTATTTCATCATATCCTCTTGGGCCCCGGTTAACACTGTCTGCACCAGCATCGGGTCCAACTTCTCCCCAATAAAGAAAACCGGTTTTTTGATCTACAGCGATCCGGTAAGGATTTCGGTTACCCATTACATAAATTTCCGGCTTAGTTTTAGAGCCATTTGCCGGGAATAGGTTGCCTTGCGGGATTTCATAACTTCCATCTGGCTTAACCCGGATTCTTAATATCTTACCACGAAGATCATTGGTGTTACCTGCAGAACGGCGCGCATCGTATTGCTCATTGCCTTCACGATTATCTAATGGAGCAAATCCACGATTTACAATAGCTTGATTGGGGACGTTAAAAGGTGTGGAGTTATCACCTGTAGAAACGTATAACAATCCATCAGGACCAAAAGCTATTGAGCCACCTGTGTGACAGCAAATTTGACGCTGAGAGTAAAACTGTAATATAACTTTCTCTGAAGCCAGATCTAGTTTTTTGTTTCTTAACGTGAAGCGAGATAACCTGTTAACCGATGTGTCTGAAGGGCTGTAAAAGATGAAAATTTGATTATTCCTAACAAAGTTTGGATCTATCGCAACTCCAAGAACACCTTCTTCTGCGTTCACGCTTGGTAATCCGGTGCTGTGATAAACACTAAGGGCACCGGCCTGAGTTATTTCTTTCGTCTTGCCATCGTAATACATAATCTCACCGCGTCGTTGAACTACAACCAGGTCAAGATTAGGAAGCACAGTTAATTCGGTAGGTTCGTATAAAGTTCCTTTTGTCAATACAGCTTTAACGAAACGGTTATTTTCGGGCACTGGTGGAGTGCTTACTTTACCGTAATTGAGCGTAATATTATTGCCTACAGCGTATTTTATTCCTCCCAAAACGTGTTTTAAGAATGAAGGCTCAGAATACGATTCTTCGGTATGCCCCAGGCCAGTATAAAAAGCTCTTCCTCCATCAAACTCATGGTACCATGCAATAGGGTGGTTGCTGCCGTTAGTGCCGCCTTTATATGTCTTCTCGTCTATGTTAAGGAGTACCTTAATCTCTGAACTGATGTTTTTATAATTATACCACTCATCAAAACGCTTCCATTTTTCCGGAAGATGACTTGTTGAAATGTGGTTGCGATCAACAACATCAATCACAGCATCCTGCTGCTCGGGATGACCTTTGAAATAAGCACCCACCAGTTTTCCATACCATGACCAGTCGTATTCGGTATCGCTTGCTGCGTGGATTCCAACATAACCTCCACCGGCTTGTATATAGCGTTTAAAACTGGTTTCTTGCGCTGCGTTAAGCACATTCATGGTTGTGTTGAGGAAAATTATTGCAGAATAGTTTTTCAAAGAATCATCAGTGAAGTAATCTGCATTTTCAGTAGTATCAACTGTATAGCCCTGTTCGTTGCCAAGTTTGGCTAAAGCTTCTTTTCCGATTTCTATTGAGGTATGCCTGAAGCCTGCAGTTTTACTGAAAACCAGCAGGCGAACAGGCTTTGGAGCACTTCTCCAATTAATAAAAAGAATACAGGTAATAATAAGTGCACATGTAATAACTTGAGCAAACTTTTTTTTCATCGAATATATTTTTGTGTGGTTTTATTTGGTTAATAAGGTGCCTTTTTTATTCAGGCGATTGGCAATAAAATATGTGTGATCTTCAATCGAAGTAAGTACAGCATTCAAAATTATGTATAAAAATTAATTATTTATGAATGTAATAAGCTCTTTACTACAATTAATACCCATTTTTAGAATTTTTATTTTGCTTTGGAAATAATATTAATAGTTTTATAAATCCATATAAACTAAACCATATAAATAATTATGCAATCCATTAATCGTAGTAAACTATTTTGGGCGAGCTGTCTGGCTCTCTTGGTAACTTCTCTTTCCTTTGGTATCCGCGCAGGCATACTTGGAAAGCTTGGAGCCGATTTTCAACTCTCAAATTCTGAATTAGCTTCTATCACAGCCACGGCATTTTGGGGCTTTCCTTTAGCTATGGTAATCGGAGGAATGATAGTGGATGTGATTGGAATGAAGCGATTGTTAGTGTTAGCCTTTGTTTTCCATCTAGCTGGTATTCTGTTAACAATTTTTGCTCAGGGTTATTGGACATTGTTTTTGTCGACGTTGTTGGTTGGTATAGCAAACGGAACTGTAGAAGCTGCCTGTAATCCTTTGGTAACTGCTTTATATCCTGATAATAAAACTACTAAACTTAATCATTTCCATCTTTGGTTTCCTGGAGGAATTGTAATAGGCACGCTCGTTGTGCTCGGCTTGAGTGCAATAGGACTTAACTGGCAAGTACAGGTAGGAGTTATGATTATCCCGACTGTTATTTATGGTTTTCTGTTTTCGAAACTTGATTTCCCTGTTACAGAACGTGTTTCTGCAGGAATTTCAACCGCAACCATGTATAAGTCAATATTTTCTCCATTGTTCATATTCATGTTCATTTGCATGCTAGGTACCGCTATTACCGAATTATTTACCGGGCAATGGATAGGTGTGTTATTGCAAAATGTTGCTGACAACGCAATTTTAATACTAACTACAACAACCGGAATTATGGTTTTAGGGCGTGGTTTCGCGGAGCCTGTGGTACATCGTTTTTCTCCACAAGGGGTTTTGTTGTTCTCCGCAATACTTGCTGCTTTGGGCTTGTATCTGCTAAGTACCTTAACCGGAAATGCTGTATTTGTAGCCGCTTTAATCTTTGGTATTGGTGTTTGCTATTTCTGGCCAACTATGCTTGGTTTCGTAGCAGAGAATATTCCTGAATCTGGAGCATTGGGCTTAAACGTTTTAGGTGGTGCCGGTATGTTCGCGGTATCGGTATATACTTATTTCATGGGAGGATTTTATGATAGATTGGTAGTTGATAAACTACCTGCAGGGGCGGACGTTGCAAGTTATGCAGGTGCTGCTCCTGGATCTGAAATGGCTCAACAGTATGCTCAGGCAACTACAGCTGCCGGACCTGATGTTCTTCAGGCAACGTTGGTTATCCCAATTATTTTGACTGTTGCGTTCGCAGGATTAGTATTATATATGCGTAACCGTAAAAAGCCAGAGGCTTTAGCTACACAAACTGCTTAATATATTTATGTTGGCAATGTGCCAAACAGAAAGAGCGAATCATCCGATTCGCTCTTTCTGTTTATATTAAGGCTTAGGTCGTTCCGATTAAGAAGCTGTCACCAACCAACCAATAGTAAAGTAGTTGCAAAAAAAGGGTGGAACGAGATCCTGTCACCGGGTATACTTGCCCCTATATAGGTTGTGACGTTTTTTATTTTAGATTTCCTCAGTTCTCTTCGTTGTCCAGAGGTTCACTATTAAACTCGTCTACAAGCTTAACCGCCTTCTCATAGTTCAAATTCGAAACGATAACTTTTACAGGATTCAACCCGCCAGCTACTACTCTCCAAGGCGCAATACTTCCCATCAACTCATTTTCAAGAAATACTTGAATTTGATTGTCTTCCAAAGTATTTCGAACCATTGTCGCTTGCCATAGCTCGCCAGCAAACACTTCAACCAGTTTGACGTCGTTTTGCTTTTTCATTATTTATTTCTTCGTTATAATCAGAATGTTTGTTCTGGGTCTTTTTCCTTTGTACCTATAGATAGAAACTTTACAGACTTTTCATTTTTTTAAGCAATTGCTCAATTACTCTCGGATAATGGAGATGCTCTAATTGCTGGCCTTTAAATTTAATCATTTCTATATCGTAGCCGCTTTCGATCTTAAACCGTGATTGATGAATAATTTCTCCTTCATCAAATTGTTCAT
>DASVRX010000246.1:0-12917 GCA_036388375.1 Pedobacter sp. | reverse complement strand
TTCCTTTTATTTATATGTCTATAAAGCCTAGTCCGGGTAGGCGACAGTTTCTTCCTATTCAGATTAAGAGTAATGAGCTGATTAAAGACTATTTACAAACTCAGAAAGGTGCGCAGTTTGTCGATATTTTTCCATTAATGTTGGATAAAACCGGCAATGCAAGCCCCGATATTGTAATTGCTGATAGCATACATTTAAACCAAAAAGGATATTTGATTTGGGAAACCGCAATTCGGCCTTATCTGTTAAAATAACGTCACTCCCGTGGAGTAGAAAGTCTTCCCTCTAAGATAGATGTTTGTGTCTACAGGATTGCGTTAGGGATAGGAGTGAAAAGCCCGCATCGCAGCGAGGACTTGTAACGGATAGCCCGACTTAAAGGGTAACGCCCCAAAATAAACATACATTAGTATTTCTAAGAAGTATAGCGGATAATTTTTGGTAATCAAAGTAGGGCTACTGTGTATTACCAAAATTTATTTGAATGAACCAGATCAAGTACCGATCGGGTTTTGAATGAACAGATGCTGAGCAACTCAGCATCTGTTTAAGGAAATTATTTTATGTTTCCGACCAATTGAGCCAGATCGATGATTTTGTTTGAATAACCCCATTCGTTATCATACCATGATACCACTTTAACGAAGTTATCATTTAACGCAATGCCGGCTTTTGCATCAAAAACTGACGTGCGGGTTTCGCCGATAAAATCTGAAGAAACAACTTCATCTTCAGTATAACCTAAAATTCCTTTAAGCTCACCTTCAGAAGCTTCTTTCATAGCAGCTTTGATGTCTTCGTAAGATGCAGGTTTCTCTAATTTAACGGTTAAGTCAACTACAGAAACATCGGCAACAGGAACACGGAAAGCCATACCTGTTAACTTGCCTTTTAGTGCAGGGATAACTAAAGCAACCGCTTTGGCAGCACCGGTAGAAGAAGGGATAATGTTTTGATAAGCACCACGTCCGCCTCTCCAGTCTTTTGCAGATGGACCGTCAACTGTTTTTTGTGTTGCAGTTACCGCGTGAATTGTGCTCATTAAGCCTTCAACAATACCGAATTTATCGTTTAATACTTTTGCGATAGGAGCAAGGCAATTAGTAGTACATGACGCGTTTGATACGATATTTTGATCGGCTCTTAATTCTTTATGATTTACACCCATTACGAATGTAGGGGTATCATCTTTTGCTGGAGCAGACATTACCACTTTTTTTGCACCTGCCTGAATGTGTTTCTGAGCATCGGCTTGAGTTAGGAATAAGCCAGTTGATTCGATAATCACTTCAGCACCAACTTCATTCCATTTTAAATTAGCAGGATCTTTTTCTGCCGTAACACGAATGGTTTTTCCGTTTACAACCAAATTGCCATCTTTTACTTCGATGGTGCCTTGAAACTGACCATGAGTCGAATCGTATTTTAACATATAAGCCATGTAATCAGGCTCTACCAGGTCATTTATTCCAACAATCTCGATATCATTGCGTAATGAAGCAGCTCTAAAAGCTAAGCGGCCAATACGGCCGAAACCGTTAATTCCAATTTTCATTTTGTTCGTATTTATTTGTTATCTGTTAATATCATCAGCTAATAAAAGCTTTTGTTTTGTTTAATTTTTGTTGGAGTAATAATCTAAAACCTTGTAAATGGGTTCTCTTATTACTGATGCAATCTTCAATTCAAATTGCCCGGCCACTTCATGCAGCCAGTTTTCGAAGCCAGCCGCCATGGTGCCGCCGAAGTGCAAAGGTAAGTTTTGATGGTGTTTTACAAGCGGAATAATGTAAGTTTTAAAATATATTTCGAATCCGCTTATCACTAGTTTCTTTACATATTCTTCCTTTTGGTGATCGAGAAGAAAGTCGGCAAAAGAGCTAAGAAAGAGAACGGGGTAAGATTGCTTGTATACTTTATCCAGAATTTGTTTCCTGTCTAATGCATATTTCTGATTGAAGCTGTTATGGATTTTCTTAGGCAAATCACCGATCAGGTAGTCTTTTAAAAGCATTCTTCCCATCCAGTTTGCAGATCCTTCGTCGCCTAAAACATAACCCAGTCCGAAGTTATTTTCTTTAATCTTTTTTCCGTTAAACACAGCTGCGTTAGATCCGCTTCCGAGAATGCCGACAATTGCCGGCTGGTCTTCGCAACTTGCAAGTGCAACTGCTGTTAAATCGTGTTCGACAACTACTTTACTGTATTTGAAAAAGTTCGTGAACGCTTCTTCAATAATTCTTTGTCTGCTTTTAGAGAATGCACCTGCGCCAAAGAAATAGATACGTTTTATTTCTTCTGCGTGGTAAATAAGTTCATTCGTTTTATTGAGCAGTTGTGTGATTGATTTTTCGTCGTTAAAAAACGGGTTAATTCCGGGTGTTTTGAAGTTTGATATAATTTCGCCTTTATCAGAAAGTTTCCAGTCTGCAAATCTCGAACCGCTATAAACTACGGCTATCATTTAGAGGGCTAAAATGTTCGAAATCTCCATTAAATCTTCTTCAAGATTGAACGAATCATTGTTAATTGCTTCGGTAAGCTCAGTAAGCTGCATCTTATTGCCTCTTAAGCCAATCATCTTTCTGGTTTCGCCTGCTATAAGTGCATTCACAGCGCCATAACCCATGCGGCTGGCAAGTATTCGATCAAAACTGCTTGGCGAACCACCACGTTGCAAATGGCCTAAAATAGTTACTTTAATATCGTAAAACTGGAACTTTTCTTTTACGTGTTTAGCTACGTTATATGCTCCGCCATTCTTTTCGCCTTCAGCGATAATTACAATGCTTGAGGTTTTATTTTTACCGGCTCCGGCCTCGAGCTTTGAAATCAAATCGTCAATTCCGGTTTCCTTTTCGGGAAGTAAAATTGCTTCAGCGCCGCCGGCAACACCAGCTCTCAGCGCAATACAACCAGAATCGCGGCCCATTACTTCAACAAAAAATAACCGGTCGTGAGATGCTGCGGTATCTCTTATTTTATCGATAGCTTCGATAACGGTGTTGGTTGCCGTATCATACCCTAAGGTAAAGTCGGTACCGTATAAGTCGTTGTCAATCGTTCCCGGAATACACATTACCGGAATATCGTATTCTCGTGATAATATTTCTGCGCCGGTAAATGTACCATCGCCACCAATGGCAACCAACGCATCAATTCCTTCTTCTTTAAGATTTTTATAAGCTGTTGCACGGCCTTCGGGAGTTCTAAATTCGGCGCAACGTGCGGTTTTCAAAATAGTTCCGCCTTGCTGTATAATATGGCAAACTGATCTTGAGTCCATATCACTGAACTTTTTATCGATCATTCCCTGATAACCCTGGTGTATGCCCACCATTTTCTTACCAAGGTATAAGCCCGTTCTAACAACCGCACGAATACAGGCATTCATACCGGGAGAATCGCCGCCAGAGGTAAAAACGCCTATTTTATTAATTTGAGTCAATTGGATAAGTTTTTACGAATATAAGGTGTATTTCTTACACTAAGTTAATATTAATGCAATTATTTTTCCACCTTTGTGGAGGAGAACATAAACCATATACTTTGAAAACAACACTGCCCGGATTCGAATCTGTATTTTCAGTAGACTGCGTTATTTTCGGTTTTCAGGATGGAGAGTTAAAGATTCTTCTTATTGAGCGTAACGAAGAGCCATTTAAAGATTGGTGGGCTTTGCCGGGCTTAACGGTTAAGAACGACGAAGGAATTGAATGTGCCGCTGAACGCATTTTATATGAGTTAACCGGGTTAAGTGATATTTATATGGAGCAGCTTTATACATTCGGAGAGGTAAAACGGCATCCGAGTGGACGTGTAATTACTGTAGCTTATTATGCCATGATCCGACTTACCGGGCATAAAGAACTTAAGCCAACTACCAGTTACGCTAAAAAGGCATTTTGGCACCCAATCTCCGAACTTCCTCAGCTGGCATTTGATCATACAGCGATTTTTGAAAAGAGCCTTCAAAAAATCAGGCGGAAAATTAGTTATCAGCCTATTGCATTCGAACTGTTGCCTGAGAAATTCACGCTAACGCAGTTACAGCACGTTTATGAATCTATTCTAAATAAGAAACTTGATAAACGTAATTTCAGGAAGAAGATGCTGAACTATGATATTCTTAAAGAGCTTGATGAAAAGCAAAGAGGAGTTTCATATCGCGCCGCCACTTTATATAAATTCGACAGGCGAAAGTATGCGAGGTTATTTCAGAAAGAGCTTTCGTTTATGAAAGATGAATAGAAAAAAGTGGATTTCTTGTTTTAAGAAATCCACTTAGATATGCTTTATATAGAAGGGTTGTCAATATGAAATTGTACAAGATCATCTATTGGCGAACGGATCAATTTACCCAGCTTCATGCCGTAATCTGTTGCAACTTCTTCCAGCACATTTCTAAAATTATAGGCTACTGAACCGATACAATTCAGTTCATACGTTTTGTAATCCGGGTAACGGCTTACCAGATTCTTGAAAAAATCTTCGAATGATGTCTTAACTAAATTGCGGGTATATTCCAGGTTTGATGTATTATCGTAAACAAACTTGCTGAATTGCGCGCAAAAGCGATTCGCCAACGGTTTGGTATAAACATGCTCCTGGATATCATCCGGTGTTAGCTTATAGGTATCCCAAAAGTTAGATCTTACAGCTTCGGGCATATATCCACGTAAGTAATCAATAAGCAACTTCTTACCGATGTAACAACCGCTTCCTTCATCACCCAGAATGTACGCACCCGAATCAATCTGATGGTTAATGTCATGACCATCATAAATACATGTATTGGTACCGGTGCCTAAAATGGCTGCAAATCCTTTCGATTTACCCAGCAAGGCACGGGCGGCACCAAGGAGATCGTGGCCGATAAAGATCTTACTGCTATGAAAAACAACTTGGAAAGCCTCTTTCAGTTCATTTGCCTTTTCTTCGTTATGTACTCCTGCACCGTAAAAATTTACTTCGGTGATTTTGTCGAATTTTAAATCTTCGGGCAGATTTTTTCTCAACGAATCGATGATATAAGTTTCATCTACAAAATAAGGATTATAACCTTCGGTATTGAAGTATATCTTTTTACCTTCATCGTCTAAAAGACACCAGTTAGTTTTAGTAGACCCACCGTCTGCAATTATGATCATAGTTTTTGCTTGAAGGCCCTAAATTAAATATTTATGTGTGAAAGCATGAAAAACTTTAATTAATCGGAAACTATTGTGTTAGTAGACTGCTCTTCCGCGATGAAGAAGCAAGAGATTTCAGCTTAACAATTTACTTCAGCCGGTCGGCAAGATGATCTTTGATAATCGATTTTAACCCTTCCAAAGTAACAAGAGCATGCTCTGCAGATATTACATCGTTTGATTCAAAATCTTCCTGATTTGCTGTTGTGATTTTTTCGAGTTCTTCTTTACTTGCAGATAAGGTGATTGTTTCTCCACTTGCGTTGAAGGAGTTTATTAAATGTGCCTCTAAACCTAGTTTGGATATAATGTTTTCTAAAGGAGGGCCATATTTAGGTGATAATTCGATATGCATAATAGTTTTTGGTTAGATAACACCCGAACACAAGAAACGTTGAATAAATTTCAAAGCAACAAGTATAAACCGCTTTTTATTAAATTAAATACCTGATTATTAATTTCTTTCAGACATTTTTAGAATTCGCTGTTAGATAGTTTATGTATATATTATATAAACGCCACGGTCGAAAACGCAATTTTAAGCGGTACAATTCTTTAGAAGAATTAAACGCCGAAATAAACAGAGGTCATAACGAACGATTCCCCGGAAACAACCAGTTCTACTACAACATGGAAACAAAAGAAATCTCCATACTAAACTCTCGTATAAGCATTTACACGTGTCAGGAGTATCTGGAATTCTCAAATGTGGTGCCTGTGGAACTACTTAACGCCGGTTAATTGAATTAGCACCGTGAATTAATTGTTTCCCAGAATTATTGGTGCACCTTTACCATTGCCCATGATAATAACTTTAGTGTTAGGCGATTTAGCGATTTCTTTTTGAGCCAGAATGGTTTCATACTGCAATTGCCTGTCGCTTAATCCGGTAGATAATATCCTCTGATAATCTGCAATACCTTGGGCTTCTACGCGCTTACGCTCGGCTTCCTGTCTTTCTTTTTGAAGCACAAAGGTCATTTTTTGGGCATCTTGTTCGGCGTTAATTTTCGATTCTATACTGGCCTTTACGGATGCGGGAAGCGTGATATTTCTAACTAGTAATTGCTCCAGTTCTAAACCTCGTTTTGCAAAGCTTTTATTAATGGTCTCAAAAATGCGCGACTGGAATTCATCTCTTTTACTTGAGTACAATGCAACTGCATCATATGAAACCGCATTATCTCTGATAGCTGTTCTGGCAACCGGCCGTACAATTTTTTCCAGGTAATCTGTGCCAATCTCACGCAGTATAAGAGGCGCCGAACTAGCCTTAACTCTAAATAATACCGAAAGGTCGATAATTACCTCTAACCCATCCGCTGAAAGTACCCTAAGGGCATCATCCCCTTTTTGTTCTCCTTCTTCGTGAATGGCAGACATGGTGTAATTTTGGGTTTTTACATCAAAAGATGTGACTTCAGCGATCGGGTTAATGATATTTAGTCCACTATATAAAACATCATTATCAACTTTTCCGAAAACGGTTTTCACACCCACTTGTCCCGCGTCTATTATCTTAAACATAGAAGCAAACGTTCCGATAAGAATCAGGACTATACCAATGATTTTAACTATAGTGCTAAATCGGGTAGCCGGGCCATCCTGCTTAGACATTACAATGCCTGTAATGATTATAAAAAGTCCAAGAATGAGTAAAAACATGATTAAAATTAAGTTTGGTAATATAATAAGAACGTATTTACCAAACTCTTAGCCTTGTTCTGATGATAAAGATTTCGAACTTGCCTTTTGCGGAAGTAACGCCGGGAATTCAGCATTAGTTTTTTGAAGAACTGAAGTGATTCCTGAAATAACTCCTGCAATGTCCGAAAGATCTGCTGGAATGATCATCGAATTGTTAACCTTGGCCAATTTGCCAAATTCAGTGAGATATTGTTCTGCAATGCGAAGGTTAACAGCATTCATGCCGCCTTCCTCATTTATCGATTTTGCAATTTCCCTTATTCCAATTGCTGTAGCAGTTGCGATTAATTCTATCTCAGAAGCTGTACCGCTGGCCTCATTGATCTTTCGCTGTTTTTCACCTTCAGAGCGTGCAATCATTTCTTGCTTATCTCCTTCGGCTCTATTGATTTTGGCCTGTTTATCACCCTCAGATTCTGCGATTTGCGCCCTCTTTTCACGTTCAGCACGCATTTGTTTTTCCATTGCGTCTTTAATGCTTTGCGGAGGAGAGATATTTTTAACCTCATAACGGGATACTTTAATTCCCCATGGGTCGCTGGCTTTATCTACAGCTTCAACAATACTTCCGTTTACGGTCTCTCTTTCTTCGAAAGTTTTATCCAGCTCCATCTTTCCAATTACACTTCTCATGGTTGTTTGAGAGATCTGGATAACAGCGAACTTATAATTGTCTATGCCATAGGAAGCTTTTTGAGGATCGATAACCTGGAGGTACAAAATACCATCTACCTCTACCGCGATGTTATCTTTAGTGATACAGATTTGTGAAGCTACATCAATCGCTTGCTCCTTTAAATTTTGTTTGTAAGCTATTTTGTCGATAAATGGAATCAGAATGTGAAATCCGGCTTCGAGAGACCGGCTATATTTTCCCAGTCGTTCAACAATATAGACTGATCTTTGAGGAACAACCTTGAAGGTTGAAAGAAAGGCTACAAGAAGAAATATAATTAGAATAAAGAGAATAATGGTTGATGCGCTCATAGGGTTTGTGGTTTTACTATTAATATAATACTGTTATTTCCTGTTATAATTACTTTTTCACCGGCTTCAATTGTTACATCTGAACCTGCTTCCCATGACGTCCCCCGAAAAGCCACCTTCCCGTTTTCAAATGGCGTAATGGTTTTTTCTACCACCGCTGTTTTTCCTAAAAATTCATCGTCAACAAAATCATTGGAGCTTCGACGCTCCCATAATAATTTCTTAAACCAGTTTCTAAACAAGAGGACCGTTAAAATGGAGGTAGCCAGAAAAACTAGTAATTGGCTATTGATGGAAATGTCGAAAAAAAACGAAATCACTGCTGTGACCCAGGCGCCAACGCCAAAGAAAAACAGAATCAAACCTGGTACCGCGAACTCAAGTAGAAACAGTACCAACCCAAGTGCAAACCAAATTGTAGGCGGGTTTAAGAATTGATCCATAGGAATGATTTTCATTCAAATATACTCCTTAAAACGACATTTCCTAATAATGTCTCAAGAGCCGAAGGTTTAAGACATCATTCTAAATTTCTCAACAAAAAAGAGGCTGCGTTGATCAAACACAGCCTCTCCCATAATATGTTTCAGACTCTTAAAAACCCAATTTTGCTTTTAGGTTTTGATCGATCGCATCTAAAAATTCTTCAGTATATAAATAATCAGTGCCGTGCTCAACCTTTGGTTTCGACGTGATTGCAAGATCTTTTGTCATTTTACCGCTTTCAACGGTTTCAATACAAACCTGCTCCAGTTTCTGACAGAAGTCAATCAATTCCTGGTTATTATCTAGTATACCGCGGAACTCCAAACCTCTTGTCCATGCAAAAATAGATGCGATTGGGTTGGTTGAAGTTGGGCGCCCTTTCTGGTGTTCTCTGTAGTGGCGTGTAACTGTACCGTGTGCCGCTTCAGCTTCCATCGTTTTTCCATCAGGAGTAACCAATGTCGAGGTCATTAATCCTAAAGAACCAAAACCTTGCGCAACTGTATCAGACTGAACATCTCCATCGTAATTTTTACAAGCCCATACAAAGTTACCATTCCATTTAAGGGCAGATGCAACCATGTCGTCAATTAAACGATGCTCATAAACTAAGCCATCCGCATCAAAGCGAGCCTTAAATTCATTTTGATAAACTTCTTCAAAGATATCTTTAAAGCGGCCATCGTATTTTTTAAGGATCGTGTTTTTTGTAGATAAGTATAAAGGCCATTTTTTCATCAGCGCCTGATTAAAGCAGGCACGAGCAAATCCAAAAATAGATTCGTCGGTATTATACATCGCCATAGCAACACCATCGCCTTTGAAATTATAAACCTCGAAAGATTGTTCTTCGCCGCCATCTTCAGGAGTAAACTTAATGGTTAATTTTCCTTTTCCTTTAGTTACAAAATCGGTAGCGCGGTATTGATCGCCGAAAGCATGACGGCCAATGCAAATCGGAGCAGTCCAGTTTGGAACCAAACGTGGCACATTGCTCATTACAATCGGTTCGCGAAAAACAGTACCATCTAAAATATTACGAATGGTTCCATTTGGCGACTTCCACATTTGTTTCAAGCCGAATTCTTCAACCCGTTGCTCATCGGGAGTAATCGTAGCACACTTGATACCTACACCATATTGTTTGATTGCGTTAGCTGCATCAATAGTAACCTGATCGTTTGTCTCATCGCGATATTCGATACCTAAATCGTAGTATTTAATATCTACTTCAAGGTATGGAAGAATCAATTTGTCTTTTATGAATTTCCAAATGATACGGGTCATTTCATCGCCATCCAGTTCGACCACAGGATTTGCTACTTTGATTTTTTGTACAGACATTTTATGCTATTTAATATGGTAATTAATTGAGAAGTCGCAAAGATATAAATTTTGAATAAAGATCAATTTGATGATTAAACCTTTGATCCAACAAACATTTGAGCTTTCTGTTCCTTATTATAATACATTAAAACAGCGAGCCATGACAGATCCAAAAGATAAATTTTATCCCGGTTTTACCGATGATAATCTGGATAGAGATAAAGAACAAAAAGAGCAATTGGGTGCTGATGCAACACAAGATCTGACGTATGATCCTGAAAAGGACAGCTTTGAAATAGATGTACAAAGCGAAGACGAGGATTATGATCACCCCGATCCTTACACTACTTCAGTGAAAAGCGGCAGCGATTTTGATTCGGATTTTGATGAAGCGAATCTCACAGCTAATGATGAATATCACCGTGCAAACGAAGATTCCTCCGAAGTACCCGAGGCAGGAGAATTTGGAATGCACATTGATAGCGGCAAAATTGTACAGCTAGATCCTCTGGACGAAGAACTGGCAATGACGGAAGAAGATAAACGTGATGATCTGGACGAGGAAGGGTATCCAAAGAATGATTTGGATCCCGGAGATAATGAATACTTAAAATAAAACTGAGTTGGAAGCTGCTGGATGTAGCTTCCAATTTTTTTATCGGTCCGGTTACTCAGCCAGTTAAATTAGCTTGTTCTTAGCTGATTTTTTTCTCTTGAATAATTTATTGTAACCAAGACATTCAATTTGAGGTATAATTGACGATAATTTAGCGCTCGAGTTAAAAGGTTTAACATCTATTTATTATTAGTCACTTATCACAATTATTATTCATGAAAAAAATTTTATTTTTTGCCCTTGTAGCGGCAATTGCATTTACTTCCTGTAAAAAGAAATCTAACGACGAAACCGAAACTGACCCCTTCAAACTTCAGTATTCTAATCTTAGCACAGAACAACATAAGCAAAAGATCGAAGCCTCCGGTGTAGAATTCGTGCAAAAAATAAGTTCGTTACCTGATGAAAAGTTTATTGATGTGCTTGATTTTCTGCAAACATTAAACCCATCTGTTGCTGGTCCTTCTTTTTCTTCTGTATTAGCTGTTAACCAAGCTGCTAAAAATAAAAGCTTAAAAGGACTATTCCAGGCAACTACATCAGTGGAAGACAATACGGCTAAACTGAGTGAACTTTATGGAGTTTATACATGGAACGCTTCAACCGAAACTTGGGATGAATCTGTATCTACTTCTAAGCTTGAATTCAAATTTCCATCCTCACCAGAAAAAACAACTAATGATGCTACATTAACAATGACGTATACTAAATCGAATGTGGTAGTTGAATCAGAAGATGACGGGGAAAGTGTTGAATTGCCGGCATCTGTATCCAGTACTTTACGGGTAGGTTCTAAAGACGAGATGAAACTTATATCATCTTATGAATACAAAACAGATGGTACGCCAACAAAAGTTGATATCAATTTTATGCTTGGCTCATTTTCTTTAATAACGAAAGTAAGTAATGACGTTACTAACCTCACATCAGAATTCAGTATTCTTAAGGGAACCGAAGTTTTATTAAGCCTTAAAACTTCAGCCAATGGTAACTTAGCTGTTGATAATGCAAAAGATGCAGAAGAATTTGATGCCGTGGTAAAAAACGCAAATGCAACATTTGAAATTATGAATATCAAATTAGCCGGTCAGGTTGATGTGAAAGCTATACGTGACGCTGAGAAGGCCGCTTCAACACTTCCAGAGGCAGAGAGAAATAAGAAAGGAGAAACAGCCTGGAATACTCATTCAAAATTAGTTGCTATCAATAAGACTGATAACACTGTAATAGCCAAAGTACAGTACAAAAGTATTTCTGATGAGTACTGCTATTATTCATATAACAATGCTCAGGTTTGTGAAACTGATTATTATCTTGACCCACAACTGGTATTTAAAGATGGCTCTCCAATGAGTATTGATGAATTCTTCGAGGGAAGTTTCGGTAGTTTAATAGACGACCTTGACGAATTTTCAGCTGACTTTGACTAAAAAAGTTACCCAGAAAGTTTTTAGAAAGGAGGCCATCGAGCCTCCTTTCATATTTAAGGATTAGCTTTAACCTGATAAATGGTTGAGCCGTATCCACACCAAATTCCAACACCAGGCCCCTCAATATTTGATTTGATTTTTCCCGTAGATCCAATCAATGGATTCGAGGAATTCATTACTTCATCCTGAAAGTTGCTCCAAAAGTCAAACCCTTCCTGAGGTATACCCGAGAACTTTACAAGTACAGTTTCTCCTTTCTCAAAGTAGGGGTCGTTTTTTACCGTAAGATTGTTCACTGGTCCACGATTTGCCTGAATAGTTAATTCCTTACCATTAAAATATTTATCATCCTGATTAGATAATAGAGTTGGAATAAAGCGTTTCTCGGTACTCGTTTTAGTATATAATTTATAGAAGTTTCTCTCATTGGGATTGTCTTTGAACTTCACAAATAATTGGGCCTGTTTATTATCGTCACCTTTGGATAAAAACCATATTGAATCAAGGGCTGCCCTTGGCGGGATTGTAGTGGTGGAGGTTAAGGTATTTCCGGCGTATTCGATTTTAAGCGTATAGGTTCTTCCTGATTGCCCTTTTAATTCAGATCCCCTGTAGATATAAGGCGGAAAATAATTGTTGTCGCGTTTTACTGTCAATACTTCGGAGTTTACACCATCACTTACTGTCACCTTGGCGAACCGAATTACCACCTCGCTTAACTGTGCCGAATCTACTGCGGTAAAAAAAGGTAGATTATGGCTTAATATTACGTTTGGATAATCGTTTTCTTCAATCCAGCCCTCTACTACAAACTTTGGATTGTAGCCGCCAAGTGATTTTGGATCTTCTTTCTGACATCCAAATACCACGAAGAGGAGTATCAGCCCTGTTAAGTTTCGTATTAATTTCATTTATGTTGCTTAAATAACAATCTATAGCTTAAAGAAGGAAGAACCGGCAACAAAGCAACCGATTTAGGCCTGATGGTAACCCGTTGTTGTTCCAGGCTGCCTTCGGCATCAAAATAAATATAGATTGGATTTTGCCTGTTGTAAATATTGTAAACAGAGAATGAAAGCTCGCTTGCAAATCTTCTGTTTGGTTTAGATTTATACGTTAGCGACAAATCTATGCGATGATAAGCAGCCATTCTACTTCCATTAAAAGCGCCAT
>DASVRX010000245.1:0-6406 GCA_036388375.1 Pedobacter sp. | reverse complement strand
ACAGTAACTGTGTCGCCCAAACTTTTCTCATCTTCAAACGTTTTAAACTCAACAAGCTTACGCTTAGGAGTTGTGTTTGCTTTTGCGAAATGGCCTTTCATTTGTGAAGAGGTGTTCTTTTCTTTCTTTTCGTCGAAAGCTAACTGAACTGCTTCGTAACCATCTGCATCAGAGGTACGAATTTGCGTTACTACGCAAGGGCCAGCTTCGATTACCGTACACGGGATGTTTCTCCCCTCGGCATCGAAAATGCTGGTCATTCCTACTTTTTTTCCAATAATTCCTGACATTTTCTTTTTTCTCTGTTTGTGCCCATCGAAGCAGTAGGGCTTCGTTCAAGGCATGGTAATCCCTTTAAGGGAGGGCAAAGATAGAAACAATTGATTAATAATCAAATAGCAACGAGTTTTATTTTCTAAGATTTAGGAATTTATTTTAACGAAATCTTAACATGGCGAGTAGGTGATTGAGGAATCTAATTCTCGTCCCATATCAATGCTAACCTTGGATACTTTGAGTTTAAAACTTTATCGTATTAGTTATGTTGTTTTAATAACTAATTATTTAGAATCATGAAAACATACTCATTCCAGTTTTTGGGCGCGATACTTCTTACTTCCGTATTTGCCTGCAAAAGCAGTACAAGCACAAACGCGAGTGCAGATTCCCTGGCGACCGATACTGTTTCAGGCGGTGGTACTGCTGCTGCAACATCTTCTTATGTCAATTTAAGCACAGGCGAGCCTGTTACTATTGTTCGCGATGAGGACAAAGGTTACTACGTTTACAGCGATACGAAAAAACCGATAGAGAAAGATCTATACTTTGTGGATGCAACCAGCAGGGACACTCTTTATGGACCAAGCGGATTAGTTGTTAATAACGCTTTGATTAAATCTTCTTCTGGTAGCTATACTTTAAATGAGCAAATGGTTGAACGAGATGGCGATGAAATCAAAATCAAGACGGCCGATGGCAAGCTGAAAATCGACGGCGATGAGGTGAAGTATAAAGAGGGTGAAGACATTAAATCAAAGTCAGATGGAAATGAATCGAAGGTTAAAACTGCGGATTCAAAAACTAAGACAGATGGTAATGAAACCAAAATTAAAACTGGAGATACTAAAATCAAGATAGATAATTAGTACCTATAACTGATACTATAAAAAATGCCGCTCAAAGCGGCATTTTTTGTTTGAAAAGCTTAAAATTTTATTGGGCTGTGAATGTATAAACATAATCCGACCCTTCAAAACGCCCCTGGTATTTCAAGATACTGTTAGTTACTGTTACGATAGTGAACTCGATAGAGAAGCCTTCTGTTGAAAAAGCTATTTTATCGCCGTTAAGTTTCCATTGTGAGGTTTCAACAATTTGATCGTCGTTCGAGCTGCACTTCGTTGCGCCCTCTTCATGCTGGTATTTCCCATCAGAGAAATATTTGTAAATATCGTCTTTTTCGCAGGCATCTAAATCCGACGTATAAACATCATCCCCATCTTCAGTAGCAGCCGTTAATTTCCAATTCTTTCCAACAAGTTTTTCAATTCGCTCGTCTTCTCTATCCTTTTTACAGCCAGAAAGAGCTAAGAAGCAAGCAATAAACAATAGTAGATTAATTTTTTTCATAGTAGATTAATTAAGCACCTAAGATATAAAAACCAAGGTGATTAATTTGGGGTCCAACTAATTTAACTTCTCAATAAGCTTTGTACTTTGCCTGGCACCATCCGCTAACCGATCCGCAAAGAAATCCTTTACCTGATTAAAATGCGATATATATCCTTCCACATCGCCGTACTCGATTATCGATGCCCATTCCCTTACAGCAGAATGAAACTCTAAGTCGTCTGCGCGGATGCTTTTATCATACAAAGCGGTTGAGATCGTTTCTTCCAGTAAGGTTTCGTTTTTGAACAAGAACTCGGCAATGCCCAGTCTTAACCTAAACGGAGGAGTCTGGCAAATCAAGTTTTCATAAGGATTAACCTTCATTTGATACCAGGAATCCACCATAGCCAATAAGCTTAAATGTGAATTTGGCCGATGTCCTTCTCCTTCTTCACCCATCTTAAAGTCTTTCATGACTTCCGTATCCAGCGTAATAAAATCTCTTTCACCATGGAAGACAAACTCATTTGCAGCTTTAATTCGGGCTCTGAAATCTTGTTCCCGCTCGCAAATCATCATCTTAAACAATTCGGATTCAGATTTGGCATACTGACGGATTTGTTCTTTGGCAAAAGGATTCAAAATAGCTAATCCAGCATACACATGCGCCTTATAACTAAAGATTCGCAGCGTTGTTAAAATCTTCACATTATCTATTCCGGTAGAATAAGCACCGTGATCCCATGGGTAAAAACCTGAATTTTTCCAGGCTGTTCCCATGCTTTCAAAACCCATATGAGTTACAGCCTGAGTATCAGCCATGATTTGATCGTGCTGGATGTATGTTGGGATCTCGATGATTTCAGAACCAAGTGCACGATAAAGTTCAATGGCCAGGTTGTAATTATCTTCATTCACCCTATGAGGTACAACAATCAGCTTTTGACCAACCGTAGAAAATGACGGCCCATGTAGCGAATGACAAGTAAACACATCTATATCTTGCGATAGGTAGGTGTCGAACGCTTCTATTTCAGGATGTTTTACAGATGTTTGCCCTGCTACGATAGTTCCCGGCCGAATGTGATTTGCAACTGAAGCAACTACATTTTTGATATTAGAAGTCTCAACGGAAAAAAGAAGGAAGTCGGCCTTTTCGGCAACCTGTGAAGCCTCATTATAAAGAACTATAGAAGTGTCCTTACATGCTCTATTTAAGGCTTCATAATTATGAGGTAAATCGCAACCAAAAACAGTGTAGCCCTTTTCGGCCCATTTACGGGCGCACAACAAACCCATATCCCCCAAACCTATAACTCCAACATTCATGAGGTAAATATAATAAAGTAGAAGTTGTGGCAAATAGGATTAGATTAGGAATGGAAAACAATTAAAAAAAGCTTGCAACGATTGCCAGGAAACCTACGTTAAAAAGGTCAACCGAAAATCGTTCAAATTGATTGTGAGGTTTAATTTTTTGTATTTAATAAAATCCCTATTTTCACCTTTATCTATAATAGCACTCCATTTCTATGAGACAGACCTCGTGTAAACGCCTTTCACTTCTTTTTATTCACCTTTTTATTTTAGTGTTTTTTGCAAATGCTCAAGACACGACTAAAGCTTCAAGCACCACGAAACCTAAAACGAGCATCAAACCAGCGGCTGCAACAAGCACCACCCCAAAGACAAAGAAAGCAGTTCCTGTATCTGCTAAAGCAACTACTCAAGTACCTGCAACTCCACCCGCTACTGCCTCTGCAAAGGCTAAAGCTATCACTGATTCTGCGAAAGCTGTTATAAAACAGCCTGTGATCCAAATTGGACCAAAAGACAATTCCCTTAAAGGGCAATATGAAGATCTGTTGAAGTATTCCTGGATGCAAAAAGGCTATAAGGTGATAAATCCTGGGCGCCTTTCTAGTTTATGGAAGAGTGTTAATGATTCGCTGGCAACTAACAAAAAGCAATTAGCCGACGTTAAAAAGAAGCTTGAGGAACAAACTAAGCAAATTAACGAGCTAAAGGCTAGTCCTACAACATCAGCTGCAGCCACTGAAAAGCCAGTTGCCAGTTCAAATCAGATTGAAGTATTAGGTATGTATGTAGATACCTCGACTTATAACTGGATTGTTTGGGGAACCATCTTGGTATTAGGACTGGCACTTGCGGTAGTTCTTTTAACAACAACCAAGAGATCGCTAGATGCTAAGCAACATAAACAACTGTATAATGAGATATCTGAGGAATATCAGACTTATAAAGCGAAGTCGAAGGAAAAGGAATTGAAACTGGCGCGTGAACTTCAAACCGAAAGAAATACCATTGAGGAGCTTCTTGCAAAAAGAGATGAGGAAGAGCCTGTTAGGAAAGGCAGAGGTAAAGGTTAAACGATTAACCGTGACATAAAAAAGCCTGAACAAATTAATTGCTCAGGCTTTTTTATGTTAAAATCTTAGGTACTTAAACTTTGATTTCTACTTCAACACCGCTAGGTAATTCAAGTTTCATTAAAGCGTCAACCGTTTTTGAGTTAGAGCTATAAATGTCTAATAACCTCTTGTAAGCGCAAAGCTGGAACTGCTCGCGAGCTTTCTTGTTTACGTGTGGTGAACGTAACACTGTGAAGATTTTCTTCTCTGTTGGAAGAGGAATTGGTCCGCTAACTACTGCCCCTGTAGGCTTTACGGTTTTAACGATTTTCTCAGCTGATTTATCAACCAAGTTGTAATCGTAAGATTTTAATTTAATTCTGATTCTTTGGCTCATTTTATTTTTAGTTAAACCCTGGTAAGAGCTATTAATTACTTCGGGTTGATATGTTACTATTTGATTGCACTAATTGAAGATGATTACACAGATTGGAGATTACACCGATTAAATCAGTGTAATCAAATCCATCTGTGTAATCCCTTTACGCGTTAGCTTTTTTACCTTTTACTTTAGCAATTACTTCATCTTGTACGTTTCTTGGAGCTGCTTCGTAATGGTCAAATTCCATTGTTGAAGTTGCACGACCAGATGTGATAGTACGTAACTGAGTTACATAACCAAACATTTCTGAAAGAGGCACAGTAGCTTTAATAACTTGAGAACCTGCTCGTGAATCCATACCTAAAAGTTGGCCACGACGACGGTTCATATCACCAATTACGTCACCCATGTTTTCTTCAGGAGTAAGTATCTCTACTTTCATAATTGGCTCCATTAGCACAGGGTTACATTTTGGCAATGCTTCGCGGAAGCAAGAACGAGCACAAATCTCAAAAGATAATGCATCTGAATCGACTGCGTGGAATGAACCATCAATCAAACGAACTTTCATATCCGGAAGAGGATAACCTGCTAAAACACCATTAGCCATGGCAGCAGCAAATCCTTTTTCAACGGATGGAATAAACTCACGAGGAATAGATCCACCAGAAATTTCGTTCACGAACTGAAGTCCGCCTTTTTCAAAATCTGCATCAATCGGACCAATTACAACCTGAATATCGGCGAATTTACCGCGACCACCAGTTTGTTTCTTGTATGTTTCTCTGTGTTGAACAGTTCCTGTGATAGCTTCTTTGTAAGCAACTTGCGGAGCTCCCTGATTTACTTCAACTTTAAATTCACGTTTTAAACGGTCCATCAAAATATCTAAGTGAAGCTCACCCATTCCTGAAATTACTGTCTGACCAGTTTCTTCATCCGTTTTAACGTGGAATGTAGGATCCTCTTCAGCAAGCTTACCTAAAGCCATACCTAATTTATCAACGTCAGCCTGAGTTTTTGGCTCAATAGCTAAACCGATAACCGGCTCAGGGAAGTTCATTGATTCCAATATAATTGGGTGCTTCTCGTCGCAAAGAGTATCTCCGGTTTTAATATCCTTAAATCCAACTACCGCAGCAATATCACCAGCTCCTACATTAGGAATTGGGTTTTGCTTGTTTGCGTGCATTTGGAAGATACGGGAAATACGCTCCTTACTGTCTGAACGCATGTTAAACACATACGAACCAGCCTCAAGGTTACCCGAATAAACGCGGATAAAGCATAAACGACCTACGAAAGGATCGGTAGCAATCTTAAATGCTAAAGCTGCAAAAGGCTCAGTTACGTCTGGTTTGCGAAGAATTTCAACACCTGTATCAGGGTGAGTTCCAATAATACCTTCAACGTCCATTGGCGAAGGAAGTAATTCCATCACATAATCAAGCATGGTTTGTACACCTTTATTTTTGAAAGATGAACCACACACCATCGGAACAATTTTAGCATCTAAAACAGCCTGACGTAAAGCGTCTAAAACTTCGCGCTCAGTAATCGTTTCAGGAGCATCGAAGAATTTCTCCATTAAGCTCTCATCATATTCTGCAACAGATTCGAGCAATTTCTCTCTCCACTCAGCAACCTCATCAATCATATCTTCCGGAATCGGAACTTCAGTAAAGGTCATTCCCTTATCGTGCTCATTCCAAACGATACCACGGTTGTTGATCAAATCAACCACACCTAAGAAACCGTCTTCAGCACCAATTGGTAATTGCAAAGGAACAGCATTGCTTCCAAGCATATCCTTAACCTGCTTAACCACTTTTAAGAAGTCGGCACCAGATCGGTCCATTTTATTAACGAAACCAATACGGGCAACGTTGTAGTTGTTCGCTAATCTCCAGTTAGTTTCAGATTGAGGCTCAACACCATCAACTGCCGAAAACAAGAAAACTAACCCATCCAATACACGTAACGAACGATTTACCTCAACGGTAAAATCCACGTGTCCCGGAGTATCAATAATATTGATATG
>DASVRX010000244.1:0-6902 GCA_036388375.1 Pedobacter sp. | reverse complement strand
TCTCAAATACTACTGCTTTACCGGAGTGCTGCAATAGGGAATCACTCGCAGCTGATGGTTTAATTACTGCTCCGTTCGGCGCCAAATTTCCCTTCACTACTACAATTCCCGAATTTGCCTTGAAAGGGTCTTCCATTGTACCAATGATATCGGTATCATAGATTTCGGCAGAAGCACAATTCTCACCCATGGTAAGTCCGTTTACCGTAATTGCATCCTGATGGATGATAGCAGACATTTCTTTTATCACCGCAGGCAAACCTCCCGAGTAATAAAGGTCTTCCATATAGTGGGATCCGGAGGGCTGGATGTTCGCAAGCAATGGTATTCCCTGCGAGTATTTATCAAAATCATCAAGGTTTAATTCAACACCAATTCTGCCGGCGATAGCTAACAAATGAATTACAAAATTAGTTGAGCCACCTATGGCAGCATTTACCTTGATTGCATTTTCAAATGCTTTACGGGTAAGAATCTTAGAAAGTGTTAAATCTTCTTTCACCATTTCAACAATGCGTCTTCCTGAAAGTTGGGATAGAACCTTTCGGCGAGCATCGGCAGCGGGAATAGAAGCATTATTAGGTAAAGAAAGTCCCAGCGCTTCTACCATCGTAGCCATTGTCGAAGCAGTTCCCATTACCGCGCAATGCCCTTGTGTACGGGCCATACATGCTTCTGCCTCTACAAATTCTTCAGAAGTAATTTGTCCCAGCTTATGAGCGACGTTAAAACGCCACACATCCGACGTACCGATATCTTTTCCCTTCCAGTGCCCTTTCAACATCGGTCCGCCCGAAATAACCAGCGTGGGCAAATCAACGCTGCAAGCTCCCATGACTAACGAAGGCGTGGTTTTATCGCAACCGCATAAGAGCACAACTCCGTCAATCGGATTTGCACGAATCGATTCCTCCACATCCATACTTACCAGATTGCGGTAAAGCATGGCTGTAGGTTTAATCAGCGTTTCTCCTAAAGACATTACCGGAAATTCAACAGGAAAACCGCCTGCTTCTAATACTCCCTTTTTTACTGCTTCGGCCAGATCGCGAAAATGCGCATTGCAAGGAGTTAGCTCGCTCCAGGTGTTACAGATTCCAATTACCGGTTTACCCTCAAACATATCTTGCGGTATACCCTGATTTTTCATCCAGGCACGGTATATGAATCCATCTTTGCCTTTTCGACCAAACCAGTTTTTACTTCTTAGTTCTTTTTCGTGCATTTTTTATGATTAACAAACGTAGTTGACCCCTAACTTCTGTTGCATTGTAAATAACAAATCCTATGATTTAGCAATGCCGCGCTTTTCTTGTTACTAGTCAAATCTAAGTAATGGGTTTATAATTATTGAACGGACAAATAACAATAATTTTACAACATTAAAAACAAAAAGGAGAGTTGCCTCTCCTAATGTTTTTTGATGTTTTTTATGGTAGGGTTTATTTTAGGCTTCAAGTTTCTTGGTAGATGCAGGGCCTTCTGTGGTTAGGATGATTCCCTACATCCTTACCATGCACGCAAGTTGAAAAAAATAATTTTAACTTTTTTTCCTATTACACCAAATGAGCGTTTACCGTGATGAAATGATCCCTCGCGTACACGAAATGATATCGGGCATTTTTCATTTTGCCAATTTTGCTATAAAATGATCAGTCTGCCGAACCTTCCTTTAGCTTTTTATCTAAGTTAATTTGCTGTTCTGTCTTATCCAGATTTTCACGAAAACCTTCAACCAGGTTTTCTGCATCATATTGGAAAATCGCGCTAGTCGCATCACCGGTGTTTCCTGCATCGAAAGCTGCTTGTTCAGCTCCGGGAGGGTTATCGCCTAAAAGATTTTTCGTTAAAGGCTTGTCATTACCTATGGGTAGTGTTTCGTCCGGATCCGTGCTTCTTTCAAACAAACTGCTCAGGTCTTCTTCGCCTGTTGAAGGTTGTTCAGTTATTTCGTCTAAATCAGAAGTTTCAGTAGCACCTTCTTCCTCAACCCGTTGTGCGAGGTTATCAGAGTTTGCTTGTTCCTGTTCTTCTAAATTAGCGTGATCTTGCGGCGCATCATCGATTTTGTCGTTCCAGGAATTATCAGGGGTAATTATCATAGCATTTGTTTCTATAGGTAAGTTAAAAACAGGCTAAGAAGAGATTTGTTCTGGAAAAATGGAAGTTAAGAGTGTAAGACCTTACCCTTCTTCAAGTATGTCATTACCCGACCGTCTCTTAGAGGTAATCAGTCTTGGATTAACTTTATTGAACAACTCTTTCTTGTAAGAAAGAGCATAAATAATAGTAAACTTATCTTCCAGAATGATTTTGTTACCGTCGATACAGGAAATCTTTTGTTCGTTAATCAGATAAGATTTATGGACTCTTATAAATCTATCAGAAGGAAGAAAATCCTCAACTTCCTTCATGGTTAAATAAATAAGATGGCTTTTATCCAAAAGATGAATCGTCACATAGTTTTGAGAAGCTTCTATGTAGATTACCTCATCATATTTTATCCGGGTAACTTTCGTCCCCCTGATCTCATTACGAACAAAAAAGTAATCGCTGTTGGGTATTTTATCTTTTACTATTTCAGCACTAGCTTCCAGTTGCCTTTGCCTGGCCTTAACGATACATTTAGAAAACCGTTCTAACGTAAAAGGTTTCATTAAATAATCCACAGCATTGTTATCAAATGCCTGAGCAGCAAAATGCGGCGCATCTGCTGTGTAGATAAATGACGTTACAAAATCAAGCTGATCAATATTAAGTTTGGGTAAGGAGCTGTTTATGATAACGATATCAGGACGCAGATCTGTTATTTCAGAATAAGCTACAAGTGTTTCGGTAGAGCTACCTACAATTTTCAGATCTTTATGAGTTGATATATAGTGTGATATAATTTTGATACTTGTGTTATCATCAAGAATGTAGCATTTCATATATCAATAAATCACTTTTCAAATCTATCCGGATCAAGTATTAACAATCAGTAATACTATTTAGATTAAACTATCACGGTAAAAATACAATTTTGAGCTTATATTATACATATGAAAATCATATTTATATCCTCCCGGAAATCGCTTAAATCAATACTTTAAGCTGTGCTGTTATTTTGGACTTGAGATTACCTATCTTTATTTCAATAAAAATAACTTGTCAAAAGCAAAATCAAATAATCTACCAGAGATAAAGCAAATTTTTAAGTGGATGCGCCTCTCGTTTTCCGAACTTAAAAAAAACGACCCTTTGCGACTGGCCGGTGCAACAGCGTTCTTTTCCACATTTGCTTTACCTCCCATATTGATCATTCTCATTCAGTTATTTGGATTGTTTTTTAACCGAAATGATCTAAGCGCTCAACTGATTAGCAGGTTGGCAAATGTTATGGGAACAACAAGCGCAGCGCTTGTGCAACAGATTTTGAAAAATTTCAATAGTCTTTCGCAAAGCTTATTAGCTCTTTCTTTGGGATTTTTTGGATTGCTTTTCGTAGCTACAACTTTATTTTCGGTGATAAAGAATACACTTGATCAAATCTGGAATATAAGAGTTAAAGCCCACCCGGGATTATTGTTTTATTTAAAGCTTCGCGGCCGATCGCTGGTAGTGATACTCCTGGCCGGTTTGCTATTTATCTTTTCTATTTTTATCGAAAGTATGCAAGCCATTCTTGGAGATTACTTAAACTATTTCGGCCCAAGAGCCGGAAACCTTTTGAATGGTGCCTTTAGTGAGCTACTCTTTGTCATCATTGTAACTATCTGGTTCTCTGTTATATTTCGTTTTCTTACAGATGGCAGACCTAAGTGGATAGCGGCTATTGCAGGCGGCTTCTTTACAGGAGTATTATTCGCCTTCGGTAAAGTTTTGTTAAAATGGCTTTTGTCTTTAAGTAATATCAGCAGTATATATGGTGCTTCGGGGTCTATTGTACTGATACTTTTATTTGTTTTCTATTCATCCCTGATATTCTATTATGGAGGCTGTTTTATTAAGATAATGAGTGATGATCTTGGTTTGCCTATAAGGCCGGTTAAAGAAGCATTTACGTACCAGGTGTTAGAAGTGCCATCACCGATAAAAGATACAGATAATTCAAAATGATTTAAAATTTAAATCTGTAAGCAAATCAAAGAATATTCAGGAAAGTTCTGCTCTCATTCGATAACAGTTCATAGCTGTGTTACCTAATTTTGTGATAAGTTTATAATTTGCTATTGCCCCAACCGCAGCCCCAATAACCGGAATTAATTGAGCCATCTTAGCAAGATCTATATAATCCCGATATTCCTGTTGAAATGTGCGCCAATCAAATTCCGAAACATCTTTTGGTAAAGTTTGAGCATGCTCATTCCAATGATTCAAATATTCGAACACCTCTTTCTGTCTTTTACGACTTGAGAATGATAATTGAAAAATATAAAGCAGATACAAGCGCTCGCGATAGTCTCTAACATCGTAACCGTAAAGCGATGCAATTTCAAACAGCAGCTTAATCTTTATTCCGAGTAATAAAGGAAAATCGGCCAAGCCGAGTAATATCCCTCCTGCTCCGGTAAAGGCGCCTTCAGCGGAAGCGGTTTTCTTATAAATATCAATTTGACGTTTTACAAATGCTTCCCGGTATTGTAATGATGCATCCTTTAACGGCTTGGCACTTGTATATTCTGATCCGAACAACACCGCCTGCACCATTTTTTGAATGGTATAAGTAATTGCCGAATGAACTTTATCCGGAATAACATTATTAATTCTAGTCTGGATATTTCGGGAAACTACGTCAGTAAAAGATGGCTCTTTTAGCATTGTCTTTTTCCAGATCTCCAGTTCAAATTTTACTTGTTGTTCGTACAGGTTCATTATGCGAGGCAATTAAACAGGTTACTGGTTAGACACCAAAACCACAAATTATTACATAAAAAAACCGGCTTCTGCCGGTTGAATGTTTATCTGTTATAACTTCCAGTTGGTCTATTGTTACGATTAGCACCGCCGCCGGCACCGCCCGGTCCACGACTATTACCAAATCCAGGATCTTCTTTCGCTTCTGAAACTAAGATACGCTGACCATAATAATCTCCGCCATTCATATTTGCTATAGCGTCTTTAGCTTCTGCATCGTTCGGCATTTCCACAAACCCAAAACCGCGACTCTCCCCTGTTTCACGATCCTTAATGATTCTGATCGATTTTACATAACCAAAATCGCCAAAAACCTCTTTTAATTCTGACTCTTCCACTTTAGTTGGGAGCCCCTTGATAAATATCTTCATTAATGCTATTAAATTTGCGTAAAGGTACAAATACGGCACTTAGCAAATGTAATACGAATGTTAGCTTTAAAACCTATCGCGTTCCCCATCTGGCATTTACATCCTTACGATCAAGAATACGACTACGATGATTGCGTTCTTTGTTTGAGAAACTGTCGCTTAAATCAATCGCTCCGTGTTTATCAAGAATCTCAGCAACTTTTTCCGCTTCTTCGTAAGACGAAGTTTGCACAGTAATTACCGACCCGGTTTTAGCTGCCTCCGAATACGTTTTTGCATCGTTATCATTTCCAAATACAGATCTGAACCAATTTGTAATGCCATGATCTTCATGTTCTGCATTATCATGAAAAGACTCCCTGCTTGAAACTTCAATTTGATTTCGTTTGAAATCATGATCCAATAAGTACTCAATAGCTACCTGCCCTTGGTTCGAATGTTCAAAAACTCCTACTACGGTTTGAGGCCTGGACGTATCTATTATCTGCGACCGACGATGTGCTGGTGCCACAACTTCTTGCCGGCTTGCAGGAGTATGCCTTGATGAATCAGTGTCATTTGAATTCGAAGATGCATTATTGGCCGGACGTGCAGTATTAGCAAACGCCTGTATTACAACACCCTCTATTCTTGTACTTACGTTTCCTCTTTCATAGGTAGGTAGTTCGGTAAGTTCGTTGGCCATCCCCCCCGGAAAAATTACGTTTTTATATGCTTCATTAATTTGAGCGATATTTAATGGGGCCATTACCTTTCTATCCCTCAAATGCATCTCATTACCTTCGAGATCTAAAACCATATATAAAACGGTTTCCGACTCATTATCGAAAAGCAAATCACTCACCTTTCCAAGAATTCTGCCTTGTTCATTTTTAACCGTCCACCCTCTTATATCAGACTCGTTTTTGGCTACTTCAAACTTACTGTTGCCCAATTCTTTAAGGCGTACATGTTCTGAGTTGTTTCTAGACATAATATATAGTGCTTAGATCTTCAAAAATAAATTCTTTGATTGGTACATACTAGTGACGTTTCCTTGCTGATAGTAATTTACATACCAATAGTACACGGCTGCTGCTATAAGCAGGATGATTATCAGCCAAATCCACCAGGAACTTTTTGGTTTGCGTTGTACGTGTAATTCTGCCATAATAAATGATGTTTATAGGTTTAAGTAGTAACAAGACTTCCTAAGTTAAGTTTGTTTGATCTGATTGTGAATCAAACAATTATTCCTGATCGAATATTAATTTAAAATATGGATAATCTTTTAGAAATCAACGCGGAGATTTCGGCTGGCAAAAAAACGTTTAAAGTCGAGGAAGAAAATGGCGGATACACGCTTATTGAATCCGGCAGCATTGCTGCAGAAATAAAACATAAAGACGGCAAGTGGGTGATCACTAAAGGCAGTTACAATGAAGCTGATGCGGAAATTATCGGCAAGCTGATTGAACAAAGCGGCGCTAATCCTGATTAGAAGTCCTTCCTGTCTCTGAGATATTTGCAAACTTAATAGCCTTTCGAATTGTAATTCAAGTATGATGATCAAAGAATTTGAAATGTTTTATTTTGATGATAAGACATTTATCAGTTTATGCAAGCAATTGGAAAAGGAACTTAAAACCTTTGTAA
>DASVRX010000243.1:0-2241 GCA_036388375.1 Pedobacter sp. | reverse complement strand
AATATCCATAAAAAGGAGATCGGACATCTGCATGGCAACGGTTTACTTGACGTGGTATACAGCCGAAAAATTAAGAAGGTGCTGATTGAAGAAGGCAGAGTACGCGATCACCACTTATTTAAAGAATCTGGCTGGATTAGTTTTTATATAGTCAGTCCGGAAGATAAAATTTATGCTATAAAATTATTGATGCTTAGTTATTCGATAAAAGCTACAAGTTTTTTACCACCAGATTAGCTGTTTCCTTCGCAATACTGATTGTAGCGATAGCACCCGAATTGAAGTTTAAAAAATCAGCTTCTATTCCATCTGAAAAGATCACTCCGTTCGAAGGCATAAACGAATCGATAATTAATGGATGCTGCGAAGTAATAACACCTACGGTTAAGTCAGTCTGGCTCTTTTTACTTTCAAACGGCTCACTGACGACAAACATCAATTGATTGTCTTTAAGCTTTGGTATCTTTTTTTTGTCCTTCTGCTTTTGAATAAACTTATTCATTCCAAAAGTCATATTGAAAATAGAGCTAAGCCAGCCAGTAGAACCAGATTTTGTCGAAACGATAACGCCGGAAGAAGAGTGGTTCTCGACTTCTTGTCCATAGGAGATTTTGTATCTGGCAGAAACATGAGAAGATGTTCCAATGAATAAGTCGTTGAAGGCAAGTAAGCGTTGTCCATCATTTAACCTTGCCTCAGCAAATGTCGTAGTTCTGCAGACGTAGTTATTACTCATCACTTTTTCAACCGCTTCAACAAAATTATCCGGTGTATAAGGAAGCAGATAGCCATCATATCGCTCGGTATCCGGATTTATAGCGATAATAGGATTTCCATTTACATATTTGGCCGTATTGGCAACAAGTCCGTCCTGTCCCACCACTATAACAAGGTGATTTTCATTAAAAAGAAAAGATGGCAGAAATGATCTGTCAACTATTTTGTTTTTTATAACCTTTGATAAATTCCGTTGAACCCTAGACAAGGACGTTTGAAACTGGTCATGTTCAATTTCATATTCTTCGAAATTTCCACCTGAACGCTCAATGTAAAACTTAGCCTGAGCTTTCGTATTGAAACGTTCAATAAGTATTTCAAGCCGCGTTTTATTCTTTACGAGGATGGCGTACTCAAAACTCATTTTTTGTCTTTACTGTCGCTTAATATTGACTCAAGTAGATCAGGGCTTATATTTAAAGTGCCAATTTTTCCGGCATTACCAGCTAACTGGCGGAAGGCAAGGGCAATATTAAATTTCGGATCTGGGTTGTTGTTAAGTGCAGTAATAGTCTTCCAGTCCATCTCTTTGTAAGGCTTCAGCGTAGTTTCAATTACATAGCCTTGTGTATCCGCTTCTTTTCGTTCATTTACTGTTTTCTGATCGATTAAAAGTTTTCGTTGATCCTCTACAGAGATATCTGCCTTAACTTTCATCTCTCTGAGCTTTCTGTCATTATCAGCTTTTTGGATCTCGGCTTCCATCTTTTTCTCGTCAATTTTCTTCCGTTTTTCCTCCACAGCTATTTCAGTGCTGAGCTCACTTTCTTTAATAATTCGTTCTTGTTCAACAGCAAAGTTACGCCGAACATACACCGCCTGATCAGCTTCCTGCGACAAACGCTCTCGTGTTTCGGTTTCAAGCGCTCTCGCCATTTCAGGACTCGCTTTTATGGCCAGAATGCTGACACTAAGTATATCAATACCTAAAATTGAGATAGCCTGGGAGCTCTTTAAGCCCTCTGAGATTTTCTCCTCAATAGTTTTCGCGGAGCGTATCGCTTCTTTTAAGCCTAACTGATGAATAAATGAAGATGTCGCTGTTTGTGCCTCATTAATTAATCGTTGGTTCAGCTTCTCAACATCGTTCTTTTTATAGATACCATTATCATTTACTGTAAAGTCAAGCATTTCTGCCAGTTGCTTCGGGTTTCCAATCTTATAAGTAACCTGACCCTGTATAGAGATGCTTTGATAATCGTGAGTTGTTTCATTAAAAATAAACGGAAGGTCATTACTTCCCATAGGAATAGCTGCAATTGAGCTGTTGGGAGTAAAGTAAAAGAATGATAATCCGCGACCTTCTTTCTCTATGTTTCCATTTTTGTAATGAATAACATAGGTCATCGAATCGAATTTTATATAGCTGATTCCGAACATAATATGGCAGGGTTTGAGGTCTAAAGATAATTAAAACACGCAATTAGCCGAATGTTTCTAATTCACACCTCAGGTGTCTGTTTA
>DASVRX010000242.1:0-3383 GCA_036388375.1 Pedobacter sp. | reverse complement strand
AGAACCAGATTTTGTCTTCTTTCTTTAAGAGCCAAAGCAACCATCTTTTCCTGCTTTCTCTGGGATTATTTTCAATAGCCTCGAAAATCTTTTTGGAGGTGTACTTTTTAAAATCTCTGATAATATCGCTGAGGCTATCTTTATCTGTACTGAGGATCATATGAAGGTGGTTGCTCATCAAAACCCAGGCATGAACTTGTAATCCTTTTGTTGCCTGACAAAACCGAATGCTCTCGAGTAAGATGTCGATATATTCCTTTCTGGTAAACACATTCGCCCATTGATGTACGGTGCAGGTAATGAAGTATTGGCCTTGTTGATTTTTGATGGTGTAGGTAGATCCCATGTTCTAATATGAGATTTATATAGGAATTTTCTATAACGGGATTGCAAATCCCTTTTTATCTAGAGTTCGACATGCCCTGCGGAACATGTCGAACAGCGGGGGTCTCCACGATGAAGAGCTGAAATTAGTGGCTGAAGAACATAAAAAAAGCCAACCTTTATACTGGCTTTTCAAGTGGAAATACAAACATCAGTCATGGCTTAACAGTGATGCTCCCGTTTTTCTTGACTTCGGTGATGATTATTTGTACTGGATAAGGAAAAGAGAGCAGGTGAGTAAACCGTTAATTTACGTTCAGGTAATTAAGAAAAAAGATTTTTTGGCCAAGTATACTGCGTGAGATTTTCGCCTTCGGTATGAAGCTTCTTCTATGTGAGTTTTAATAATTTAGAAAATAACTTTCAGATTGCATTGATAAAAGTCTAAAAAAGAGGTACATTCGGCTGCCTGTCTGATGAGCAATCATGCATTCAGGGGATGAGGTTTAATTGCGGGATTACCCCAGCGATTTGAAATAAATCTTTCAACGTTGAAATATTCATTCCAAATCTTCCCTCCCACAGAGGGAGTAAGGTAGTTACTTCTAATATCATCACAAGCATCTCTGTATGCAAATTTAAGTTTTTGGGTGTTAGGTCGCGATTGTTGCCACGCGGTTGAAAGTTGGGATGGCTCCCAGTTGTGTGCGCCAAAGGTTTTTCCGAAAGGATATCTCACGCCAGATATAACCTTTGGCTTTGCAGAAATTTAGTTAATTCACATATATGGTGATGGAAGTCCTTTTCAGTTCCTGGGTTGAAAAAGAGAAAAGGGCTTCCAAAGCCAAAAAACGAAGGTATCCTCACTTCGATCCAAAGATTAGCTTCAATCGTAATATCTCTTTTTTCAAATCTTATTTTTCAAAAAAAGATAATGTAGCTGAGCATTCTTTCTATCCATTCATCCGGATGGTAGTTGAAACACCAAGATTCAAGAAAACGGATAAGCTTGATGAGAACGGCAAGGCCATCAGGAAGATAACTCTTAAACCACGACCCTTAGCGTATGCAGCTCATTTTGATGAATTCATTTATTCATATTATTCAACGTTGCTAACCGAACGTTACGAAAAGAAAATAAAAAAATGGGGTTTTTATGAGAATGTATCAGCTTATCTCGAAAAGGGGGAGAGCAACATTGAATTTGCTCATGAAATTTTTGAGTATATAAAAAGTAAAGATGAGTGCGTCGCCTTAGCTTTTGATGTTAGTAGCTTCTTCGATGGGTTAGACCATGAGCATTTAAAAAAGATGTGGGGACGTGTGATAAACAAATACAAGTTACCGGAAGACCACTTTCAGGTTTATAAGTCGCTCACAAATTACACTTATATTGATAAAGCAGATCTTGAGAGAGAGTTTCCGTTTCTGGTTTCGAACCCTAAAATGGGAATTCCGACTCATAAAATTTGTGAGCCAGCAGAGTTCCGCGATAGGCTTCGAAAGAAAGGTTTAATTAACCAAAATCCGTTCAAAAACACACTTAAAGGAAGTTCCAGATTTGGAGAAAAGTGCGGAATCCCCCAAGGATCGCCAATAAGTGCATGTCTTTCTAACATTTATATGATAGAATTTGACATAAGGGCAAAACAAGAGGTTGCTTCATTAAAGGGGATTTATAGGAGATATTGTGATGACATCATAGTAGTTGTTGAGCCAAAGCACGCACCCCAGGTTAAGAAATTTATACTTGAAGAGATTAAACGTTACCACCTCGAAATAAATGACAGTAAAACAGAAGTCACTTATTTTAAGAAAAATTCTAAAGAAGAGTTGCGAGCCTACAACGATAAAGACGGCTATCAAAATTTGCAATACTTAGGTTTTGAGTTCAATGGCAAAAACACGTATATCCGCTCATCAAGTATGTCGCGCTATTTTAAGCGTATGACAGCGCGTATAAGAGAAAACTTAAAAGCTGCTTATGGGAATAAAGCGATTGGAGACCACGTTTTTAAAAAGAAGCTGCATAATCGATATACAGAGAAAGGTGAGCGAAACTTCATTACCTATGCTCAAAGGGCCGCGGATTATATGCAGTCCGATACTATCAAAAAGCAATACAAAAATAGTATTAAGAAAGTCAAAGAAAAATTCAGTAAAAAGAAGGCAGATTTAGAAAGTAAAAGAAATCCAAAAAAAATAATGAAATAATAAGGAGACCTAAGCTTCCTTCCTAAACCCGGGTGCAACGGATACCGGCCTCCGCGCCCAATGCCTGCAGGCGTATGAGTGAAACACGGGGCTTCCAGAACATAGCAGCACCTGCCTTCCGTTTCCATCCTCCGACTACCTCTTCGACTCCGCTCAGAGTGACAATGCTCAGGATGACAACATCCGCTTTCAGACAAGAAGTCGGTATTCCGGCACCTCATAATTTTCCTCAACTCCGTCTTATAGCAAAGCCGTATCAAAGGCATATCAAAGGCATGGATAGTGTATGAAAAGGCATGCTTTATTAGTTCAGGAAATTTTGATACCAATCCTCCGCGCAAGGCAGATCCTGAAACCAGTTCAGGATGACGCTCGAATTCACATTCCCTCACCCAAATCCCCTTACATTTCCCTACCTTCATACTCTATGCAAATCCTCTCAAAATACAACGAGAACTTTCAAAAAGCCCTTTCGCGATTAAACGAGAACCAGCTAAAGGCGGTGAACCGCATTGATGGTCCGGTGCTGGTAATTGCTGGTCCGGGGACGGGTAAAACGCAGATTCTGGCGGCGCGGATTGGTAAAATACTGCTGGATACGGATACGCAGCCTCATAATATTTTGTGCTTAACGTATACGGATGCGGGTGCGGTGGCTATGCGGAAGCGGCTGTTCGAGTTTATTGGTCCGGAGGCGTACCGGGTGAATATTTATACTTTCCACGCTTTTTGTAACGACATTATTCAGGAGAACCTGGACTATTTCGGCAAGCTGGAGCTGGACCCGATTTCGGACCTGGAGCGCATCGACCTCTTCCGCCGGCTGGTTGACAGTTTCGGGAAGG
>DASVRX010000241.1:0-3792 GCA_036388375.1 Pedobacter sp. | reverse complement strand
AGCTTTTTTCCATCCCGGTTAAATATCTTGGTACCCACCTGATGTTCGGCCTCTTTCAATTGATGGCTTAAAGCGGATTGGGTTAAATGCAATTTGTGTATAGCCTTTGTCAGGCTTCCTTCCTCTACAATAGCCTTTATGAGCCGAAGATGTCGTATTTCCAGCATATCCTTAAAGGTATATAAATGCAGTATTCATTTGCATGAATTTAGCGAATGGGAATGATGAATTCTTTTCATTTTTTCTAATCAGGATGTGATTGTAGTTTAGCTTCACAATAATCACATTATGGAAGCACAAATTAAACATTACGAAAACAAGCTGGCTTTTGAAATAGATCCCTCCGATTTGTTCGATGCCTTGAATGGGGGTGAAAAGGTCTTGCCGCTTGATGCTCGAAAGCCAATCGGTTTTATTGCAGAGCATATTCCGGGAGCTATTAATCTGCCTCACCGGGAAATGACAGAGGATAGTACAAAGGGACTGGATAAGAATATTTTATACGTGATTTATTGCGACGGGATAGGTTGCAACGCTTCAACTAAGGGAGCATTAAATATGACCAGACTTGGCTTTAAGGTGAAGGAACTTATAGGAGGCATTGAATGGTGGAAATTTGATGGATATGCTACCTACGGAACTAATCCGTCTTCGGGTAGTAAAGTTTCGTGTGCTTGTTAAAAGTTAAGCCAGTTATAACTTAGTATTACTGATTTGATTTGTCAGCTTCACAAAATCTTCAACACTCAACCGCTCTGCCCGTAAATCCAGCATTGGTTCATCACCCATCTTTTCTTTATTGATTATAGAAGACAGTGCATTTCTCAACGTCTTTCTTCGTTGGTTAAACCCTGCTTTAACGACCTGCCAGAATAATTTTTCATCACATTCCAGACCTTGAGCTTCGTTTCGGGTAAGTCTGATAACTGCCGAAAGTACTTTTGGAGGCGGATTAAACACACCGGCTTTCACCGTAAAAAGATATTCGACTTTGTAGTAAGCCTGAGTGAGTACACTTAATATTCCATATACTTTGTTTCCGGCTTTGGCCGCACAACGTTCGGCTACTTCCTTTTGAAACATACCCACCATTTCAGGAACAATATCCCTGTTGCCCAGTATTTTAAAAATTATTTGAGATGAGATGTTGTATGGGAAGTTACCTATAATTCCCAGCTGACCTGTAAAAACTTTCTTGAAATCCAGCTCGAGGAAATCGCCGTTTATCAGCCTATCGCCAAGCTGGGGATATTTCCTTTTTAGAAACTGAACGGATTCAGAGTCCAAATCAATTAGCGAAGTTTCGTACTCGTTTTTCTCCAATAAAAAGTCCGAAAGGATACCCATTCCTGGCCCAACTTCGAGCACCTGGGTATATTTGCCTTCTGGCCGAAGGCTTTCTACAATTTTTGATGCAATGTTTTTGTCGGTTAAAAAATGCTGGCCAAGATGTTTTTTAGCGCGTACGGATGTCATTGGAATAATTTGTCGCAAAACTACGTAAACTTAAACAGGGCTGATGTATCAAAAGGGTTATTAGCCGGGAGTTAGTATTTATAACAGCACTTTATTGTTCATTATGGAAGCGTTTACCATGCCATTTTAAACCCGATAAAAATGAAAAACCCGCAGTGTGCGAAGGATGAGTGCGGCTGAAAACGAGGATTTGGAATGAATAGCGGGGCTGCAGCATCCCATGAAAGCAGCAATTCCCTTTCTAATCATTTTAAGAAGATTTCAAACTGTTTAGTATTAAACTCTAGATGCGATTGCGGCAAACCGTTCAAATTCTTTATTTTGCACAAAATCTGGCGGGGCCGGTATCTGATAAACCATGAGCGAAAAAATTAAAGTAGGGATTTCAATAGGAGATACAAATGGGATAGGTCTGGAGGTGATTTTAAAAACACTTTCGGATGCTAAGATTTTGGATTATTGCACTCCCATTGTTTATGGAAACACTAAAGTAGCCTCGTTTTACAAAAAGTCTTTAGGCTTGCACGACTTTAATTTTAACGTAATTACCCATCCCGATCAGGCAAATCCGAAACGAGCGAATCTAATTAATTGCTGGGAGGAAGATGTAAAAATTGAGCCGGGTGTGGTAAATGAAACGGGCGGAAAATATGCTTATCTGTCTTTGGATAAGGCTGTGGCCGATTTAATTGCAGGCGATACGCAGGCTCTTGTGACGGCACCTATTAATAAACACAACATCCAAAACGACGAATTTAAATTTCCGGGTCATACCGAATATATTCAGCATAAAGCAAACGCGACTGATTCTTTGATGTTTTTAGTAGGGGAGGACCTTAAAGTTGGTGTTGTAACCGGCCATATTCCTGTAGCGGAAGTGGCTTCCAGCATCAGCAAAGAGTCTATTGTTTCTAAATTGCAATTGATGCATAATAGCCTTAAAGGCGATTTTTGGTTGCAAAAACCCAAAATTGCGGTGCTTGGCTTAAATCCGCATGCCGGTGATAACGGCCTTATTGGCAAGGAAGAACTTGAAACGATCATTCCGGCTATCGAAGAAGCTAATCACAAAGGTATTTTTGCATTCGGGCCGTATTCGGCAGATGCGTTTTTTGCAACCGATGCAAGTTCTAAATTCGATGCGGTGCTTGCCATGTATCACGATCAGGGTTTAATCCCTTTCAAATCTAAAGCTTTCCATACCGGTGTGAATTTTACAGCAGGCCTTTCAGTAGTTCGTACGTCTCCGGATCATGGTACGGGTTATGATATCGCGGGTAAGAATCAGGCCTCAGAAACTTCTTTCCGTGAAGCGCTATATATGGCGATTAATATAGTAAGGCGGCGGAGGGAGTTGCAAGAGCTGACATCAAATCCATTAAAAATTACCAAATTATCTAAAGACCGGGACTGAGTTGGATTAGTAAATTAGTCGGTAGTCAGGAAGTAGATTAGTCAGAAAGTTCGTTAGGAAGAGACCGAAAGTCCGTAAACATGATACACTAGCGGTCGTGTCGTCTTTCTGACTTCCCGTCTTCCCGATCCACTAAAACTCCTTTTCAAAAAACTTTCCCTTGAATAATTAAAATCCCTATCTTTGCAGGCTCAATTGCCGTGCTTTGAAATCGCTACAGGAATACAAAATACCCTTTACGGGATTAAAGATTGGAAAACACCAGTTTGATTTTGAGATCGATGGGCGTTTCTTTAATGAGTTTGAGTACTCTCTTGTAAAAGATGGGAAGCTTAAAGCTGATCTGGAGTTAGATAAGCAGGAAACAATGCTTATTCTTCACTTCGAAATTAAGGGAGAAATTTTTTCAAATTGCGATTTTTGTCTTTCAGACTTTCCTACGCAAGTAGATGTAAAAGAGAGGCAAATAGTAAAGTTTTCTGATGATGAAAATCTGGAAGACAATACAGATGAGATAATAGTGTTGCATAAAAATGCGCATGAGATTGATGTTGCTCAATTAATTTACGAGTACATTAATTTAGCAGTACCTTTATTCAACCGTTGCCCCGAAGTTGGCAACACAGAATGGTGCGATAAGGTGGTGATCGAAAAGCTCAAGTCGCTTTCGGCAACTACACAACAAGAAGAAGAAAATACCGATGCTGATCCAAGGTGGGAAGCATTAAAGAAAATAAAAAACGATAAATAAAACAACAGGACGATGGCACATCCAAAACGGAAAATATCCAAATCGAGAAGAGATAAGAGAAGAACACATTACAAAGCCGAAGCTCCAACTTTGTTTACCTGTAAAACCACTGGTGCAATTCATTTGCCTCATCGTGCTTATAACGTAGATG
>DASVRX010000240.1:0-13967 GCA_036388375.1 Pedobacter sp. | reverse complement strand
GAAGCCTATTGTTAGTAATGTCAGGATAATCAGGATAATTTTTGATGATTGCGACTCATCTCTCGAAAACACGAGATTGGCACCAATTAATATCAACACCACCGGCCAAAAACGAAAAATAACATGCCAGTTAAAATTTATAATATCCAGGTTCTCAAACAATAAGATACCCCCCAAAACTACGAGGATCAGTCCCCAGATTATTTTTTCAGTCTTCATTTTCTTATGCTAAAGGTTGATTGTCCAAATTATTATCCTTGGTTAGAGGAGGAATGGGTGCGTTATAATTAATTGGTGATTGTTTAGCTCTGGAACGGATAAGAATAGTGATTCCTGCTATGATTAAGATGACCGGCCAAAGTTTGAAAATAGAAAACCAGTGAGGCAAGATGTGAAATTCTGCAAGTAAAAAGTACAAACCAATACAAATTAGAATCAATCCGGGGATTAATCTTCCCGAGTTATCCTTTTTTTTAGCTGCCAACAAAGGTTCTTCTCTCAAGATGTAATCAGTTTCAAATGCAGATGCTTGAAATACTGATTGTTTGGGAACGGCAACCCACATTACGATATAAATCAGCAATCCGGAAAGGCCGAAAATGAAAGCAAGAATGAACAACACTCTAACAAGGGTCATATCTAATTCCAGATAGTCGGCAAGGCCAGATGCTACACCGGCAATCATTTTATTCTGTTCGTTTCGTTCGAGTTTCTTTTCCATAGTTCGCAATTAAATTTGTCCTATTAAGGGGCTAACCACGATTTCATCCGGATTAGCTCCCGCTTTTGTATTAAGACAGTACATTACGGCATTGGCTATATCATCCGCAGCAACAAACCGATCTTCGGGTATATCAGTTCCTTCCCACGAACTTGTTAAGGTCGAACCCGGAAGAATAGCCGTTACTTTCACATTATGCTGCATAAGTTCCAGTCTTAATACTTTGGTTAGACCGTAAAGCGCAAACTTTGTTACAGTGTAAGAACCCGCTTCTGCAACTGGCTTTATGGCAGCAATAGAGCAGATATTAATGATGTATCCGGATTTCTGTTCGCGCATCTGTTTCCCAAACGCACGGCATAGAATGTAAGCAGCATGGAAGTTTAACTCGAATTGGGTTAACATATCAGACTCATCTTCATCAAGCACAGAACCTGGCTTAAATGTTCCAACGTTATTTATCAAAACATCAACTTGCTGGAAGTGTTGTTTTACAAAATCGGCAAAGGCATGAACCTGCTCAGCTTTTGCACAGTTTGCACTTAAGCCAATTGTAGTAATTGCTGGATTCATCTGTTTTAACTCGAGGCAAAAAGAATCAACTTCCTGCTGGCTTCTTGAACAGATAGCCAGATTATATCCGGCTTCGGCCAGTTTAATTGAAATGGCCCGACCCATTCCTTTTGTTGCTCCGGTGATAACTGCGTTCATCTGAAAAGTAAATTTTAAAGTATTAGTTCAAAAGCCTTAATTTAGTCCAAAAATAACAATGATCTTTCATCCGCTAGGTAAATATATACTTCTCTTGAAAGCCGTTTTCCGGAAACCCGAAAAATGGAACATCTACCGCAGAGAAATTTTTCATGAAATGAATTCGATTGGTGTTGGATCGCTGGGAATTATATCAATCATTTCCATATTTCTCGGAATGGTAACTACTGTTCAAACAGCTTTCCAGTTAGTGAGCGATTTGATTCCAAAGTCTATCATCGGTGCTATTGTTCGGGATTCAAGTATTTTAGAACTGAGCCCAACCATTTCTGCTATTGTATTAGCCGGAAAAGTAGGATCAAGCATATCTTCTCAAATTGGGACCATGCGGGTAACCGAACAAATTGATGCTTTGGAGATTATGGGAATTAACTCTCCCGGATATTTGATTCTTCCTAAAATCGTCGGCGCAGTTATCATGATTCCCTTGTTGGTAATCGTTTCTATAGCTCTTTGTATCGTAGGAGGCTATATCGCCGGTACTTTATCAGGAGCCGTTACACCAAACGATTTTATTCTGGGCCTTACGGAAGGATTTATTCCTTTTACGTTGACCGTTTCGATGGTAAAGTCGGTAATTTTCGCTTTTATCATCACTTCAGTTTCTGCTTACCAGGGATTCTATACATCTGGTGGTGCATTAGAAGTAGGTATTTCAAGTACCAGAGCAGTGGTTGTGAGTTGTATTTCCATTTTGTTTACAGATTACCTTGTGGCCCAGTTACTGTTATGATTGAGATTAAAGACATCCATAAAACCTTTGGAGATAATCACGTTTTGAAAGGAATCTCTGCCAAATTTGAACCTGGAGATAATAACCTGATTATTGGCGGTTCAGGCTCGGGTAAAACTACGCTCATGAAATGCATGGTTGGACTCCATGAACCAGATCAGGGCTCGGTTATTTATGATGGAAGAGACTTTACCCGACTAAATTTCAAGGAGCGCATTGAAATCAGAAAAGAAATAGGAATGCTTTTTCAAAGTTCTGCTTTATTTGATTCGATGACTGTTGAAGAAAATATCATGTTTCCTTTGAATATGTTTACTGAGTCTACCAAAAAAGAAAAACTGAATCGAGTGAATTTCTGTCTCGAACGGGTTAATCTTGAAGGGAAAAATAAACTTTATCCGGCAGAACTTTCGGGTGGAATGAAGAAACGTGTTGGAATTGCCAGAGCCATTTCTATGCAGCCAAAATACCTCTTTGTTGACGAACCCAACTCGGGGCTTGACCCGAAAACTTCCATAGTAATTGATGAATTAATCAATGAGATAACCGAAGAGTACCAGATCACCACTATGGTTGTAACCCACGATATGAATTCGGTGATGGGAATCGGCGAAAGCATTATTTTTCTTTTTGAAGGGCAAAAAGAATGGGAAGGCACAAATAAAGAAATAGCACATACAGACAATCAGCATCTTAACGACTTCGTGTTTGCCAGCAAGTTTACGCAAGCCGCAAGAGATAAATTATGATGATTTATTCTTTATGTCTTATATAATACGTTAATGATTCAACTTCTTACTCCAAAGCACTGGAAAGACTACGAACTGATTGATTGTGGTGATTTTGAAAAGCTGGAACGCTTTGGCGAAGTGACTTTGATAAGGCCTGAGCCACAGGCTGTTTGGGCAAAGCAATTGCCTGCTTCCGAATGGCAAAAACTTCACGACATACGATTTAAAGGCCGGTCTGCAACCTCGGGCGAATGGGTAAAGAAAAATCCGAAAAGCCCCGATAGGTGGCACATAAATTATCAAAACCAAAATGTTTCTATCAAACTGCGTTTGGGTTTAACCTCTTTTAAGCATGTGGGCGTTTTCCCCGAACAAGCCGTTAACTGGGATTATATCTCTGAAACCATCAGCCAATTCAAAATACCAAATCCAAAAGTTCTCAATCTATTTGCTTATACAGGCGGGGCGTCTGTTATTGCGAAAGCTGCGGGTGCAGATACCACCCATGTCGATTCAATTAAACAAGTAGTGAGCTGGGCTAACGAAAACCAGGAATTATCCAATGTGAAAGATATTCGCTGGGTGGTTGAAGATGCTTTGAAATTCGTAAAACGTGAAATAAAACGCGGCAAAAAATATAATGGCATCATCCTCGATCCTCCGGCGTATGGCCATGGTCCTAACGGAGAGAAATGGAAACTGGAAGATCATATCTTAGAAATGATGACTGATGTTGCTCAATTGTTAGACGAGCAGGAACATTTTTTAATCCTTAACAGTTACTCTCTTGGTTTCTCATCTGTAATTGTGGAAAACCTTATTAAAGGAAGTTTGAAAACTTGTGAGAACCTTGAAATTGGTGAGTTATATTTGCAGGCAAAAGCAGGCAATAAACTTCCCCTTGGAGTATTCGGGAAAGTTCGAAAACTCGCTAAATAGAAGCTACCAAAAACTAATCTTGTAATTAAAAATCATGAATATATTATTTAAAGCTGCTGCTGGAGTTGCATTGCTAGGTGCACTTGCTGGTTGCAGCCAAGACGGAAAAACTACGGGTAATGGCGCTACAGCCAAAGTAAAAGACAGTACTGTTGCCTCTTCTGAGGAAGGTGAAGCCAGCGCTGAAACTACACGCACGACAATTGACACCGCAAAATACAATCAGAAAGTACGCGAAAATGCAAATGGCGACACTACAGGATTGTGGCCGGTAAAAAATCAGCCAACCCCGCTTCCCGGAGCAATTCTTCCGTTTAAAAGGATTGTTGTGTACTATGGAAATATGCACTCAAAAAAAATGGGCGCTTTGGGCGAATATGCTCCTAAGGAGATGTGGAGAAGGTTAAATGCTGAAGTAAAACATTGGGAGAGAGTAGATCCTAAAACACCTGTGCAAAAAGGGATTCATTATATTGCTACTGTCGCTGCAGGTTTGCCCGGGAAAGATGGTGCTTATGTGAACAGAATGCCCGAAAAACAGATTGATTCGGCATTAGCAATTGCTAAAATGGAGAATGCTATCTTGTTTTTAGATATACAGGTTGGCTTAAGTACCATTCAAAAAGAGATCGGCCGGTTTGATAAATATCTAAAAATGCCTAATGTTCATTTAGGGATTGATCCCGAATTTGCGATGAGGAAGAAAGGTGTGGTTCCGGGCAAAAAGATTGGAACTTATGATGCAGAGGAGATAAACTTTACAACAAATTATCTTGCCAAGATAGTAAGAGATAACAACCTTCCACCCAAAGTATTTGTACTGCATCGCTTCACTCAGGGAATGGTTACAAATTATCAAAACATCAAATTACATCCGGAAGTACAATTTGTAATGCACATGGATGGATGGGGTGAGCCTGAGTTGAAGTTAGGTACGTATCGCAACCATATCAGGAAGGAACCAGTTCAATTTACCGGATTTAAGCTGTTCTATAAAAACGATTTGAAAAAGGCTCCTAATAGGTTAATGACACCTGAGGAATTAATGAAATTGAAACCTCAGCCAATATACATCCAATATCAGTAATTATTGGCCGCTTAATTAAAAAAAGAAAAACCGATGGACGCTAATTCATCGGTTTTTTGCTTTACAAACCTGTAGGGTTTAAACGCCCTACAGATTTGGCTTACCTAATACTTGAAGACTTTCCCACCTACCATCACTTCCTGTTTCCGTTCGTCAAATGTTGCTTTAAAACCGGTTCGTCCTGCAGCATTTGTCATGATGTTAGCGATAGAGTGATAGTAGCCCGCTTCAACAGGGGCGTTAGGTTGCTTTCTGCTTCTAATACATTCCATCCAGTTGCGCATATGGTTCGATGTTAACACATCAGCACCTGTATTAGCTGAAGCCACCACTTTAACGTCTTTATCAATAAGGTTCATCTCAGGCAGCAGATTTGCCGACATGTTCATTGCTTTAGCGCTTTGCTCACTCAATCCGCCTCTTGGCGAAACCTTATTAGTATTCAGATTCAATTCTCCGCCATTTGAGTAGTAAATTTCCGCCGGATTCTCATCGCCATTGTGCATACGCGAAGTAAACGTAACCTGAAAACCATTGGTGGGGTCATTTTCTTTTCCATAATCGAAAACAGCCGTTGTTGTATCCCAATTACGTCTGCCGTCTTTCCATTGATAAACACCCCCGTTTGATACAACACTTCTTGGATGTTGTAATCCAGTAAACCAATGAACTGTATCAATTTGGTGCGACATCCACTGACCAGGCATGCCTGAAGAATATGGCCAAAACAAGCGATATTCAAGATACTTTCTCGGATCCCAGGCTTCGAACGGACGATTAATTAAAAACCTTTTCCAATCTGTATCTTCCTCTAGGCATTTTGCAACCAATGCCGGCCTTCTCCATCTTCCCGGCTGATTTACGTTCCAGCTAAGTTCAACCATTGTAATATCTCCAAACTTGCCTTCTCTAATAAATTTCTCGGCAGCTTTGTAATTTTCTCCACTTCGACGCTGTGACCCTATTTGAACAATTCTGTTAGTTGCTTTTACTGCTTTTAAAGCTGCTTTATTATCAGCCATTGTTTCAGCAAATGGTTTTTCCACATAAGCATCACACTTTGCATTTACAGCCTCAATCAAGTGTGTTGCATGCTGGAAATCGGCTGTACTAATAATTACACCATCAAGGTCTTTCATTTGATAAAACTCATCGTTGTTACGGTAAGCTGTAATATCATGTCCCAATTTGTCTTTTAAATAAGCTTGTCCTTCTTCTCTTCTAAGTTTCCAAAGATCAGAAACGGCAACAATATCGAAGTTTAGTTCTTTACTATGATTCAAGAACGACGGCAATAACGATAATTTAAATCGGTCTGAGAAACCAACGACTCCAACTCTAACCCGATCATTCGCACCAATAATTCTGCCATAGCTCTTAGCACTAATTCCCATAGCACCCAAATAAACTCCTGCAGATGCGATTGCAGACTGCTTTATAAATTTTCTTCTTGATTCTTCCACGAGTTTAATTAATTAAGTGTGCGGATTTTGATGCTTTTGAATGATACATTATCACCGTGATCTTGCAAAAGAATATGGCCTTTCTCAGCCATGCCAAAATTCTTCCAGTCTTTGTATTTACTGATTGCAACGAGGTCTAAAAACTCTTTAGAGCCCCGAGTATACTCTAAAACTTTGAATCCATTTAGAAAGTATTCCACGTTATTGTTAGGAGAAACTCTAATCACTCCCTGGTTCCACTCCCCTATCTTTTTAATAGATGCCGGAACCTTATTTGAAGGTTTCAAATCATATAAGGAAGCCAGCGTACGGTTGCCATTTCTGCCTAATTTGGCATCCGGATGTTTCTCATCGTCTAAGATTTGATATTCCAATCCGATCGCAGAACCCTTGTTATTTTCTGATTCTGTAACAAAGTATTTTATACCACTATTGGCTCCTTCAGAAAGTTTAAAATCGAATTTTAATTCAAAAAATTTAAACTCTTCTTTTGTTACTATATCCCCCCCGTTAGTGGATTCACCGCCAGTCGATTTTTCTACACTTAAAACCCCGTCGTTGATTTTCCATCCGGCAGTTGGGAACTCCGTTTTATAAGCGCCGCGCCATCCGTTGGTTGATTTTCCATCCCATAATAATCTGAAACCATTTGCCCTTTCTTGCGCCGAAACATTATTCTTCGTAAGATTAACTACAAAAATATCATCATACGGCGATGGCTTTAAATTTTTGGTTTTAATTCTGATATTGCGCCAGCGAACTTCTGTTCCCTCAGAATGTGCAGCATCGATGTTATGCACTTGCAATGCTATAAAGCCTCTTGCTGTTTCATCATCAATCAAATGTGCAGTTGGCACACCGTTAATCCAGGTTCTTATCGTATTTCCGATGCACTCTATTCTATACTTATTCCAGGCGTTATTCTTAAAGGCTTTCTGTCCTTTCGGATTCTGCTCTAACCTGTACAGCCAACCCCGGCGCTGCTCATCGTAAATGCCTCCGCTCCATGCGCGTTTTGAAGGATCAACTTCCATCTGATAGCCATGCACTACTCCATTTTTATAATCCGGAGAACTTAAACTTCTAAACTGAATACCAGAATTCATCGAAGTATCTACCATCACTTCCAATTCTAGAAAGAAATCTCCATAAGTCTCCAGTGTTGTCATAAACGAATTGGGTGTATTCCTTACTGTGGAACCAACAATTTCCCCATTTCTGATCTCATATCTGGCCTTACCACCAAGCTGCTTCCAACCTGAAAGATTTTTACCATTAAAAAGTGGTTTCCAGTCTTTATCTGGTGATTGGCTATAAGCAGAACTCGCACCAATGACTAGCAAGACAATTAAATAACTGCGGAATTTCATTTTGAATAATTTGTGGATGAAGAGTTATGTGATAAAGTTAATAACTAGTTATATTAATCCTAATAATTATTATAGCACGTTAATAATAATGATTAAGCGGGTAGTGCTTTAAATCTGGTCGTGTTTTCAAGCTTTCGGTAAAGGTGTTGTATTTAAATAACCTTACAATGACCATGAGTTGTGCTTAAACTTTTAATTTTAATCAAGGTTATCTGATTTAGTTATGAGCGAAGACAAAAATTTAAACCATATTGAAACAGCAACATTTGGAGGCGGATGTTTTTGGTGCACCGAAGCCATATTTCAATCGTTAAATGGAGTTTCACGGGTTTCCTCAGGATATATGGGAGGACAAGTAGAAAACCCTACCTACGAAGCCGTTTGTAACGGAGATACAGGGCATGCAGAAGTTATACAGCTTGATTACAACCCAAATGTTATTTCTTTCGAAGAGTTGTTAATTGTGTTTTTTAAAACACATGATCCTACAACTTTAAACCGACAGGGAAATGACGTTGGTACGCAGTATCGGTCTGTTATATTTTACCATAATCAAGACCAGAAAGAAGCTGCCATGAGGATGATCGATACGTTAACAAAGGAACTGGTTTTTGATGGTGTAATTGTGACCGAAATCGCACCAGTGTCTGAGTTTTATGAGGCGGAGAACTACCATCAGAATTACTTTAACCGCAATTCCGGTCAATCTTACTGTTCATTTGTGATCAGGCCAAAGCTGGCAAAGTTTGCTGAAAGCTTTAAAGAAAAGATTAAGCCTGAGTTATTGTAATTCCTCTTTTTGATAGAATATCTTTCCTACACGTTGGATATGTTCAATTAAATCAGGATTGCGTATTTGGTTATAAATTGATAGATCAATTAAATAGGGTAACAACAAGTCGTCAATTTTTGTACTGATCGAATTTAAAACATTAAGATTAAGATCTTCGCCTAAAACAGCTAAATCGATATCAGAACCATTTCGGTAATTTCCTTTCGCTCTCGAACCATATAAAATTACTTTCTGGATCTGAGGAAACTCCCCGAAAATACCTTTGATGTTAGTAATTGTTTCGGGCTTGAGGCCAAATTCCATGCGTCAATTATACTAAGTTTTCGAGTCGTTGTTCTAACTCTTTAAAAGCATCAAAATATTTACCAACAATGGCCTCGGCAATTTCTGCAGCTATCTCTTCATGATAGGTATGAGAAGTTTGAATTCTGCTTTCAATCATTTTCATCCATACTTCACCATCTGATAAAAGCTCGCGGTTAAAAGCGATTCTGAAAGCATCCCTGCTGCCCTGAATATTACTTACACCCTGATGCTGATAATAATCTTTGATAACATTCCATGCCAGCTCATAGGTGTATTCGAAAGATTGAATCAAACCCTGCTCTTCCAATTCATTTAATTCGCCTTTATCGATGAATTTTTGGAGTTGCGATAAAGCTTTTTTATAGTTGGAGAATCGCTGTATCCAACGGATATCTTGATTTATCATGTCTTAGCTTATTAAAATAATCCCAACTGTCCTTTTTCATCAATCTCAATATCATCAGGATTGGTGATTTCAAAGTCGACCTTCTTGGTCGGCTTCGGCTTCTCTGCTTTCACTTCTTCCTTTATTGGAGCATCTATCTTAGCCTCCACTACTGGCTCCACTTCTTCTTGATCAACGCCCGTAACTTCTTTTTCAGCCTCCAATTCTAAGTTGTCCTCCTTCACAACTTCTTCAAGGGAAACCTCAGCTACTGGATCCGGAACATCCTCAGGATCATCATGCTCTGCAATTAGTTCGATACATTTGACCTCATTTGGCGTAAGGCGATTTCCCTGAGCTTTCATTCCTTTAATATCGATCATGTCGGCCAGGTTGATCTCCGCAATTTCAGGGGTTAAACTCTTTGGTTTCAGCGATTCCAGCTTTACAACGGGCTGCGCAGCTCCGGAAATCAGAATCATTTTAGATCCCGGTTCTTCATTTATGATACTGCTGAATTTACCAACCGGCGTATCTTCAAACAGAAAGCGTTTAACATAATACAGCTTGGACTTTCCATCAATATGTACTATCGTAAAAACTTTATCCGGATCATACTTTTCGATCAAAATCATTTTATCATCAAAATGATTGCTCAAATCAAAAGAAGTAAGCTCGTAAACGCCATTACTTAAAACGGTCAATATTTTATCCGGACCATCGAATTCGCCCAAATACTTTCCGCGACCATCCGCATTCAAGCGTTTCAGAATTTCGTCGTACCATATCTTTCTTCCTGATAAAGTTGAAACACCTTTCGATTTCAAAATAATCTTCTTTACAGGATACTTAGATACGGTGTTTCCGATCGAACTCCTGCCTTTGATTGCAATCTCAGCAAAGTCGAGCTCGAACTGAAGTTTCCTTAGTTTAGAATGCGGCTTAAGCTGTATGGTAATTACCTCGGCTTCGCCATTTGGGTTAGCCGTAAAATACAACATCTTCGACCCTTTCGATCCCTTTGTTAAGTCGTATTCCTTATCGCGGGTAACGCCTAGGACTGCGAACCGCTTCACAAATGATGCACCCGACTGGCCATCGCGATAAATCATGTTATAAATCGTGCGCTCATCGCCTTTTTTAAATACAGCAACATGCCAAATATCCTTACCCACAAATATCTTGTCCTGAACTTTGGTAATTACACAGCGCCCATCTTCTCTAAAAACAATAATCTCATCAAGATCAGAGCAATCGCATACAAATTCATCTTTACGCAAGCCCGAACCGATAAATCCATCAGCACGGTTTACATACAACTTCACATTAGCAAGAGCAACTTGCGAGGCTTCCACCCTGTCAAATGTTCTCAGTTCTGTTTTGCGTCCCCGGTCTTTTCCATACTTCTCCCTGATTCGTTCAAACCACGCGATGGTGTAATCTGTAAGGTGTTTTAAGTGTTTGTTAATTTCTTTGATCTCGCTTTCCAGCGATTTCATTTGCTCATCCGCTTTTTTAACATCGAAGCGGGTGATACTACTCATTGGTTTATCAATAAGCTTTTTATAATCTTCAGGAAGTATCTGACGATAGAATTGAGGAAAGAAGGGCGCGAATAAGCGATTAAGCACTTCTAACACTACTTCAAAAGCACCGGAATTTTCATAGTCCGGGTGTTTGTACATCCCCTCCTGTATAAAAATCTTCAATAAATTACTGAAGAAGATTTTCTCTTTTAATTCAGCCAGCCGAATCTCTAATTCGCGTTTAAGCAAATTTTTTGTGTACTCAGTATTCGAAATCAGAATATCATTTACACTTAAAAACTGCGGCTTATCATCTCTGATTACACAAGTATTAGGGGATATAGAAACCTCACAGTCGGTAAATGCATACAGGGCATCTATGGTGACATCGGGAGAGATTCCCGGTGCGAGGTGAATTACGATCTCGACGCTCTGTGCAGTATTGTCTTCAATCTTACGGATTTTGATCTTACCCTTATCGTTCGCCGAAATTACACTGTCAATTAAACTACCAGTGGTAGTAGAAAAAGGAACTTCCGTAATCGTAAGCGTCTTTTTGTCTTTTTCAATAATCTTGGCCCGGATGCGCACTTTTCCACCGCGCTGGCCTTCATTATAATTGGAGCAATCGGCCATGCCGCCGGTAGGGAAATCGGGAAGTAAATTTGGCCTGTTGCCTTTTAACACTTCAATCGAAGCATCTATAAGTTCAAGAAAATTATGCGGGAGAATCTTTGTTGCCAATCCAACAGCAATTCCTTCTGCACCCTGTGCCAAAAGCAAGGGAAATTTTACAGGAAGTGTTATCGGTTCACGGTTACGCCCATCATAGCTATTTTGCCAGATAGTTGTGTCAGGATTAAAAACTACTTCGTTTGCAAACTTCGACAAGCGTGCTTCGATATACCTTGCTGCTGCTGCAGAATCGCCGGTTATTGGATCACCCCAGTTGCCTTGCGTGTCAATCAGCAAATTCTTTTGGCCAATTTGCACCATGGCATCGCCAATCGAAGCATCGCCATGCGGATGATACTTCATAGTGTTTCCAATAACGTTGGCTGCCTTGTTGAAACGCCCGTCGTCTAGCTCCTTTAACGAATGCAGAATACGGCGTTGAACAGGTTTCAGTCCATCGTTAATATGAGGCACCGCACGATCGAGAATTACATAAGAGGCATAATCCAGAAACCAGTTTTCATACAAACCGTTAAGGGACGTTACATTATGCAACTTTTCTTCGTTTTCGAAATTATGGTCTGGTGAATCTTCACTCATCTACTACTAAAACTCTGGGAACGTAAATATAGTAGTTTTCAGAAATTTTGCGGGATGAAATTAAGTAATGAGACGTAAAACTTATTACCATTTTGAAAGGTATCCCAACCGTAAAGTCAGAAATTAATCAACAAAAACCCAGTCTAGCCGGGTTGCTTTAGAAGATATTGATCCTACTTTTTTTGTCAACGCTCGTCGGGATTAGGAACCAGATGTTCTAATTTAGAACTTCCTACAACGCTTAATCAAGTCATAAAAAAACCCGGATGAACCGGGTTTTTGATTTTATTCTTCTTTCTTCTCTTCCTTCTTTTTCTTTCCAGGAGCCTTACGCGAAATCTTTATTTCTTTGGCTTCAGCGTCGAAATCTACTTCAAGTACATCTCCATCCACTAATTCCCCTTTAAGAATTTCTTCTGCAATTGGATCTTCTAGAAACTTTTGAATCGCTCGTTTTAACGGGCGGGCACCAAAGTTAGCATCGTAACCGTTTTCAGCGATGTAGTCTTTAGCTGCTTCCGTAAGCGTAACATTATAACCAAGAGCGGTAACCCTTGAAAATAGTGCCTGAAGTTCAATATCGATAATTTTAAAGATATCTTCTTTAGAAAGTGCATTGAACACAATCACATCATCCACGCGATTCAAAAACTCAGGCGCAAAAGCACGCTTCAAAGCGTTTTCAATTACACCTCTTGAATGTGTTTCCGCTTGTAACGCTTTCGCTGATGTGGTAAATCCAACACCCTGACCGAAATCTTTTAACTGGCGTGCACCTATGTTAGATGTCATGATCACGATCGTATTACGGAAATCTACTTTTCTTCCTAAACTGTCAGTCAGCTGACCTTCGTCCAATACCTGTAAAAGGATATTGAACACATCAGGGTGAGCTTTTTCGATCTCATCCAACAGAACAACCGCATATGGTTTACGGCGAACTTTTTCAGTTAACTGTCCACCTTCTTCGTATCCAACATATCCCGGAGGCGCTCCAACCAAACGTGACACAGCGAATTTTTCCATGTATTCGCTCATGTCAATTTGAATCAATGCATCCTCGCTATCAAACATAAAACGTGCAAGTTCTTTAGCCAACTCAGTTTTACCAACCCCAGTCGGACCAAGGAAAATAAAGGAACCTATTGGTTTTTTAGGATCTTTTAAACCGGCACGTGTGCGTTGAATTGCTTTGGTAAGTTTTTTAATCGCTTCTTCCTGACCGATGATTTTACCTGCGATTAATTCAGGCATCGCCAATAATTTCATGCTGTCCGTTTGTCCCACACGCTGTACCGGAATACCGGTCATCATGGAAACTACCTCAGCAACATTATCTTCAGTAACAGTATAGCGTTTTGTACGCGTTTCAGCTTCCCAGGAAGTTTTAGCACGATCCAACTCTTCTAACAGATTTTTCTCTGTGTCGCGAAGTTTAGCTGCTTCTTCATATTTCTGGCTTCTAACAACCTTGTTTTTCTCAACCTTTATTTCTTCGATCTTCTGCTCAATATCAATTATTTCCTGAGGAACATGAATATTGGTCAGGTGAACACGAGATCCGGATTCATCTAAGGCGTCAATCGCTTTATCAGGTAAAAACCTGTCAGTGATATATCTTGAAGTAAGTGCCACGCAAGCATTGATTGCTTCCGGAGTGTATGTTACAGCGTGATGCTCCTCGTATTTCTCTTTTATCCTGTTAAGAATTTCAATCGTTTCATCGGGTGTAGCCGGCTCGATCATTACCTTTTGGAAACGACGATCTAAAGCTCCATCCTTCTCAATGTACTGCCTGTATTCGTCTAACGTTGTAGCACCGATGCACTGGATTTCTCCACGGGCAAGGGCCGGCTTAAACATGTTT
>DASVRX010000239.1:0-5663 GCA_036388375.1 Pedobacter sp. | reverse complement strand
ACTTGCTGCTCCTCCAGATTATCTTCCCATATCTGATATGCCATACGGGTAATCTTTTGCTGGATTTGGTTTTGATCGAGAATCAGGATTTTTTTTTCAGACATCCTTTGAAATTTATTGCTATTGACGATTTAAATATAAGGATAAAAGACAAAGTTCGCCCCCTCAGGCACTACCACAAACAAACACATATGCTCATTTGGATTCTTGAACTGTTTAATGAAGCGATCCTTTTTATCTTGCACGATAATCCCTTTATCGACAAACTCTTCGAGCATGGAGGCTTGAATAGACCACTGCGTATTTAGCTCATCCTTGTCGAGAATTAGTTCGCCAACCGATACCTGATGCTGATGCGCAATAAAAATGGGATATTCAGATAAGCCTTCAACCATAATTTCCGTAGCGATTTCCTTAATCGATTCGTTATAAAGCTTCAAATCTGACTCAAGACTTTTCAATGGGCTTTCCTTTTGTGGAGAAGAACCTTCGCCTTCCGGCTGATTTATGAGATCTTTAATTTCCATTTCTATACAGATACCTCTTTCAATTCCAAAAGAACAACATTTTCCACATGTTGTGTGTGCGGAAACATATCTACCGGACGGATTCTTTTCACATCATATTTCTCGCCAAGCAGGGCAATATCCCTCGCCTGAGTAGCGGCATTGCAACTTACATAAACAATTTTCGGCGATTCGATTTCCAAGATTCTCGCTACCACATCAGGGTGCATTCCCGCTCGCGGCGGATCGGTAATAATCACATCCGGCTTGCCGTGTTCCAGCACAAACTCGGGAGTCAACACAACCTTCATATCACCAGCAAAGAATGTTGTATTTGAAATATTATTAATACCAGAGTTGATCACTGCATCTTCAATCGCCGTTGGAACATATTCAACACCAATTACCTGGCGCACATGTCTTGCCACAAAATTGGCGATAGTACCTGCACCTGTATATAAATCGTAGACTAATTCATCACCTTTAAAACCGGCAAACTCTCGAGTAATCAAATACAATTGGTGCGCCTGTAATGAATTGGTCTGATAAAATGATTTTGCCCCAATCTTAAACTTAAGATCCTCCGCTCCTGCGACGTCTCCCATCTGTTCAAAAATGAAATCCCGTCCATCAAAAAGCTGTATCTCCTGATCGAAAATGGTATCGTTCTTCTTCTGATTGATGATGTATAAAAGCGAAGTAATATCCGGAAAACGGTCCTTAACAAAAGTCATTGTTTTTTGCACTTCCTCTTCAGACACATAAGCGAAAACGACAATTACCATTAGCTCACCTGTGGTGGACGTCCTGATAATCAGATTTCGCAACGCACCCTCATGATTACGCAGGTCGTAAAAGCTAATGCTTTCGCTTAGCGCGAAATCGCGGATCGCATTTCTAATTTCGTTTGACGGTGAAGATTGCAGGTAGCAAACTTCAATATTTAAAATCTTGTCGAAACGCAGCGGCACGTGGAAACCCAAGGCGTTCATATCGCCGTTATCCGTCCCCGCCATGTCGTCGTCTGTCAACCAGCGCTTATTCGAAAAGGTAAATTCTAACTTATTACGATAATAACGGGTTTCGTATGATGCCAGAATCGGCTCCGCATTCGACACATCCACCTTAGCAAGACGCGAAAGCGCATCCAGCACACTTTTTTGTTTAAACTGCAACTGGGCATCGTAAGTCATGTGCTGCCATTTGCAACCGCCGCAAACTCCAAAATGAGGACAAAAAGGCTCGGTGCGATGTTCAGAGGGCTCAACCAAGCGAGTTACTTTAGCCTCGGCAAAGTTTTTCTTTTTCTTGTAAAGCTCAACGTCTACAGTATCTCCCGGAACCGCTTTTTCAATAAAAAGCACTAATTCCTCCGATTTTCCAACACCCTTACCACCTTCTGCAATATCTGTCACCAGAACGTTTTCAATCCGTTTCTTGTCTGCGGGAATTTTTCTCATGCGCGGCAAAAATAACAAATTTTGGGCGGGAAAATAACGCTAATAGCGTTTCAAACGCTGTTAGCGTTATCTAGTTTTAAATCGCAGCCTTTACCAGATACGGCAAAATTTCTTTTTGGAAGCTTACAAAGTTCTTCCTTACATCCGAATCGCTTACTGAAGTAAAGGCAAAAGAAAATACAATGGCTTTGCTTGATTTAATCAGAAACCGAAGACGTTCGGTGTATTTATTGTCGCCTTTAAAAAGATGCGTTTCGCGATACGACTGGATAAGGAAGATTTCAAGATCATCAGACAAAAGCTTCAAAAATTCCTGAGCGTTCGTAGATTCACGTATAAAATCCCAGCCAATAAATTCATTACAAATGGTGTAAGAAAGGCGACTGGTTTTTAAGATCAAAGTGCTTAAATAAGCTTCCCTGTTCGTCTCTTCGGAGGCACTTTCGATAATTTCATTTACGCTTACGCGGATATAATCCATCAAGATAAAGTGCAAAAGAACCTCCTTACTCTCAAAGTATTTGTAGATGGTGGCTTTAGCGATCTTTGCCTTTTTGGCTATTTCATTGACACTAGTTTTGTGGTAACCATATTTCCTAAAAAGATCCTGGGCGGCCTTTACAATGCTTTCCTTGATCTTATCAATTTCCATAATCGTTGGTTACCAGCAAATTGAAGTTATTGATTATCCTTACCTGATATTCTTTTAAGTTTCTTACTGCCGGTGCTTTTACCGGAGATCCGTCTTGTAACAGCCATTTCCCCCCGCTGCACGGGTCAGATGCTGTAAAAGTACTTTCAGGAATCACCGCACATTTCTTATCAGGATCTACCGAACTGCAACGATCAAATGCCTTGTATGAATTGGATGAAATTCTCACAATCATCAATCCGGCTACGCCTTGTTTATCTACAAGCATAATCCCATTTTCGCTTTTAATATTAAATTCCTGAACGGTCAAGGGGTAATTCACGTACACCTCAGGAATCCGGGGTCCATTATCTTTACCGCAAGACAATAGTGAAACCAGCATCAACAGCAAGAGGGAGTTCTTCATAATCAGATAATTTCAGACTGAAACTGTTTAAGAAAACGAATATCGTTCTCAGAGAATAAACGTAAATCCCTTATCTGATATTTTAAATTGGTAATACGTTCTATCCCCATTCCGAACGCAAAACCAGTGTATTTTGTTCCATCTATACCGCAATTTTCGAAAACATTGGGATCAACCATGCCGCAGCCTAAAATTTCAACCCATCCGCTTTGCTTACACATCTGGCATCCCTGTCCCTTACAAATAGTGCAGGAAATATCCATTTCTGCCGAGGGTTCAGTAAATGGAAAGTAAGACGGGCGGAAACGAACCTTTGTTCCTTCGCCAAATAATTCCTGAACGAAATAAAACAACGTTTGCTTTAGATCGGCAAAAGAAACATTCTCATCAACATATAGACCTTCTACTTGATGAAAAAAACAATGAGCACGAGCAGAAATTGCTTCGTTGCGGTAAACTCTCCCAGGCATTAACGCGCGGAAAGGTGGCTTCCCGTTTTCCATCATTCTTACTTGAACTGATGAAGTGTGGGTGCGTAGGGCGTAGGCCTCACCCTCATCCCCTTTCCCGGGGGAGAGGGGTGAGCGTGTGTTTTGCTCTCCTGCGGAGAGGTTGTTTGAAGTTTCTTCTGGCACAGCTTTTTCTTGCTCCCTCTCCTCTGAGGAGGTTTGGGGTGAGGCCACAAAAAAGGTATCCTGCATATCCCTTGCCGGATGCTCGGGGGGGAAGTTTAACGCCGAGAAGTTATGCCAATCGTCCTCAATTTCTGGTCCTTCTGCTACCGTGAATCCAAGCTTTTTAAAAATTTCAATAATTTCTGTCCTTACCAGAGATAAGGGATGACGTGAGCCGATCTCAAAGCCTTCGCCGGGAAGCGTTGCATCGATCTTGGCTTCTTCCGAAGCTGATTGGGATTCGAACTGTTCTTTAAAAGATTGATAAGTCTGTTCAGCAAGAACTTTAAATCCGTTTAAAACTTTTCCTAAAACACGTTTTTCTTCCGGAGATACCGTTTTAAAATCTTCAAAAACATCTTTGATGATACCCTTTGTTCCTAAAAATTTAATTCGAAAAGTCTCAAGTTCGCCGCCATCAGCTGGCCGAAATCCTTTAATCTCTTCTATATAAAGATCGATTTTTTCTTGCATTATATTGGGTGAATGCTGTGTGGGGTTTACATTCAAAACACTTTCTGAGTGTTGTTAAATACCTATAAAGGCGAAATTAACAAATTTACGCTTTAGACGATAGCTAATCACCTAAAATCTTCACAAACCCCCAACGAAGAATAACAAAACTCGTATATGTTTATTTATACTTGCTGCGTTATTAAACACGTTAATTAAGGTTAGAAGCTCAGTTAAAACCATCTTATTCCCATTATCGTTCAAATTTTGAAAAAAGCCTTATTCTTACTTTTACTACTTTGCTCTAAAGCTTTTTCCCAAGAGCTGATTGATATTAGTGGAAAAATAAGTGATTTAAATGGGCTTCCTATCGCCTACACATCTGTTTTTGTAAAGAATGAAAACCTTAGTACAATGGCTAATCAAGACGGCGAATACCAGATTAAGCTCCCGCGAGGTAAGCACACTATTATTTTCAGATTTGTAGGCTATAAGCAGGAAGAAATTGAAGTGTTGGTTCGAAAGGGAATAAAAATTAACGCAGTTTTAGATAAAGAATCTTACTTATTAAAAGAAGTGATTATCTCGGGCAAAAAGACAGAAAATCCTGCTAACGGCTTAATTAGAAAAGTCATTTCCAGACGAAAAATTTTACGATCAACGCCATCCTATAGCTGCGACGTTTACACAAAGGGTGTTCAAAGGCTGGTTAATGCTCCAAAGAAATTGCTTGGTCAAGATGTTGCAAAAGCACTAAATCTTGATTCTAACCGGCACGGTATCCTCTATCTTTCAGAGACGAAATCTAAATTCTTTTATAACTATCCGCATGTAAAAGAAATTATGGAAGCTTCAAAAATTGCAGGCGACCGTCAGGGATTTAGCTTTAACCGAGCTTTAGATTTACAGATCAATCTTTACGATAATCTACTGCAATGGGGTCCGCTTGGAAATCAAAGCTATGTTTCGCCAGTTGCTGATAATGCGTTTAATTATTACACCTATAATTTGGTAGGATCGAGCAGGGAGAACGGTCATACCATTTATAAAATTAAAATCTCGCCAAAAAGTCGCTTTGCGCCTGTTTTTAGCGGTTACATTTATCTTGTTGAAGGTGATTGGCGTTTGTACAGCGTAGACCTCATGATAACTGAAGAAGCCAGAATTAATTTTGTTGATACGTTAAAGATCAGTCAGAATTTCATTGAAGCTCAAGAAGGTTATTGGCTACCCTCCGATATTACATTCGACTTTAAGGGAAAAGTTTTAGGGTTTGAATTTGCCGGGTTCTTTACCGGTTTATATAGTAACTATAAAGTTAATCCACACTTTGAAGCAGACTTCTTCAAAGATGAAATCATGAAGATACCGTTTGATGCAAACAAGAAAGATGAAGCTTTTTGGGTTGAGAACCGCCCGGTACCTCTTACTTATGAGGAAGACCTGAATTATCGTATAAAAGATACTTCAGCCGCTAAGGCAGAAACGCCCGAAGTGCTTGATTCTTTGCAA
>DASVRX010000238.1:0-11540 GCA_036388375.1 Pedobacter sp. | reverse complement strand
GTGGTTTCTTACCGGCTAGTAGAAATAATTCATCCACATACTGTGGCATCGTAAACAGACTTGGGCCGGCATCAAAACGATAACCGCCTACTTCAATTTGAGATAATTTGCCGCCGGGATACGCATTTGCTTCATACACTTTAACCGCAAAACCTTTTACCGAGAGTCTGATCGCTGACGCAATTCCCGCAATACCCGCCCCTATTACGATTGCTTGCTTCATTGAGATTCGGTTTCTACTTATTGCGGTTCACGTAGTACGAAATAATAATCGCCACGATAAATGTGATGCCGACAACCAGAAAACCCAGCTTCCCTTTTTTCTTATCTTTAAGTAAGATAGAATATATAGCTATAATAAGTGGCACTACAATTACCAGAGCGAATATGATCGAAGTTGATTTCATAAGAATTGTTATTTGACACTAGAAGGTCATTCTTGCTAAAGGCGATATATCCTGACCTACAAAATTTTTCGCTAGAAACTTATAATAACCGGCTATCGCGATCATAGCAGCATTATCAGTACAAAATTGGAAGGCAGGGATAAAAACATTCCAATCGTGCTTTTTTGCTGCTTCTTGCAAACCTTCCCTAAGCCCGGAATTTGCAGAAACCCCACCAGCAATTGCAATATCCTCAATATTATATTCCTTAGAAGCTTTAACTAATTTTGCCAGCAGAATAGTAACTATTCGGTATTGAACCGAAGCGCAGATATTGACCAGGTTATTCTCAACAAAATTTTCGTCAAGCTTTTTTTGATCTCTTACAAAATACAAAATTGAAGTCTTTAATCCGCTGAAGCTGAAATTAAGACCCGGAACTTGAGGTTCAGGAAAAGGATAAGCTAAGGGATTTCCCTGCTTTGCGTATTTATCAATTAACGGTCCGCCGGGATAAGGTAAATTCAGAATTTTGGCGGTTTTATCAAATGCCTCTCCAGCAGCGTCGTCCATGGTTTCACCCACTATCTCCATGTCAAAGTAATCTTTAACTAAAACTATTTGTGTATGGCCTCCCGAAACGGTTAAACACAAAAAAGGAAAACGAGGCTTAGGATCTTCTATAAAGTGAGCCAGAATATGCGCCTGCATATGATTCACCTCAATAAGCGGGATGGATAGTGACAAAGCAAATGCTTTTGAAAAAGACGTTCCAACTAATAAAGAACCCAGCAACCCGGGACCACGGGTAAAAGCTACAGCGTTAACGTCTTTTTTGCTTATTTTAGCAGTCGCAATGGCTTCTTCAACTACCGGAATTATATTTTGTTGATGTGCTCTCGAAGCAAGTTCGGGAACTACACCACCGTATTTTTGATGGACCAGTTGGTTTGCTATACTATTTGACAGTATTTTTCCGTCTATACATACAGATGCTGAAGTTTCATCACACGAAGATTCGATGCCGAGGATTATTGCCAAAACTTGATTTTAAATTTTCTGTTTGTTTTAAACCGTAAAACTATCAAAAAAGTACTCAAAATAACGCTTTGGACATTGACAGTATTAATTTTACTGGTGGCCGCCTTGTTATTTTCTTTACGGTATAAGCCTGTTCAAACTGCAATTGCGAAGAAAGCTGCAAAATACCTCTCCAAAGAACTTAAAACTACTGTTTCAATAGATGGCTTGTATGTTAAGCCTTTTAAATCAGTTATACTTGAAGGCTTATATGTTCAAGATCTTGATAAAGATACCTTACTCCATACGCCTAAACTTACGGTCGACCTTAATTACTTCTCTTTAAAAGAGCGCATTGTTTCCGTGAACACTATCCAGCTTGATAATGGAAAGTTTTATTTAAAAACCTACAAGACCGGAAAAACTAATCTACAGTTTATCGTAAATTACTTTAATACTGGAACAACCAAACCGCGTAAAAAGCCTAAGAAGAGATATGACCTTAGTTTTGACAAGGTGGTGCTCAATAACATTGATTTCAGATACAAAAATTTCAATCGGGTAAGTATTCTTAAACGAATCAATTTTGATGATCTGCATTTGCTGAACTTAAGTACTACCGTCTTAGATATAAATACCAGAACACATTTGTTTGAAGCAGAAATTCAACATCTTAATTTCCGTGAGAAAAGCGGCTTTTCCCTGAAGAATTTAAGCACCCATGCCGCTATCGATTCAAATCAGATGGTGTTTAAGAAACTCCTCCTGCAAACCCCTACCAGTCAACTCGAGGATTACCTGTTTTTGAAATATAAGAATTTCAAGGATCTTAATCAGTTTGTAAGTAAGGTTTATCTCAATGCCAAATTAAAGAACACCAGAATTCATACAAAAGATTTATCCTACTTCGCCGACAATCTCCCTCAAAACCTGGCTGTTACACTTAAAGGGAATGTAAGTGGATATGTTAATGATCTTAAGGCCCGCAACTTCATGGCTTCTGCCGGACAGGCAACTTATGTAAAAGGCAACTTCGATATAAAGGGCCTTCCATCAGCAAACAAAATGTATTTAAATCTGCGCTTTGCTCAGATGAATAGCAACAAAAAAGATGCTGACAGGCTGATCAAGCTGGCAACCGGCAAAACAAATCAGATTCCTGCTATAGCCGCGAAGTTCGGCAATGTAAGTTTTAAAGGAAACTTCACTGGTTTTTTGAAAGACTTCAAGGTAACAGGCGATATCAAAACCGCACTTGGAAGAGTTAATACCAACCTCCGCATGAATATGAATGGCGTAGCCAGATATTCAGGTACGGTTAAAGCTTACGACTTTAACTTAAAAGAACTTCTTAATCGTAATGATCTGGGACGTACAACTCTTTCGGCTAACATAGTTGGCCGTGGATTTAACCTAAAACAAATCCAGGAAGACATAAAAGCTGATATTACTTATTTCGATTACAAAGGCTACCGTTATTCGAACGTAAATATCAACGGCAAATATAACCGCAGCTTTTTTAATGGGAAGATTGACATAAACGACCGGAATATTAAACTCAACTTCCTTGGCGGGATTGATTTTACTTCAAAGTTGCCCGCTTTCAATTTCAACGCCAAACTACGGCATACAAATTTTCATAAGCTTGGCTTTAGTAAAGACACCATTCAAATTGATGCCGATTTCCATACTGCTTTTACAGGAAACAATCTTAGTAATATTCAGGGAACGCTTCAGTTAAGCAAAATCAGAATGACCACTCCTCAGCATTCTATCGTGGTAGATTCGGTATATGTGCGGGCTAAGGGAATAGGCAATTCACGGTCGCTAACTATAAACTCTGATATTTTAGATGCAGGCATCAACGGGCAGTATGATTTAAAAACGCTTCCTTACTATTTCACATCGGTTGTGAAACAGTACATTCCTTCATTGAAAGTCAAAACCGGCAAAAAAGGAATTCAAAACTTCGACTTTACACTCAACTTGAAATACTTTGAGCCGATAAGTGTGATGTATATTCCGGCTCTCAAAATCCCCGAAGGAGCAGAGTTTAGAGGGCGTTTTATTTCGGCTGAGAATGTAGCAACATTAACTGGTTCCAGTTCGCTAATAGAATACAAAAACATCAAAATCAACAATTTCATTCTTGATGAATCTACTACATCGAATGCGCTGAACGTTTTTTTAACGGCCGATAGAATAGACCTTGATAAAAACCTTTATATCAAGAACGTCAATGTTGCTAACATCTTCAGAAATGACAGCCTTTCGTTTAACGTAAAGTTATCTGATAAGGACGCCATCAATCAACTCGATTTGAACGGATTGGTTGAATTTAATACCAGCGACTTTGCAAGTTTAAGTCTCCTGCCTTCCGACGTGATCATTAACAGGGAGGTGTGGAGTATTGTTAAGCAAGTTCGGTTCAATTTTGATAAAGGAAAAGTGGCGATTAAAGATTTCGCACTTTTCCGCGATAACCAGTTTCTCACACTTGATGGAATAATATCGACCGATCCGGACGATAAGTTAAATGCCGGATTCAAACATTTCAAACTAGGCACCTTTAATCCCCTCACCCAATCTAAAGGCATTACCCTTGCGGGAGAATTAAATGGCAATATTAGTTTGTCATCAATTACCAAAGCCCCAAAAATCGAATCTGATTTGGTGGTTGATTCCCTGGTAATGAATAATATACCTATCGGGGAAATGACTTTGGTTGCCAATCTTGATGATAGAACTAAGCTAGTTGATATGGTTCTTAACATCCAAAAAGATGGGAAAGAAACCATGAACATTGCAGGAGACTATAACGCTAATGCCGATAAAAACACATTGAATCTTAAGGTAGATATGGATGGTACGGAGTTGATTATCTTCCAACCTTTTATGAAGCACTTAGTTTCAAACGTAACAGGACAGGTTTCATCACAGCTAACCGTTACAGGGAATGTTCTAGACCCTCAAATTAATGGCAACGCTCGTTTAAAAAACGCGGCGATGGTGATTAATTACCTCAAAACACCTTACCGAATTAACGACGACGTAACCATCAAAAACAGCGTTATCGATCTGGGTGAACTAGAGATTACCGATATAAAAAATAATACCGCTATCGCCTTTGGAACTGTAAACTTAAAAAATCCGAAGATTCCGGTTGTAGATATCAGGATCGAAGCAGGGTCGCCATTTATGGCACTTAATACTACGGCGAAAGACAACCCACTATATTACGGAACTGCGTATGGAGTTGGAACCTTTGAATTTAAGGGTCCCACAAATAATATGCGTATTAACATCACTGCCGAAACTCAGGAAGGAACTGTATTTAATATTCCTCTAAATTCGGCGGCAAAGGTCGCCAATAATGATTTTATTACTTTTGTAGCGAAAGATTCTTCTCTAACTCCTAAAAAGCTTCCCAGTTTTAATGGTTTGGCGATGACGCTGAACCTAAAAGTTGATCAGAGATCTCAAGTAAATATCATTACCGACTTGGGAGTATTAAGTGGTCGTGGAAACTCAGAAGCATTAACATTAAACATTACCAGTTTTGGTGATTTCCAGATGTTCGGGAGTTATCTAATAACCAGTGGTGAATTTCAATATACGGCACAAGAATACATCAGTAAAATCTTCGAAATAAGACAGGGAGGCTCCATCCGCTGGACCGGTGACCCAATTGAAGCTGAGATTAATCTAACTGCAGTTTACGCACAAAGGGTTAGTACTGCGCCGCTATATGTTGCTGCCGGATTCGATAACAATCAGGCTCCAACCGTCATAGCAGAAGCAGTAATGACTCTAAGCGGTGCATTAACCAGGCCTGATATCAAATTAGATATCAATTTTCCCCAAGACCCTTATATTAAAGATCTTTTGCAGAGTTACTTAAGTGATGTTAATAACAGAACTCAACAGGCCGTGAGCTTTATCGCCCGACGTACGTTTGCTTCCAATACTGGATTAAATTTAAACAGTGTTAACGAGACCATGTTTAGTGCTGTTACCGAACTAACTTTTAATAAGCTTAATAATATCCTTGCCCAAACATTAAATCTCAGAACCATCGATCTGAACGTACGCTCGTTAAATGATGCAAGCGCAACGTTCCGTTTCTTCAATAATAGGTTAAGCATTACTGGTGGAGTAACTGATACACGTTCTGGAATAAATTCATTCAATGTGATTGGCAATGGTAACTCTGTAACCAGAGATGTGGAGGCCCAGTTAGCAATTAAGAAAGATGGTAGCTTAGTTGCAAGAGCATCGAACAGGTTAAATAACCGTATTATCTTTAATGCTAATAATACCCAGGAATATGTTAGTGCCATCGGTCTAGTTTACCGGAAGGATTTTGACACTCTAGGCGAGTTTTTACGGGCAATATTAGGCAGAAAAAAAGAAGAAGAACGTAAGGAAGATGAGCAACCTCAAGCACCGCCACCCCCAGTAAACACCACTCCTTCTATCGTTATAGCACCTGTTTCTTCAGATCCTAAAAGATCAGTAACAAACTAAATTCCCTTTTTCAGGATAGTATGACCCATCTTATCACGTTTAGTTTTAAGATACAATTCGTTATGAACGTTCGACGCGATTTCGATAGGTACATTATCTACTATTTCAATACCGTAACCTGTTAAGCCGGCTCTTTTGGTAGGATTGTTAGACATCAGTCGCATTTTTTTCACTCCCAGACTACGCAAAATCTGAGCACCAAGACCGTAATCGCGCTGATCCATTTTAAAGCCGAGTTTTAAGTTGGCTTCAACTGTATCAAAGCCATTTTCCTGAAGGTTATAGGCATGAAGCTTGTTAATCAGGCCAATTCCCCGCCCTTCCTGGTTCATGTAAATCACAATTCCCTTACCTTCTTTCTCAATCATCTCCATGGCTTTATGTAATTGCGGACCGCAATCGCAACGACAAGAGCCAAATATATCTCCGGTAATACAAGAGCTGTGAACCCGCACCATAACAGGTTCGTTTTCATCCCATTTTCCTTTCACTAATGCAATATGATGATCACCAGAATCCAGTTGCGTATAAGCAACCATTTCGAAATCGCCCCATTCCGTAGGCAGCTTAACAGAAACCTCTTTTTTAATGAGTGATTCTGTACACAACCGGTAGGCAATTAAATCTTTAATAGAAATTATCTTCATGTCGAACTGCTTTGCAAGCAGCATTAATTCGGGAAGGCGGGCCATTTCACCCTCTTCATTCATAATTTCGACAATAACTCCGGCTGGTTCGAAGCCAGCCATGGCAGCTAAATCTGTTGCTGCCTCGGTATGACCGGCACGACGTAAAACGCCACCATCTTTTGCTCTTAAAGGAAATATATGGCCGGGTCGACCTAAGTCATCAGGTGTTGTAGCGGGATCAATAAGTGCTTGTATGGTCTTTGATCGGTCGGATGCGGAGATACCGGTAGTGCAGCCGTTCCCAAGCAAATCAACCGAAACGGTGAAGTTAGTTTCATGAGAAGTCGTATTTTTTCCAACCATTAATTCCAGGTTGAGCTCATCACAACGGTGGCTAGTTAAGGGAACACAAATTAATCCGCGACCATATTTAGCCATAAAATTCACTACTTCGGGAGATGCATTTCGGGCCGCGGTTAAAAAGTCGCCTTCATTTTCCCGATCTTCATCATCTACAACAATAATTATTTTACCAGCTTTGATATCTTCTACAGCCTCTTCAATTGTATTGAGCTTAACATCCATTATGAAGTAAAATTACAGTTATCAATTTATTCGTAGGTGCAGGAATCTAATCTTGAAGTAAAAGATCTTAGTTTTTCTTCTTCTTAATAAGCTTCAAGAATTTTTGTTTATAGCTATCGGCATCAAATATCACAGAATCTACGGCTGCTTTATAAGTTAGAAAAGCTCCCAAGGGGGCTAATACGATAAGTGCGACCCACATTCCGAAAATTGGATCTATTGTTCCGGCTTTCGCCGATTTCTCACCGATGGTTGAAATAATATGATAGATAAGGAAGAAGATAATAGACATTACTACGGGTAATCCCAACCCTCCTTTTCTGATGATAGCCCCTAGCGGCGCACCAATAGAAAAAAGAACTAAACATGATACGGCAAGCGTAAACTTTCGTTGATATTCTACTATAAACCGGAGTATGCTTTTCTTATAATCGTCGCTTTCGGTGACCTTTAAAGCGATTCCTTCCTTAACGCTTCGCATTTCATTTTGAGCAAATTCTATCGCCCGTAGTCGTGCGTTTGCGGGTAGGATCTCCGTTACATTATTTTTATAGCCATATATGATACTTGGCTTGGTCGAAGGTGAAGCTGTACTTTTCGCGGAGACTTTAATTAAAGGTGAGACTTGCCTACTATAGGCTCTTGCCACACTATCGCTTACCTTTATGGTCGAATCCTTATAATATTTCAACTGCTTCAGATTCATCATGGCATAACTACTCTTAAACAGACTCTCATCAGTTCTCGGAGTCTTAAAAGATGATAAATCAAACTTTTGCGTAGATTCTTTAAACCTAAAGCGGGTAAAACGCTGCCGCGGATTATATGATCCATCGCCCGTATTCTCTTCGTATCGAACTCCGTCCTTAAGATTTAGAATTAAGAAACTTTCATCTGCCGTTTTAGTCATTACTGCTTGTTTGGCTCTAACAACAACATTACCGACCGATCCATGATCATAAATAATTACATTATGCAATGTTCTTTCATCAGGATCCTTTCTTTGAACCCGAATAGAGTATCCTGGCAAGCTATTATTAAAGACCCCTTCGGTAATTAGAAATGCACCTTTTTGATTACGAACATCATAAAGTAATGATCCAAATTTCAGGTTAGCCACGGGAAGCATATAATCTGAAAACAAAAAGGCGCCAACACTAAGGATAGATACAAATACGAATAATGGAGTCATTGCTTTTTGAAGCGAAATGCCGGCCGCTTTAATTGCTACCAGTTCGTAATTCTCACCAAGGCTTCCAAATGTCATGATAGAAGAAAGAAGCATGGCCAGAGGAAGCGCCATTGCAACATTGGTAGCAGAAGCATACCCCATTAATTGCAAAATAACATACCATTGAAAGCCCTTACCAATAAGATCGTCGATGTATTTGAATAAAAATAACATCAACAATACAAACATTACGATGAAAAAAGTGGTAATAAAAGGCCTGATGAATGCCTTTATAACCAACAAGTGTATTTTCTTCACAATACAAAAATAGGGATTTTAATCCCTAAGCTCCCAGCACGCTTATCAAATATTCAATCTGATTATCCCAAATCAATTTTCGCTCTTCAAGCAGATCTTCAGGCGCGAAGTCTGTAATGCAGAGTGCTACATCATTTGTCAATTCGTCTTGAACAATCTCCATTTCAAAGTAACATCCGGGATCGTCGTCTATCCATCTAAACTTAACCATCTTGTTTTCTTTGATAGATAAAAGTTTAGCTTTATGTTCTTCCCCGTCCCATAGAAAAGTATATACCTGATCCTTATAAAAAACATCATCTGCAAACCATTGCGATAAACCATTCGGTTCGTTCAAAAAACCAAATAATATTTTAGGTGATGACTTTACCTCGTACTCCAGGCTATATTTCTTTTTCTCTGACATTCTGATTTTTCCTTTTCCTAAAACTGCTCGGCTGAGTTTTTTAGATTTCTTTTTAAAGGAAAGTATTTTAAACTATATTTGCAACTCCAATTTTTAGAGGAGTCTAAAATAGGTGGTTAAACAGGTAAAAAATTATGAACTTGTTTAAATAAATAATTGGCGGGGTAGCTCAGATGGTTAGAGCGCAGGATTCATAACCCTGAGGTCGGCAGTTCGATCCTGCTCCCCGCTACTGGAACAAGCCGCTTTATGTGGCTTTTTTTATTCCCAATCTACTTGCGCCCCAACCAATGCGTCAAATTCATTAGCTCATACGATCATTAGTGCACGAGCATATACTCATTACTCAATTGACATCATCAACAGGCTAGAGTCAAATAGAATGAGTCCTACAAGGATCCTAAATTATTAGGATATGGTTTTGCACCTATATCCCTGAATACTCTGCAGGATGCAGCAATATTATATCCGCATGAGAAACTGTGTGATTGTAATATTCCATAGCAGAAAGCTTTTTCCAACCAGCGTCGTCACGAAATGTTTTCCAATGCGCATCTCTTGAAGGCATATCTTCGAAAGTTGTCATATACATTAAATTAGGCTTTTTACTTCCTGCAAGCACAGTTCCGTAAAAAACTGCATTAAAACCCATCCGTGTGAACAAATCAATTTCACCACCTTGGTTAAACATGTGGACTTTTTTAGTGTAAAGTTTTTCAGTAGGTCCTTCATAGCTTCGCAATTCATAAACCCTGTTTTGCATCCCATTTTTTAATTTTGGTACTTGGAGGTTAGGCATATTTGCAAAGGCCTTTAACAATATAGATTCTATTCTTTTATATGGAACATTATCGTGAGCAGCTTCCAAATAGGTTTTCCCTGCAGCATTATATGCAGCGTCTTTGTCCAGACTTTCCGGCAAATCAGCAAATTCATTTGCCGACTTAAATGGTATTAACACATAAATTCGCCTGTCCTGTATTGTGTCATTTCCTATTGGTTTAAATACGCCAACACTTTTAATTCCTTTTCGCTGAAGTGCTGGCAAGAACGCGTTTTTTAAATAATCGTCTACTACATTCTCTTGCGCTTTATCTTTGAGATGATATACTTTCAATTCATAAAGTGAAAGTTTTTTCGACTGACTAAATGAGTTGTGGCAAAAAACTGAGGTTAATATTACTATAACTGATAAAACTAGATTCCGCTTCATATAAACTATTTACCTGCAAAAGTATCGTTAATTCAGTCACAACTACAACCTAGGTGTAACATTTTAGTTTTAAACGCTATTAGTCTTCGAATATCTCATCCAGATCCAACACAAATTCAGGCAAAATATCTGAGTATATCCTTTCACTTAATGTAAATAATTTTGAAGGCTGGTATTTACCGTTTTCGTCAAGTGTATATTTCAGAAAAGTTTTTTCAGCCGGGCTAACAACCCAGTATTCTTTAACACCAAACTCTTCATAAACACTATACTTATTAAGCAACTCAGTTTTATTATTACCGGGAGATAAAATCTCGACGACTATATCCGGCGCCCCAATACAGCCTCTGTTATCAATTTTATTTAAATCACAAATCACACAGATATCAGGTTGAAGAACGGTATAAACATCTTTATCTGCCTTACTTTCTTTTGGAAAACGAACGTCAAAAGGCGCAGTATAAACCTTACAAACCTTATCTTTTAAATACATATAAAGTTCAGACGAAATTCTAATAGAAATCTGTTGATGATAAGGCGATGGTGCAGGACTCATCTTAAAGATTTGCCCTTTAATCAACTCAACACGATCATCAAACAACCAATTTAGATAATGGGAATAATTATAAGTTAAAGAGGTGTCGATATCTTCAAAATACAAAACTGGCTTTTCAGTATTGGGATAAGGTTTATACGCCATCGTAGATTTACTTTATAACAAAAATAACATCTAAAGCCCATGTTTTCAGCAGAATTACTAAATAAATTAGCTTCAATATTTTTATATTAGCGAACTTAAGCCTTTGAAACAAAGAATGAGCCACAATCCTCAATTAGACTTAGCATATAACTTTGTACAATTTACAGACAGGCATATCTTTTTGACAGGCAAAGCCGGAACTGGCAAAACCACTTTTCTTCACAATTTAAAAAAGACCACGCTAAAGCGTATGGCCGTTGTTGCTCCTACCGGAGTTGCGGCAATTAATGCCGGCGGAGTTACGATTCATTCGTTCTTTCAGCTAAATTTTGGGCCCTTTGTGCCGGATAACAAAACTCCTGAATTAAAACGTTTTCATAAGGAGAAGATAAATCTAATTAAGAGTCTGGACCTGTTAGTGATTGATGAAATAAGCATGGTGCGGGCAGACACGTTAGACAGCATAGATAATGTGTTGCGCCGATTTAAAGACCACTCTAAACCTTTCGGTGGAGTACAGCTGTTGATGATTGGCGACTTACATCAGCTCTCGCCTGTAGTGAAAGATGAAGACTGGAAGGTACT
>DASVRX010000237.1:0-6928 GCA_036388375.1 Pedobacter sp. | reverse complement strand
GTAGGTCAGAAAATGATTGTCTTACCGCCTAATATTAAGCGGAGTTTGGCAAATAATGCGCTGGTGAAGCACTTATACCCGACCGCAATGGGGTTTTATCCTCATGCAGGTTTTCATGACAGGGAGAGGACGTCTGGTTGCAGTGATCACATCCTGCTTTACTGTACATCCGGAACAGGAACGGTGAGGGTGAATACAAAGGTTTCAAAACTTAGTCCTAACGATTTCGTGTGGTTGCCTAAAAACATACCTCATCAATACACTTCATCTAAAGATGACCCCTGGACAATTTACTGGGTGCATTTCCTTGGCGAGTACGCAGACCTTTTATATAAAAGATATTTAGATATTAATGAAGAACCGGTTTTTATAGCTTACAATGAAGAACGAATTAGAAAGTTCGACAGCATATTTCGACTATCAGAGGATTGTTTCGACATGATGAAACTCGAGATAGGTAGTATAAAATTACAGGAATTCATCTCAGACTTTATATATGCTCCAATTATAGATCCCGACATCCCGAAGAATGATAAAATATCAGACTCTATTTCGTTTATGAAAGAGAATATAAGCCATCAAATTTCGGTGAAGGGATTGGCACAGCAACAGAATTTATCAATTACACATTATTCAAGAATGTTCCGGGCCAGGACGGGAAGTTCACCGAATCAGTTTTTCAGCGAGTTAAAGATCCAGAAGTCATGTCAGTATTTATACTTCACAGATAGAAGCATCAAAGAGATATGCAACGAACTTGGATTTCGGGACCCTTACTACTTTTCGCGCTTATTCAAAAAACTGATGGGAGATTCGCCTGCAAAGTATAAGAACCGATACAAAAGGGCTATATAATCAACAGATAATTATAGTAATGATAGCTGAACGTATCCCTTCGCGTTTCAAAACTTTTTTTTATGACTTTCTAGAGTGGGTCACTTAGCAATACCCTCACCATCGATGCACCCTTCTTAGTGCATATATTTGTTTTATGTGGGGATAGCAATCGTTTTTGAGATTAATGTTTTCCAGAATGACTTACTGGGACTGGCAATGGTTTTCTATGCATCCGTTCTTTTCTCTGAGATGTGTTATAAACAAACCAAGCATCACAATAGCTGATTGTTTAAGATCATTTTCACTCAGCTTATCAAACGAATCCTGATTGGTATGATGTGTTCTGGAATGATAATCTAGCTCGTCTTGAATAAATTGAAATCCAGGGAGCCCAATCTAAGAGGCTTTTTGCATTATTGGTATCACCTTGGTTTGCTGTAGAAGCGTGATATAAATGTGGCCAGGAGTATCTTATAATATCTTATTACTACGGTTGTTCTTGAATACAATCGAATGGGAAACTGGCTAACCATCAAATAATCTCGATCCACCTGCCGAGGCGAATGCCCTGATAAAGCCCGTCGGATTGGCTTAGCGGACCAGGGCTTTATGGGTCCTAAAGCATGCGACATCAAAGATACACCACTTTTAAAACCCATACCTTCGAGCCCGATAAAACTCACACATTTTTCCCAAGTTTCAATTGACGCATTTAAAGCATCCTGGTCAGTTTTCGAAAAAATACCGTAAGGACGTTTTAAATACGGTGATACCGTTGACATTTTATTGAATTGTGAATTTTCTAAACCGCCAATTACTGTCGACATAGCATTTTGGATTTTGATCCAAACATCAATAAAGTCGAAGTCTTCACGGCGCAATCCCACAAAGCCACCATTTACATAAGTTGCATCTTTAAAGTTTAAATTAATGCCTGCATTTTTGAAAAAGTCTCGCCAGCCTCTCCTAAGCGGATGATCTTTGGGTATGGGAGAATTTAAATCTTCGCATACAGCAATCCCATATTCAACCCATGTTTCGAAATAGGACCAGGGAGCACGTACAACAATATCAGAATCAAAATAGTAGATTCCTTCCGCATTTCTGCCGGGGCCATCTAAGATCAGTTTCATGAAATCAGGTTTGTAGTTTGTTAAATGGCTCGAAGATTTGATTTTGATAAAATTCACTTGAAGCCCTTCAGCCACTTGTAATGTATGATTAGTATCATCCAGTATGGTGCTTTCTTTGGATTTTGATGCCCAGTACGGCAATTCACCTTTATATCCGGCGTACAATTCTCCTCTAAACCCGGCCTTGTATAAAGAATTAATAAGCGCGGCTGCTCCATAATGATAATCCCCTTCAAATTGGGTACAAACTATTGATCTCACAATGATGATATTTAAGAACTAATATATAATATATTTTTTTTGAACCCTTAGAGTTAATCCAACATTAGCGTAACCTCTTTTAATTCTAGCGGTATAAGATTAGCCATAGTCTTATGAATGAAACCATCATGAGCATCCCGTACACAAATCGAAATGGATAGGATCATGATAACTTCATAGCTATTAAAAACAATATATTCTGATGAAAAAAACCTTTACAATTATTGCATTATGGCTCTTTTGGGGCTTTGCATTGGGTACGCTGATTTTGTTAGGTCCGGTACGTAAAACGGTTGAATATGCACGCGAAAACCATTGGTCGGAGCAAAAGGAGAGCTTAATCGTGATTGGCTTTATGGTTCTTTTGGTAATAATTTCTTTCGTTATAGCCTTTGTTTCTTCAAGATACATTCTGTCAGGCTCTAATAAAATTCAAAAAGGGTCACTTATAGCTATACCTGTTCTTGCTGCAGTTTTCTCCCTATCGCTGTTGCTTAATCCTAAATATGTAAATGGGAAAGAGCAAAGTAAGGTTGCGGAAGGCTTTACTATTGGTCCATACCCAACGGCAGAACGAATGGCAGAGTTAAAAGATGAAGGTTATACCGGGGTTATCAGCTTACTGCATCCGGCAGTCGTTCCATTCGAGCCTAAGCTGTTGGCAGAAGAGAAGGAAAATGCCGCAACCGCTGGTATCAAATTTTATAATATCCCCTTGTTGCCATGGATTTCGGAAAACGAAGAGGCGATAGAAAATCTTAGAAAACTTATTCGTGGTGCAAAAGGCAAATACTATGTGCATTGTTATTTAGGAAAGGATCGGGTTAACGTAGCTAAACTGATTATTTTACAAGAATCCAAGAAGGGGATTGAAGGTGCAGAAACTCAGGCACGCTCATTGGACTCAATCCCAGCATTTGAAAGAGGAAGGATCTATAAACTTGATGAAAATACTTTCCTGACACCAATGCCTACCAAGGAAGAGTATTTTGGATATATCATAGCTGCCGGGTATAAGCAAATAGTTTCGCTTGAAAATTTAGACGAGCCCGGTTCTAGCGGAGGTATTAAGGAAGAGCAGCAATGGCTTGCTCCTTACAAAATAGCGTTCAAGGTTTTCAATACCGGAGCTAGCATTGGCGAAGCAGAAATGGCTAAGATTGTCGATAGCGTTAAGCTCTTGCCGAAACCTATTGTAATTCATACTTTTAAATCTGAACAACCTGAAGCACAGTTATTCTTTAGATTATATAATAATTAAATAGGAGAGTTTGGGAATAATGATTGTTCCCTAATTTCTAATTCTATTTACTTGCCATATCTTTATGGCTTGAGCCGCTCGCAAAAGATATTTCTTCACTTCATTGTATGGTTGTCCATACTTTTATTTTTTGTCTTCCTAAGCGCAAAAAACGGGAGTTTCCATCAAGCAATAATCATTTTCGTTTATTTCGGCTTTTTCAACATCGCCATTTTTTATTTTAATTACCTCTACGTCCTGCCAAAATACTTAAGCAAGCGTAAGTATTGGATTTACTTTCTTTTAGTTTCAATTCTCGTAATAGGTTCCAGCCTGCTCAAATATAGTTTTGCGTATCTTTTCAAAGATGTTATCCTGTTAAGAGGAAAAGACCTGATTTCCTTCAATGAGTACTTTATTGGCGCTGTATTTACGGGCATATTCTTTATTTTTTTAAGTACAGCGTTTAAGTTTGCAGTAGATTGGTTTTTAAACGAGAAGGTTCGTAAGAATCTTGAAAACGAAAAGCTGGTTGCCGAACTTGCTTTTTTGCGATCGCAGGTAAACCCACATTTTTTATTCAACTCCTTAAATAATATCTATTCGCTGGCTTATCAAAAATCTGATAGAGCCCCGGAAGCAATTATGAAGCTATCGGAAATAATGCGCTATATGCTGCAGGAAAGTAATGAGCCGAAAGTAAAATTAGCCCGGGAAATCAGGTACCTCGAAAATTATATAGAACTACAGAGATTACGTTTTAAAGGGCAGGCTTATATAAATGTAGAGATGAGCGGAGATTATAATGAACAAAGTATTGCTCCCCTAATTCTCATTTCCTTCATTGAAAATGCATTTAAGCATGGTGCGGTTTCTGATTCTCAAAACCCAATAAAAATCAATCTTGAAGTGAATAATCACGACTTGCATTTTAGCATTTGGAATAAAAAAACTTCGTTAAATAAAGATGAAAGTAGTGGTATTGGTCTTAACAATGTAAAACGCCGTCTTGATTTACTTTATTCAGGCAAGTATCAATTGAATATTGAAGATCGTGATGATACTTATTACTGCACATTATCTTTAACACTTTAGCTCAATTATTTTTTAAAGATTGAACACAAAAAGCTGATTAAACGTTAGAGGTTTACAATTTAAGAACAAGTAAATTATCCTAACGCTAAATTCAATACCTTCGTAGCATGACAAATTTTGCTGAAGATTTTCTGGAAGTTTCTGAAAATAAAGCATTTGATTTAGATCACCGGCGCATTATCAACTTTAATATTGGACGTTATGATACGGCTGTGAGCCGCGGTATTTCCCGTTTAGCGAATCTTGAAAGCTCAAAACGGAAAGCCCATGTGATAAAGTGGAAGGTAATGGAAAACCTGGATAAGCTTTTACCGGAGTTTGAAGCCAATTTGCAAAAGCGTGGTGGCAAAGTCATATGGGCCAATGATGCCGAAGAGGCGAATCGGGAGATTTTAAATATCATCAGGAAGGCCAATGCTAAAACTGTTATTAAAGCAAAATCGATGACTACCGAAGAAATTCATTTAAACGAGTTTCTTCGAAATAATAATATTGAATCTTTAGAAAGTGATTTGGGCGAGTATATCGTTCAGCTGCTAGGTCAAAAACCTTATCACATTGTAACTCCGGCAATGCACCTGAGTAAAGAAGATATTGCAAAACTTTTTCACGTAAAGTTTGGAACTCCTGCAGATGCAGCCCCGGAAATCTTAGTTCAAAAGGCCCGGGAGTTACTTCGGGAAAAATACACAACTGCGGATGTTGGAATTACGGGAGGCAACTTTTTAATTGCCGACACAGGAAGCATTGCTCTTACTGAAAATGAAGGAAATGCTCGTTTATCAACCACGTTCCCGAAGATCCATATTGCGATAGTTGGAATTGAAAAGATCATTCCAACTTTGAGCGATCTTGATCTTTTCTGGCCTTTACTTGCTACTCACGGAACCGGACAAAATTTAACCGTTTATAACAGCATTCTAAGTGGCCCTCGTCAGGAAGATGAGACAGACGGACCGGAGGAAATGTATGTTGTGCTTCTGGATAATGGCCGTACTAATTTACTTGCCCAAAAGGAACAGCGCCAGGGCTTGTATTGCATTCGTTGCGGGGCATGTTTAAATGCTTGTCCGATCTATAAAAACGTAGGTGGCCATACCTATGAAACCACCTACAGTGGTCCCATTGGTTCTGTTATAACTCCTCACCTTAAGGGGATGGAAGATTTCAAGCATCTAAGTTATGCATCCAGTTTATGCGGTAAATGCTCCGAAGTTTGTCCTGTTAAAATTGATATTCATAAAATGCTTCTTCTTAACCGGCGGGATGCTGTAACAGAAGGGCATGCATCCAAAATTGAAAAGTTGGGATGGAGTGCGTGGAAAAAAAGCATGCTTAAAAGGAGCATGATGGATTTCGTATCCGGAAAATGGAAGAACTTTTTTCTGAAAACCTTTTTTAGAAAAAGCTGGGGCACTCATCGGGAAATGCCGGTTGTAGAAAATAAGTCGTTTAGTAAGCAGTGGCAGGAGAAAAATCCCGAATAAGTTATTGGTTGGATGACTTGGAGTCATCCGATCACTAAAACTCTATTCTTGTTCAACCGGAAAAACCTCCGCTAGCGGACTAAATAAATACATCCTTTTAGTTTTTAGCTCTACACATTTAAATCGCTTGCGTATCAGTTCCTCTTTGCGGAATTCCCTGCCATCTTTCAACTTAAAGACTGTTTTCATGGCCAGCGCTTCGACTGTAATTGCATTAGTTTGAGCATCGTGTCTTTTCAAGGCCCTAAAAAGGGTTAAATCGCTGCAACTTGATGCTGCCGGATTTTCCAGATACGAATTGATCGCTGACTTTAAATCAGACGGAAAAACTTCTTTTTCGAAGAAAGGCCGCATCATCTTTTTAAAGTTGAGCTTCCATTCGGTACCATGTGGTTTTGCTCTCCCTTTATACTCATTCCACGTTTGCAGGTGGGCAAATTCGTGGACTGTAGTGACCAGGAAAGCGTAAGGGTTAAGATTAAAATTTACTGAAATGCGATGGTTTTCGCCATTGTAAGGTGGGCGATAATCACCAAACTTGGTATTGCGGCCTCGTGAGACTTTAAAATCACATTTAAAATAATCTATCCATCGGGCAACAATAGGTGCTGCTTCAGCAGGAACATACTTCGCCAAAATTGCCTCTTTACTCAAGCGGGATTATCTTAGGAGATTAAATACTATGAAACTGGCAACGTAAGCCAAAGCAGTCATATACGCAAGTTGTATAGATGGCCACTTCCAGCTCTTTGTTTCGCGGTAAACAACGGCAAGTGTACTCATGCACTGCATCGCGAAAGCATAAAAAATCATTAAAGAAAAAGCTACGGCAACAGTAAATACTGGCTGCCCCGTATCCGGGTCTTTGGCCATGC
>DASVRX010000236.1:0-2488 GCA_036388375.1 Pedobacter sp. | reverse complement strand
GTTACGTTTGTCGGATGTTAACTGCCAACTTAAACGAGGCTGTATTACGGTGATACCTACAGGATTAATTTTGTTTTCACAGAGCAGGTTACTCACTTTGACCTGAGCCATAGTGCTGGCATAAATGAAAAAAGCAGAAATAAGGAAACAGATTTTTTTCATGATATTTAATATGGTTTGAAGTCTTTTTATTATTCGGGAACGCATTCTTATTTACACCCTAAAGGGAATCTCGCCTGATAAGTGAGAATGGATTTTTAATAACGTCCTTCCTGGATTCAAGTATCAGATTTGCGGCTGTTACACCCATTAGGAAGTGATCAGTGGATATCACCGTGATACCTTCTAATAAAATTTCTTTTAACGGAGTGTCATTGTAAGACAAGATTCCTATGTCTTCACCCGGTTTTAAATGACTTTGCTTGCAAATTTTAATCAGCGCAACCAAGTCGGATTCTTCAACAACTACATAAGCAATTCCTGTTTCGATCTTCGCAGAAGCTTCAACACCATGAACGATTTCGAACTCGAAATTATAGCTATTACAAAACAGCTTAAAGCCCCTGGCAATCTCAGTAGGGTAAAGAATCAGCTTCGGAAAAACAAGGACTAGCTTTCTATATTTCTTTATCAGATCAATGCCATCGTTTAAAGCTTCTAAAATATCCTTTTCGAAGTCCTGGACAACTGCGGAATAGGTATGGGTTGTGTTCTCAATTTTCTTGTCAAGGATAATTACCTTTTCTTTATCAAGCTGAGCGATAATCTCCGCTGCCCTGTAGTTATCCTTATAAAAATGGGGCATAATCATGTAATAATCATATCTACCGCGATTCTTATCAACAATAAAACTTAAAACGTCTACGCTGGAATGATGAACGCTTAGGTCGATAATGGTGCCAGTGCCCAGCGTTTCAACAATGCCATCGTAAACTTGCTTTTTATGGGTACTCAGTTTGTTAAAGATCAGTAACACACGCAAGCTTTTATTCACATCATCCTTACTGATGTAATAGCCTCTTCCCTTTATAGAGGTGATGATTCCTTTTTTCCTCAAATCGTTGTAAGCCTTTTCGACCGTATCTTTTGATAGCATATATTCTTCGCTCAATTTGGCAATTGATGGGATACGATCCCCCAGTTTTAATTGCTTTCGGCTTATTAGTTTTATAACTGCCTCTGATACTTGGGCGTACAGAGGCTTGTTGTCCTTGAAATATAATACTGGATCAAATCTCATGTTGGAGAAGGGTAATTACTAATTGGTAGGCCGGTTAAATTATAAGCTTGACAAGCACTTGATGTAATCGACCTTACACCATGCAAACTAAGTGATATAGCATCAAAATTCATCGTAATTACCTGCTCAAACTTTAATGAAAGTATCAACTAGAATCACAATGACACTACAATTAAAAAATTGATTACCAAATACTTACATATTTGTTTCACGAAAAAATCCCCAAAGTATTATTAAAACACCCGAATTACTAGATGATCAAGGAAACTATTTATTAAGAAAAAGTCTTGGCAATGGGGAAGGAGAATACGACGAGTTGGGTGACAATCTGGTACAGTTGGAGTGAGTGATGACTTTGACTGGAAACTAGCTGGTGCAGCTTTCTTGAACCAAGGGCTTATTTAGTCACTCGCCTCACCGCCGAAATGATCTTCATAAACCAGCATAGCTTTTGAGTTGTAAAGCTTAACGTAATCAGTTTCACCGCTTGTTTTGCTGTTCACTTCGAGGGCGCCAATAGAGCCGATAGACTCGGAATATTTAGTTTTGTAAATAAGGGAATCATTCACATAAACATGTACAGTCTTGTTAACTAACTTAAGTCGTGCCTTGTTCCAATTGTGAATATCTAAGCCGAACTGAGCCAAATTCTGTCCACTTCCTCTCAGAGTTTTTTCCCCAAAAGTCAGATCAACATAGCCCGTGCAACCCTTAGTTAAAAAGTGGATCCTTAACATGCCGTCTGTACCCCTTAATTGGAACCACATATCATTACATAGCTGGTTGCCTTCGCGTAAATTATTTCTAAAGCGGGTTTCGAATGTTAAGTTATCCCCATCAACGTTAAAATTTCGAATATTATAGTACGACACCTGGAAAAGACTGTTATTTTTATTTCTCATCGAGTCGGGCAAAAAAGTAAATGGCGTATACAACCGGCCTCCTGACATTAACGCCGTTTGTGGAATCGGCCATTTATCACCCCTTGTATTCACTGTGAAATCGGCCTGCCATCCTGGAGTTTTAATAAAAACACCTGTTTTGGCAATGATTTTTCCATCGCCTAATAAATTGGCTGAATACCACCCGGGTATCATAAATGGGTGATAACTATATTTTTGTGATTTTGATATCGGTATTTCCTTTTGTCCGGGGATTTGTACTGAAAAATCGTTTCCTTCCAGCTTGGATAAGTCGTGAAAGAACTTAACATTATGCGCAGGAATGCCAATATAATTTACAGCTTTA
>DASVRX010000235.1:0-9682 GCA_036388375.1 Pedobacter sp. | reverse complement strand
GGCGCTTGGAGTTCCTTCTATCCCGGTTGGACTTCTGAGAGACGCATAACTAAAATTTAATGAACCATTATATTTATAATTTTTTCGATACCTTCCTAATAGATTAGTTTCATAAGACAGTTTACTGTAAAGCGTACCACGCACTTCTGCATCTATATAATCATTAATGCCGAAATACCAGCCTAGGCCGCGCATAAAAAAGCCGCGAGTTCCATCCTCTCCAAAAGCTGGAAACAGCAACCCGGAAGCTCTTTTATTAGTTTTGGGGAAAAAGCCAAATGGAACGCCAACAGGTAAAGGAACATGTTCTATCACAAGATAAGCAGGCCCGCTTATAACCTGCTTTTCGGTTACAATACCTCTGGTAATGTGGATTCCAAAATGAGTGTGAGGCTCGGGCAAACTACAGGTGCTATAGATTCCGTGCTTAAAAAAACCCTCGTTGTATTCGTTCTTTTTAAACTGATTAGCCTGTATATAACCGCCATCAATATCAGTTAAGGTTCCAAAAGATTTGCCACGCTTTGTGTCAAAATTAAAAAGCAAAGAATCTGACGTTACTGGCGGTTCATTACCTTGTTTTAATATGGGACGACCTTTGTATACCGAATATTTATTGGGCTTCCCACTTGCAAATAACAACTTATTCTTTTGATCTAAACGGATAAAGCCTGAAGACAATTCCATTTCTTCGTGTGAGATACGTGCATTGCCGTATAAGTAGACTATATTTCCGTCGATACTAAATTTAATAGAATCTTCTGCCGTATAATGAATTTTAGAATCAAGCCCTGTAACCGTTTTAGAATTTTTCGGTAAAGTATCCGTTATAGGCTTGATGAGTTTTGACGTATCAGTAACCGGAGATTTCTTCTGCTGCGCATAAATTGTAAAATTTATAAACAAGAGCAAAAGTAAAATCAGGTTTCTCACAAAAAAAAGCAGGATAGATTTCAAATCTAAGGATGTATGTTACTTTTGCAATAATGATAAAAGACAGGTCAAAATTAAGGAAAATTAACCCATACGGGAGATTGCTTATGGGTTTTTTACCTTTTTTAACATTTCTGCTATTTATATCTTTCACTAATAACTCATCCATCCCACCATATCGTATAAGAACCATTGTAATTGATGCCGGTCACGGCGGCAAAGCTGTTGGTGCGTTAGGGAAAATTTCTTCAGAAAAAAAAGTAACCTTACAAGTTGCTTTGCGTTTAGGAAAAGCAATTGCAAATAAATTCCCGGATGTTAAAGTATTGTATACCAGAACATCCGATATTTTCGTTCCGAATTTAAACAGAACAAATATGGCTAATCGCAATAAGGCCGATTTATTTATTTCGATCCATTGCAATTCGATGCCTTCGTCAAAAGCAAATAGAACCAGTACCCACGGTGCCGAAAGTTTTGTTGCAGGATTTGGTCGGATTGATGAACAAGACGTTGCAATTAGAGAGAACGCAGATATCCTGTTAGAGAAAGATTATAAAAGCAAGTATGGCGGCTATGACCCCAAAGACCCCGAGAGTATGATTATCTTTTCTTTGATGAAAAATAAGTTTAGGGATCAAAGCATCAAGCTGGCTACTTTAATACAAAACGAATACACCAGCGCGGGACGTTTGGATCGAGGGGTGAAAGAGCAGAATATACTTATTCTTCAAAGAGCAGGTATGCCGGCCGTATTAACAGAGATCGGATTTATCAGTAATCCCCAGGAGGAAAAATATATGAATTCGGTAGCTGGACAAGTTGAAATAGCAGAGAATATAGTATCGGCTATCCAAAGTTATAAGAAACAAGTTGAATTGAAGTAATCAACAAAAAAACATAAAAAGTAAAATGAGAGGCCTTAAAAAATTATACATATTAAGTTTTAGCCTGCTAGTAGTTTACCCTTTATTTTCATTTAACCCAAAAGAAATAGTTAACCCTTTATTTCGCATCAAGACTATAGTAATTGATGCCGGACACGGAGGCCATGACGGCTCTACTAGAGGACTAATTGCCAGGGAGAAAGAGGTTGCTTTGCAAGTTGCCCTAAAACTTGGCAAATCGATAGAGGAGAATATGCCGGATGTAAAAGTGGTTTATACCCGCACGGAAGATGTATTTGTGCCCCTGTACGAGCGTATCGGATTGGCCAATTCTGTTAAGGCGGATTTGTTTATTTCAATTCACTGCAATTCAATGCCTTCAAGTATGCGCAACCGTTCATCCGTGCGTGGTGTGGAAACCTTTGTGTCAGGGTTTAATCGTCTTGGGCAGCAAGATGCAGCTTTACGCGAGAATGCTTCCATGTTGCTGGAGAAAGATTACAAAGATAACTATGATGGATTTGATCCTAAAGACCCTGAAAGTATCATAATATTTTCCTTAATGAAAAATCAATTTAGGGAACAGAGTATAAAGCTGGCTTCGCTGATGCAAACCGAATACATTGCCACCGGCAGAATTGACAGAGGTGTTAAAGAACAGAGCTTAGCTGTTCTGGCAAAGGCGGGCATGCCTGCTGTATTAACAGAAATCGGTTTCATTAGCAGCCCTCAGGAAGAAGAATACATGACTTCTGAATATGGGCAAACCGAAATTGTTTCTTGTTTGTTAAAAGCAATTCAAACATATAAGAAACAAGTAGAAATACAATAGTATCTTAGCGTCTTAAAAAGATACATAGATTTGAAGCTATCCTTATCTGTATCACTAGATTCGCGATAAGTTGCGATTGATTCGTGATAGTTTCACTAAAAGAAATTTGACATTCATGAAGATTACTAATGAAACTAAAGTCGGCATTCTCGCCGCAGTAGCTATTACCATTTTAGTTTTAGGATACAGCTTTTTAAAAGGAAATAATGTTTTCTCGAGCGAAAATGAATTTTATGCCCGCTACAACAATGTTGGTGGTTTGACTATATCTAAACCGGTACTAATTAACGGGTATCAGATTGGCCGTGTTGCCTCGCTTAAACTGGAGCCAAACGGAACAATACTAGCTCAGTTCGACATTAACTCCGATTATGAAATCCCTAAAAACACTATTGCTCGCTTGGAAAGCACCGACTTATTAGGGGGCAAAGCCATAGTTTTTGAACTGGGAAATAGCAAAGTTTATGCTGAAGATGGTGATACGTTAAGGGCTAATTCGGAAAAAAACATTATGGAGCAGGTGCAGCCGATACAGAAAAAAGCTGAGCTGATCATAGGAAGATTGGATTCCGTGTTAACATCAGTGAATAACACCATTAGCCCTGAATTTCAACAGAACTTTAATAAGAGCTTTGCAAGTATAGCTCGTACTTTAGAAACTCTTGAAGGCACAACTAAAAGGGTTGATAATCTCGTAGGCTCTGAAAGTACCCGAATTGCAGCCATCATGGCGAATTTTCAGTCTGTCTCAGCAAATCTCAAAAATAATAATGAAAAAATTACCGCGGTTATGTCTAACCTTGAAAAGGTAAGCGATCAGATTGCCCGTTCTAATTTTGAAAACACGATAAAAAACGCTGATAAAGCTGTTGCCGATCTGCAACTAGCTATAAACAAGGTAAATAGCGGCAAGGGAACTTTAGGTCAATTGATCAACGATGAGGCTCTTTATAAAAATCTTGCAAATGCATCTTCGAATTTAGATAAACTGATGATCGATTTAAAGGCGAACCCTAAACGGTATGTAAGCTTCTCTGTGTTTGGTGGAAAGAAGGAATAGGCAAAGCAATTGTAAAGGTGGTGTGATATTATTTACTTAAACCTCGAAGGTCTGCCCTTCAATAGCCAAATTTGTATTTTTAAAAACACTTTTGCTTTCCTCGAGTAATGGATCAAGCTCCTTATATCTCGCAGAAAAATGGCCAATCAATAATTGCTTTACCCCGGCTCTAACAGCAATTTCCCCCGCCTGTAATGTAGTAGTGTGAAAAGTTTCTTCTGCCCGGTTTAACATATCGTGCATAAAAGTAGCTTCATGATACAAAGTATCTGCACCTTTTATGTGTTCAAGATAAGTCCAGTTACAAATAGTATCGGAGCAATATGCATAAACCCTGGGTTCTGGAGCTTCGGTAGTTAGCTCATCTACAGAATAATATCGCCCATTTTTATCAGTGAAGCTTCCTCCCCGCTTCAATTCGGGTATCAAATCAATAGGAATTTTCAATTCGTCGAACTTCTCCTTGATAATTTTCCTTGAGCGTTTTTTCTGTGAAAATTTGAATCCGGTGCAAGGAATTCTATGCTCCAACACAAACGTTTCAACGACTATATCACTATTTTCAAATATTTTTTCCGGTTGGTTAACCTGGGTAGCTTTGAAAACCAAAGAATATCTGAGTTGTGTCTGAGAATATTTAAACTGAATGTCGAGGATTTCTAAAAGCTCTGGCGGACCATACAAATATAATGGCTTTGACCTTCCGTTTAAATGCAGTGAAGATAAAAGACCGATCAGGCCAAGATAGTGATCGCCATGAAGGTGACTAATGAAGATATGCTCTATACGCTGCGCTTTTATTCCATTGCGTAGCAATTGCACTTGCGTACCCTCACCGCAATCAATCAAATAAAAACGTTCATTAATATTAAGAAGTTGGGAACTGGGATTTCGGTTATAAATGGGTGTTGCAGAGCTGCTGCCTAAAATGGTTACATCAAATCTCATGCATAATTGCCTGCAATTATTTAGCCTCTTTTTTTAACTCTTTTTCAATCTCCTCCATAAAAACAATATCAATCGCTTCTTCAACAGTAGGCACAATTGAAAGAACATTTTCTAATTGAGAGATTGTTATGAGACGGGTAACATTTTCGTTCAAACCGGTAATGATGAAACTGCCTTCGGAGTTTTTACAAAGACGGTGACCTACTAGTAAACTGCTTAAACCAGAAGAATCAGAGTATTTTACAGCAGAAAGATCAAGAATTATATTCCTCAAACCCTCTGTATTGGTAAGAATAAATTCTGATTTTAATTGAGGAGAAATTAAGCTGTTTAATTTAGACTCATTCAGCTTTATTAAAACATATTTCTCGTGCTTATCTATTGAGAACTTCATATCAATCTTCGGTATTCTTTAGTTACAATAATAAAAAAATATTTTCAATTTAAATGGGTTAAACTGTCTTTGATATTATTTTCTACTCTTTTATGAATTTCATCAGAATCGGTTCTAATAAAAGCCTCCCCCGTTATGTGTTCATAGAGTTCAATATACCTATTTGAAATTGATTCCACAAGTTCCAAATTCATTTCAGGAATTATCTGACCATCTTTCCCCTGAAATCCATTTTCCATTAACCATTTGCGCACAAACTCTTTTGATAACTGCCTCTGTGGCTCTCCCTTCGCCTGAAGTTCCTCATAGCCGTCCTTGTAAAAATAACGTGAAGAATCTGGCGTGTGAATTTCATCGATCAAGTATATCTTCCCGTCCGCTTTACCAAATTCGTATTTTGTATCAACCAAAATAAGTTTGCGCTCAGCTGCAAGTTCGGTGCCACGTAAAAACAAAAGTCGCGTATACTCTTCAAGTTTTAAATAATCTTCTTCAGCTACTATACCCCTTTTAATAATATCATCTCTTGAGATATCCTCGTCATGCCCGACAGATGCTTTTGTCGTGGGTGTTATAATCGGCTCCGGTAATTTATCATTCTCTCTTAATCCCTCTGGCAATCTAACACCGCAAACTTGTCTCTTTCCTGCAGCATACTCACGCCATGCATGTCCGGCCAGATAACCCCTTATTACCATTTCAACTTTAAAAGGCTCACAAATCTTCCCGATGGTAACCGTGGGGTCTGGAACATCAAGCACCCAATTGGGTACGATATCCTGAGTAGCGTTCAAAAATTTAGCCGCGATTTGATTCAGGACTTGTCCTTTATAGGGAATTGGTTCCGGCAAAACCACATCAAACGCAGAAATACGATCAGAAACAACCATTACCAGAAACTTATCACCGATCGTATAAACATCTCGAACTTTACCTTTGTAAAATTTTGTTTGCCCGGGTAAATTAAAGTTAGTTTCTTTTAATGACATGAAAGATTTGAGGAATTAAGGATAATAAATGTGAATGACCAAACGGTAAATAAAGAATTGCGATTTAGTATTGATACTATAGACAAAGATAGGTTTTTAACGATAATGCCCAATTCAATTGTTCAGCAATTCAACTTCACCATTTACTGTATATCGCCGTAGGCTTTCAAGATCTGTTTTACAAGTTTGTGCCTTACAACATCATCACCGTTAAGGTAAATAATTTCAATTCCTTTGATATCGGTAAGAATCCTTAAAGCAGTTTGTAATCCTGATTGTTGTTTTTTAGGTAAATCAATCTGGGTCACATCGCCGGTAACTATGAACTTCGCAGAAGGTCCCATCCGTGTTAAGAACATCTTAATTTGCATATCAGTTGTATTTTGGGCTTCATCCAAAATCACAAAGCAATTATCTAAGGTTCTTCCACGCATAAAAGCGAGTGGAGCAACTTCAATAGTCCGGTTCTCCAGATAGGTCTTTAACTTTTCAGGCGGAATCATATCATCCAGCGCATCGTATAAGGGGCGCAAATACGGATCTATCTTTTCTTTCAAATCTCCCGGAAGGAATCCAAGATTTTCACCGGCCTCAACAGCGGGCCGGGTTAATATAATGCGTTTAATTTCTTTGTTCTTCAGGGCTCTCACAGCAAGCGCAACGGCAGTATACGTTTTGCCGGTACCTGCCGGGCCTATTGCGAAAAGAATATCATTTTTATTAATAGCATCAACCATTCTACGCTGGTTCGCGGTGCGAGCCTTTACAACAATTCCGTTATGTCCAAAAACGATCGCTTCACCTCCCGCCAAGTTATTTTGTGGAGATTCGGCTTCGGGTTCTATGCTGATTTTTGCATCAAGCAAACGCTCCAGATCATTAGTATTGAGGGTTTGAAACTTTTCAAGATGTTGTATAATTTTTGAGAACCGCGTGGTAAATATTGCTATTTCCGCTTCATCTCCAAGCACCTTTACTTCATTACCGCGGGCAACAATTTTGATCTTTGGAAATTGCCTTTTTATTACTTCGAAATATTCATTATTTGAACCCCAAAGCGTTGCGGGGTTTACGTTCTCAAGGTCTATTTTTGATTCGTTCAAGTTACGGTATTTTTAGTTTCCTGATTTTTTGTGCAATTAAAATTCAATATTTGCAGGTTACAAGCCTCTCGCAAGGTTAATAATAAATATTCACATTTTAATGGCTATAATCACTTTAACAACCGATCTCGGTTACAAAGATTTTTACCAGGCTGCCCTTAAAGGAAGCATCCTGAGTTTAAAGCCTGATGTGAATATTATTGATATTACCCACAGTATTTCTGCCTTTAACATTCCGCAAGCAGCATTCGTTTTAAAAAATGCATTTCCATATTTCCCGAAAGGAACAGTACACCTTATCGGAATAAATTCGGTGTTTCACCAGAAGACAAAGTACCTGGCGGTGAAATACCGCGGGCATTATTTTGTAGGTTCTGATAATGGCATTTTTTCACTCATGTTTGATGAAAAACCAGATGAGATTGTGGAGTTGAATATTATGCAGGATTTGAAATTCCTTCACTTTCCGCTAACGGATATTTTCGCCAAAGCAGCCAGCCACCTGGCGTATAATGGAAAGCTAACCGACATCGGAATTACCATGGAAGAATTAGAGGAAAAAGTTAACCTGCAGCCGGTGATTGAAAAGAATGTAATCAAAGGCAGCGTGATCTATATCGACTCCTTCCAAAATGTGATTACCAATATATCCAAAGACCTGTTTAGCAACATCCAGCAAAACCGCGATTTTATACTATACTTTAGAAAAAACGAATCAATCTCTCAATTGAGCTGGCATTATAACGAAGTCCCGGAAGGAGAAAAACTTTGTCTTTTTGGAATAAGCAATTACCTCGAGATTGCAATTAATAAAGGAAATGCTAGTGGATTATTGGGTCTGCATTTAGGCGATATCGTTCGTGTTGAGTTTAGTTAAATTACGTTGGATTGATTTTCTTGAACCAAAATTCCTAAAAGAAAAACGTAATTTCGCGCCTAATTCAATTTATCAATCGGTTAGATTGACAATAAAAGAATCAGCAAAAATTTATTGATTAACCTTTATTGTTGGTTGCACAACCTGTTGGTGATATAGTATTCAAAATAAATGGCGAGAAATAGATTTAACAGCGGGACCGCTCCAGAACAGGAGCTTTCAAAGGCTAAAATAAATAAAGAATCCTTACGGAAGATTTCCGGGCTTATTGCGTATTTAAAACCATACAAGGCTAAGTTCATTATAGGGTTGATCTTTTTGTTCCTTTCCAGCTTAACCGGCCTGGCCTTCCCTATCTTATTAGGCGCCATGATTGATGCCGCACAGGGCAATCAGAAGTATGCCTTCATTCCGGCCAGTATCAATGCTATCGGTATCATTTCATTTATTATCTTATTTCTCCAATCGTTTGTTTCCTTTTTCAGGATAAAATTATTTGTAGAAGTTGCTGAAAGGGCATTGGCAGATATCAGAAGAGATACTTACTTTAAACTGATCACACTTCCGATGGATTTTTTCGCCAACCGTCGAGTTGGAGAACTTAACAGCCGCTTGTCTTCCGATCTTTCTCAAATTCAAGATACCCTTACAACTACCCTCGCCGAAATGTTAAGGCAAATTGTGGTACTGATTGGTGGAGTGGGTTTCCTGTTTTATATTTCAGTAAAGCTCACTTTTCTAAATCTGAGTATTCTTCCCGTTTTAGTAATAGTAGCTATATTCCTTGGAAGATTAATCAGGAAGGTATCACGCCAGGCGCAGGACAAGCTTGCCGAATCAAGTACGGTTGTCGAAGAGACATTGCAAGGTATAGGAAGCGTTAAGGCATTTGTAAATGAAGCGTATGAGGCTAATCGTTATAACATGAGCTTGCAGGAAGTAGTAAAAATTGCATTGAAGGGTGCAAGCTACAGAGGCGGATTTGCATCATTTATAATATTCTGCTTGTTCGGTACAATTGTAGGTGTTATATGGTACGGATCTATCCTGGTATCGCAAGGCGAACTGTATGTGGGCAGCATGACAACCTATATCTTGTATGCCATGTTTGTGGGTGCAGCAATGGGCACTTTTCCGGAGCTATATGCAAATGTGCAAAAAGCGATAGGTGCTAGTGAACGCGTTATGGAGATTTTGAATGAGCATAACGAACCGATCTCGATCATACCATCGGAAAATGAAACCAGAAAAACCATCAGCGGAAGCTTAGCATTTAAGAACGTAGTTTTCTCATATCCATCCCGTAAGGAAATTGTTGTTTTGAAAGGGTTATCGTTTGAAGCGAAGGCTGGTGAAAAGGTGGCCATTGTTGGCCCAAGCGGTGCAGGGAAATCGACGATTGCTTCATTAATCCTTCGCTTTTATCAACCGCAGGAGGGTGAATTACTTTTTGATGGCTTGAGCGCCGATGAATACGCTTTAACAGATATTAGAAATCAGGTGGCTATTGTTCCTCAAGATGTAATCTTGTTTGGCGGAACGATTAAAGAGAATATTGCTTATGGAAAAATTGGCGCGAGTGATGAAGCAATTACCGCTGCCGCCGAAAAAGCCAACGCACATAACTTTATAAAGGATCTGCCGGAAGGATATAACACA
>DASVRX010000234.1:0-2610 GCA_036388375.1 Pedobacter sp. | reverse complement strand
GAAACAGGGAAAGGTGATGATTCAGACGTACAACCCAAATCACAACACAATCCTTCAGGTTACGCACAACGATTACATCGGAATGTATAAGGAGCAGCTTTACGAAAGGCAGATCTACAATTATCCGCCGTTCTTTAAATTAATCCGATTGACACTGCGCCACCGCGACTTTGAAAAACTACGCGAAGGTTCGCTGTGGATCTATCAGGTTATAAAGGATAATCTCGATATGCCTGTGCTTGGACCTGAAGAGCCAGTAATCAGCCGCATTCGCAACGAGTACATCCGCACGATCATGATCAAGATTCCGCCAGCCAAGCCACTTGAAGGCACAAAAAAAACTATCCGTAGAATCCTGGATAGTTTTGAGACTGTTGCACAATACCGCGCGATAAAGGTGACAATAAACGTCGATGTTTATTAGGCAATGGCCAAAGCCCTTACCAGATCTTCTTTTTTGTTGCGGCTTAAAGGTATTTTTGTTATCCCTATTTCTGCATATTTACTGTTAAACCTTTCGACTTTATCAATATTGATGATGTATGATTTGTGAACCCGGATAAACTTATCCTTAGACAGGTCCTTCTCGAATGATTTCATTGTTGAAAGGACAAGGTTGCTGTCTTCTTCGGTCACAACTTTCACATAATCACCGTAAGCTTCGATCCACTTGATTTTGGAAGTGAAAACTTTAAGTTTCTTAAGGTTACTCTTAATAAAGATGTGCTCGCCATCTTCTTCATGGTTTTCCTTCTTAAGTAGGTGGAAATCCATAGCGCGTTTTACGGAAGCATTAAAACGATCAAGTGCAATCGGTTTCTGTAGGTAGTCCGTTGCATCATAATCGAACGCTTTCAGCGCATATTCAGCTTTCGAAGTGATAAAGATGATCTGGGGTTTCACCTTTAATCCGTCCAGAAAGTCAAAACCGCTGATCACGGGCATCTCGATATCAAGGAAGATCAGATCCACCGTGTGCACCGACATGCAGTTTTTTGCTTCTATCGCGTTAGAAAAATCACCAACCAAATGTAAATTTGGATGATTATTCACTAACTTTGCGATGATCATCCTCTGGATCGAGCTGTCATCTACAACGACACAATTTAGTTTCATATTTTATTTATTATAGATTTGGAATAACGAAAATAATTCCAATTTTTCAATAAACCTAATGTTTATCGGCTTTTTTCGCAATACAACGAATAAAGTTACTTTTTGCTTGCAGGTCAAAATTTATTTACTACTTTTGCACTCTTTTATACAATCTAAACATATATTTTATGAATCATTATGAAACTGTTTTCATTTTAAATCCCGTTTTATCTGAGGTTCAGGTAAAGGAAACAGTAAGCAAATTTGAAGATTTTCTTACTTCACGTGGAGCCGAAATGGTATCCAAAGAGGACTGGGGCCTTAAAAAAATGGCTTACGAGATCCAAAACAAAAAAAGTGGCTTCTACCACTTATTCGAGTACAAAGTACCGGGTGAAATCCTAATCGCTTTCGAAACTGAGTTCAGACGTGACGAAAGAATCATGCGTTTCCTGACTGTAAGTCTTGACAAGCACGCGATTTCATGGGCCGAGAGAAGAAGAGAAAAACAAAAAACTGCTAAAGCTTAAATCATGGCTACATTACAACAATCCGCTTCAGGTAAGAAAGAAGGAGATATCAGATATCTTACTCCTTTAAATATCGAAACAAACAAAGCAAAGAAATATTGCCGTTTCAAAAAGTCAGGTATTAAATACGTAGACTATAAAGATCCAGATTTCCTTTTGAAATTTGTAAACGAGCAAGGTAAGATCCTTCCACGCCGTTTAACAGGAACTTCATTGAAATTCCAAAGAAAAGTGTCAGTTGCCGTAAAACGTGCAAGACATTTAGCGTTAATGCCATATGTGGCTGATTTACTAAAATAATAAAGAGGCTATTATGGAACTTATATTAAAACAAGACGTACAGGATTTAGGATTTAAAGATGACGTGGTATCTGTGAAAGCAGGTTACGGACGTAACTTCTTGATCCCACAAGGTTTTGCTCACATGGCAACTCCGTCAGCTAAGAAAGTACTTGCTGAAAATCTAAAGCAAAAAGCGCATAAAGAAGCTAAAGTTGTTGACGACGCTAAGAAATTGGCTGAAGCACTTAAAGCTCTTGAGATCAGAATATCTGCAAAAGCAGGTGGAGAAAAACTTTTCGGATCTATCACAAACATCGATATCGCTGAAGCGCTTGACAAAGCCGGACAGCCAATCGACAGGAAGTTCATCACAAGCGGAATCGTTAAACGCACCGGTAAATATTCTGCCAGCGTTCGCCTTCACCGCGATGTGGTAATCGACCTTCCTTACGAGATCGTTGCCGAGAAGTAATTTTCTCTAAACATTATAATCAAGTCCCTGCGCAAGTCGGGACTTTTTTTTATTTTTAAGAAGCTGTTTCCCGCTTTCCGCCTTTATCTTTTTTGCTTAAGCTACCCTCCATTGGATGGGCTGGAAGAGGCCGCAAAAAAGGATATCGGCTGCAATCGGGGCTAGGGCGGTGTTGGGTTTTGGGTCTTAGGTGTTGGGTCAATTTAGTACTAAAATTTTACTTTGCAATTT
>DASVRX010000233.1:0-2923 GCA_036388375.1 Pedobacter sp. | reverse complement strand
ACTTGGAATCTCCGAAATTTACACTTGATCAAGATAACACATTGCGGGCTATTGATGCAATGCAGTTATTTATCAACCTTTACCCTAAAAGCGAACGGGTTACTGAGGCAAGTAAATTGATTGCCGATTTACGTGATAAATTGGAAATGAAATCGTTTGCCAATGCCAAGCTATTTTATGATATAGGAGATTTCAAATCGGCGGTTATTGCTTTTAAGAACTCGCTTAGAGATTACCCTGATACGAAGTACGCAGAGGAAATGGAATATTTAGCTGTTAAAGCGCAGCAACGCTACGCACAAAACAGTCTTGAAATCAAACAAGAAGATCGCTTCAATGAGGTTATCGTGTTGGCGAATGAGTTTGAAGAAGATTTTCCGACAAGTAGTCACTTAAAAGAAGTTAAAGAAATCAGAACTAAGTCTGAGGGGAATATAGTTGAAGTGAAAAAGCTTCTAGCATCTATGATGACGCCTCAGGGCAAAGCAAAACAAGCAGATACAACACAAAAGAATTAATATGAATACTCAAAAGCCAACAATACCAACAAGTACTATTACCAGAGATGTAAGACAGTTGGACACTAAAACTGACAATATCTATGAATCGTTGGTTATCATTGCTAAACGTGCCAACCAGATTTCGACGAATCTGAAAGAAGAGCTTAATGGTAAATTATCTGAATTTGCTTCTTCGAACGATAACCTGGAAGAGATTTTCGAAAACCGTGAGCAGATTGAAATCTCAAAACATTATGAGCGTTTACCAAAACCTACGCTTATTGCTGTTGACGAGTTTTTGAATGATAAAGTGTATTTCAGAAATCCTGCTAAAGAGCAAGGATAGTTTTCTGAATCTTTAATTTTATAGAGAGTGCCTTTTAAGTTTATAAAGAATTTAAAAGGCATTTTTGTGTAAGTTTGAGTATAAATGCTTAAGGGGAAAAATATATTACTTGGTGTTTGCGGAAGTATAGCCAGTTATAAATCGGCTTCCATAATCAGATTGCTTGTAAAAGCAGGCGCAAACGTAAAAGTGATCATGACGAATGAAGCCAAAAGCTTTATCACTCCCCTCACGCTGGCTACTCTTTCAAAAAATCCTGTTTGCTCCGATTATTTTAATGAAGCTACCGGCGAATGGAACAATCATGTTGATTTTGGATCATGGGCTGATTATTTCATTATAGCACCGGCAACGGCCAATTCGTTGGCTAAGATGGCGAACGGCTTATGCGATAACTTACTTTTAGCTACTTATCTTTCTGCAAAATGTCCGGTGCTTTTTGCTCCCGCCATGGATCTGGATATGTGGAAACACCCAAGTACCAAGCAAAATATTCTGAAACTTATCAGTTATGGAAATATTCTGATTGAGCCTGAATATGGTGAACTGGCAAGCGGTTTAGTTGGAGAAGGCCGAATGGCCGAACCTGAAGAAATTTTGGGTTATCTTAATATTAAACTTAATGAAAGCTTACGCCTTAATGGCAAAAAAGCTTTGGTTACCGCCGGACCAACCTATGAGGCAATTGATCCGGTTCGTTTTATTGGAAACCATTCTTCCGGAAAAATGGGCTTCGCCCTGGCGGAAGAACTTAGTGACCTTGGGGCCGAAGTTATTTTGGTGTGCGGCCCAAGTGCAGAGAAAACAATTAATGCGAGTATAAATCGTGTTAACGTGGAATCCTCGAACGAAATGGCAGATGCGGTTGCCCGTTATGCTGAACAGAGCGACATCATCATTATGGCCGCCGCGGTTGCAGACTATCGCCCAATGGATGTTGCTACAGAGAAGCTTAAAAAAACAGACAAGAATTTCAATCTGGAATTAATAAAAACCACCGACATACTTACTGAGTTGGGCAACAAGAAAAAAGCTGGTCAAATTTTAGTAGGATTTGCTCTTGAAACCGAAAACGGTGAGGAGAATGCCAAAAGCAAACTGCTGAAAAAAAATCTGGACTTTATTGTGTTGAACTCTTTACAGGATAAAGGAGCCGGATTTAAAGGAAACACGAATAAAGTGACCATTATAGATAAGTTGTTGCAAATTGAACGTTATCCTTTAAAAACAAAGCAAGATGTGGCAGCAGACATTTGCAAGAAAATACTAGATCTCTTATAATGAAGCGAATCTTACTACCCTTTTTATTTATACTTCTGATATCGGAAATCTATGCTCAGGAACTAAATGCGAGAGTTCAGGTGCTATCTCCTCAGATTCAAAACAGCAATAAAAGAGTTTTGAGCGTTTTGGAAACAGCCATCAGAGAATTTTTGAATTCAAGAAAATGGTCACCCGACAACTTTCAGACACAGGAACGCATTGACTGTAACTTCATCATCAACATTACTGAATGGGACGGTGGATCTACTTTTAAAGCTGAAGCACAGATACAATCAACCAGGCCGGTTTATGGCACGACATTCAACAGTACAATATTCAATTATAGTGATAAGGAATTTAGCTTCAATTATACTGAAGGCCAAGCACTTGATTATTCCGACCAAAATTATATTAATAACCTCAGTTCGCTGCTGGCCTTTTATGCAAACATCATAATAGGTCTGGATAACGATACTTTTTCAAAATACGGCGGAACCCCGTCGTTTACAAAGGCGCAAACTATTGTCAATAACACTCAAAATGCGCCTTTTACGGGTTGGAAAGCATTTGAGAATTTAAGAAACAGGTATTGGCTGGCAGAAAATTTAACCAACAAAGCGTATAATCCAATCCGCGAAATATTATATAGCTATCACCGGCTGGGTCTTGATGTGATGTATGATAATCAGTCTAAGGGCAGAAAGCAACTATTAAGTGTTTTACCTCAACTTCAAAAGTTAGATAAGCAAAAACAAGGCGCATTAATAAACCAGGTTTTTTTTACCGCTAAGGCGGATGAACTGGTTAATTTGTT
>DASVRX010000232.1:0-2981 GCA_036388375.1 Pedobacter sp. | reverse complement strand
ACAGTATGGGCCGGGCTTTACCAAACCGCCGAAATATAGTTATAACACGGCAACAAAATTTGGAGTTCCCCGGCGCAGAAATCACCGATTCTTTAAATGCTGCTTTATCGCTATGTAAAAATGAAGAAGAGGTATTTATTATCGGCGGAGCCGAGATCTTCAGGCAGGCGATGGACGTGTTAACTAAAATCTATCTCACAAAAATTCATAAAAGCTTTGCAGCAGATACTTTCTTCCCTGAAATCACGTCTGAGAAATGGAAAGAAACAGAAAGTGAGAATTTCAATCCTGATGAGAAAACACCGTTCGCTTACTCATTTCTAACCTACGAAAAGCTGTAAATCAAAGGTTTTATATTTTAGAAATTAAAGAATTTCATAAATTAAAAATTTACTTAGATTTGCCGTCTTATCTCAAAAGGGCTAAACTAAAAAAACAATACAATTATAAATCAAATGCAAGGCAAAGGACTGATTAAATTCGTCGCTATAGCGTTAACTATCGGGTGTTTATACTCCCTTTCGTTTACCTGGGTGGCAAAACAAGTAGAAAATGATGCGAGGGAATACGCCAAGGGAAATCCTCTCAAAGAGAAGGCTTATTTAGATTCTATGGCAACCCAGCCGGTATACAACCTGGGTTTTGCGCAATTCAATTACAATTATGTGAAAGAACGTGAAATACCTCTTGGGCTCGACCTTAAAGGTGGAATGAACGTTACCATGCAAATTTCACTTTCTGAACTGGTTAAAAACCTGGCTAATAACAATACAGACCAAAGCTTTAATACTGCTTTAAGTAACGCAGAAAACCGCTTAAAAACCAGCCAATCTGATTATATTACGCTATTTGGAGAAGAATTCAACAAGTTGAACCCAAACGGAAGACTTGCTAGTTATTTCGCAACGAAAGAAAACGCTGCCAAGGTTAAACCTGATGCAAACAATGCCGACGTTTTGAAATTTCTTCGCAGCGAATCTGAGAGCGCAATCGACAGATCATTTAACGTTTTGAGAACACGTATTGATAAATTCGGCGTGACTTCTCCAAACATCCAAAAGCAAGAAGGCACAAACAGAATTCTAATTGAACTACCCGGCATTTCTGACCAGCAACGTGTTAGAAAACTTCTTTCTGGTTCAGCAAAACTGGAGTTTTGGGAAACTTATGAAAACCAGGAAATTTTCCCGCTACTTGAAAATATCAATAAAACGTTAGCTGCAATTCAGCAACCGGCGAAGGATACTTCAGCGAAATCTGCAACTCCTGCGGCCCCTGCAACAGGTGGCAAACTATCAAAACTTGGCGCGAAGAAAGACTCAGCGGGGAAAGACACATCAAGTCTGGCGCTAAACCAAGCGGAGCAAGCTAAGAAAAATCCATTGTTCGCTATTTTAGCTCCTGCAACATATCAGGGAGAAAACGGACAGGCAGCGCTTAGACCCGGTTCTGTAATTGGATACTCCGCACAAAAAGATACCGCTAAAGTGAACGCCTTCTTAAGCTCAGCTGCTGTAAAATCAACTATCCCTCCAAACACAAAATTCTACTGGGGCGTAAAACCGATTTCAGAAGAAAGCAGTGTATTCGAATTACATGCTTTAAAGGCATCCGGGTTTGACGGAACTGCTGCCTTAGCAGGTGATGTAATTACCGATGCACGTGACGACGTCGGACAAGACGGTCGCCCGGAAGTAGTAATGGTAATGAATTCTGAAGGTGCGAGTCAGTGGAAAAGAATTACTGCAGCAGCAGCCGCCGATCCTAAAACAAAACATAGCATTGCCATTGTATTAGATAATTATGTTTACTCGGCGCCAACTGTTCAAAATGAAATCCCTAATGGTATTTCATCAATCACAGGAAACTTTACCGCTAATGACACGAAGGATCTTGCAAACGTTTTAAAAGCAGGTCGTTTACCTGCCCCTGCTAAAATAGTAAGCGAATATGTTGTTGGGCCCTCTTTAGGTGCAGAATCAATTCAGAAAGGGCTTATTTCAACCATAATAGGGATTGCAGTGATTTTGCTGTTCATGGCGCTTTACTACAGCAAAGCCGGATGGGTTGCCAACGCAGCATTGCTTGTTAACTTATTTTTCCTGATGGGTGTTTTAGCATCTTTTGGAGCAGTATTAACTTTGCCTGGCATTGCAGGTATCGTACTATCATTAGGTATGTCCGTTGATGCGAACGTGTTGATCTATGAACGCGTGAGGGAAGAGCTTAGTGCCGGAAAGAGCCTCAGAATGGCTATTTCTGAAGGTTTCAGCAAAGCGATGTCATCTATACTTGACTCGAACATAACCACTTTCTTAACCGGTGTAGTTTTATATGTTTTTGGAAGCGGACCAATTGCTGGTTTTGCTACCACTTTAATGATCGGTATTATCACATCGTTATTTGCAGCCATCTTCATTACCAGATTAATTTTAGAGTGGATGCTGAAAAGAGACAAGCCAATCAGCTTTTCTATTAAAGCAACACAAGATCTGTTTAAAGATTCCAAATTCGATTTCATTACGGGAAGGAAACGTTTCTACCTTTTCTCCAGCATAATTATAATAGCCGGATTGATTTCAATGTTTACCAAAGGCTTTAGCCTGGGTGTGGATTTTAAAGGAGGGCGCTCTTATTTTGTAGCTTTTGATAAGGATGTTAATACAAATGATGTTCGAAATGTATTATCAACTGAATTTGGGGCAGCCCCTGAAGTTAAAACGATTGGGCTGAATAAAAATGAAGTTAAAATAACTACTGTATACAAAATTGATGATACTTCGGTAGATGTAGAATCTGAAGTCTCTACAAAACTAAACAACGGACTTAGCAAATTAGGCTCCAAGTATGAGATTAAGGATGCGCAGAAAGTTGGGCCGACTATTGCAAACGATATTAAAATATCTGCGATTTACTCGGTACTCTTTACTATTGTAATCATCTTCCTGTATATTTTAATAAGATTCAGAAGGTGGCAATTC
>DASVRX010000231.1:0-4676 GCA_036388375.1 Pedobacter sp. | reverse complement strand
AACTTCTCCCTGAAGAAAGCATACTGCATCGTTCATTATCTTAACGTTATCCGTACTTGTCCCGATAATGCCTGCAAAAATCTTTTTCAAGCTTTGCTGGTAGAGACCATTATAACGACCGGCATCATTCATCAACATTGTGCCCGTCTCATAATCACATAGTCCGGGCAATCCGATACCTATATTCTCACAATTTTGCGAAACCTCTTTTAATACAGAAGTCCATGTTGCAATTATCTGCTCAGCTGATCCCGAAGGATTAACTCTTTTCCGCTGAACGGTATTTGAAAGAATTTTCCTTGATTCAATATCAACTAACCCAATAGAAATGTGGTTGTCTTCAATGTTAATTCCGATGATAGGCTCAGTCATGGTAAGGGTTTAAATTGTAGTATTATTACTTATAAGCTAATGAGAGCTAAAAGGTTACATTGGAAATATGATTGAGAATCCATTCCAAAGGCTCAACTGATTAGGAGTACGTTATAGCCTGCCTGGGACATATTAAAGCTTAATTTAACTTGATAAGAAAGGTTCACTTCGCTCGATAGCTGGCATTAACAAATAGCTTCTTAACAATATAATTAAAGATAACTCACCGGACCGTTTACTTGGTCTAAGGCATTAGCTTAATAATTGTTACGCTAGTATCGTTCAATAAATTAAAAACTTTAAAAACCAAAAAAGCCCCGCATTTGCAGGGCTTTCAATATATTCAGTAGAAATTATACTTTCTCTTCAGCAGATTCGTCTGCAGCAGGTGCTTCAGGCGTTTCGTCAACAGGAGCAGAAGCAGGCGCTTCACTCTCTGTAGAAGCCGCTTCTGTTGCAGCAACCGGAGTATCAGCTTTTTTTGCTTTACCAGAACCACCACGCCTTCTCGTAGCTTTTTTCTCTGGCTGAGCAGGTGCTTCAGTAGTATAGGTTGTATTATAATCTACCAACTCTATCATTGCCATTTCAGCGTTATCGCCAAAACGATTTTCAAGTTTAATGATACGAGTATAACCACCCGGACGATTTGCAACCTTAGCAGCCACATCACGAAACAGTTCTGTTAATACTTCTTTATTTTGAAGGTAACTAAACACTACACGGCGGGAATGTGTAGTATCGTTTTTTGATTTAGTGATTAAAGGCTCTACATAAACACGTAAAGCTTTAGCTTTAGCTAATGTAGTAGTAATGCGCTTGTGTTCAATAAGCGATGACGCCATGTTTGCAAGCATCGCTCTGCGATGGCTTGTGGTACGTCCTAAATGGTTGTGTTTTTTTCCGTGTCTCATTATTTTTCTCGTTTTTCACGTGCATACCGTTCCGGGCTTTGATAAACCCGGAGGAATTATGCAAATCGCTTATTATTCTTCTTCTAATTTAAATTTTGATAGGTTCATACCAAAAGAAAGACCTTTTGACTTAACCAGATCCTGAATCTCTGTTAAAGATTTCTTACCAAAGTTTCTGAATTTTAACATGTCAGCAACGTCATAAGATACTAAATCAGCTAAAGAACGGATATCAGCCGCCTTAAGGCAATTTAGAGCACGTACCGAAAGATCAAGGTCAACTAATTCAGTTTTTAAGATCTTACGCATGTGCAATATTTCCTCATCAACCTCTTTTGTTTCTTCTTTTGCCTGAGCCTCAAGCATGATGTTTTCATCAGAGAACAACAAGAAATGGTGGATAAGTATTTTAGCTGCCTCTTTTAAAGCATCTTCAGGATGAATTGAGCCATCGGTAGTAATATCAAGTACCAACTTCTCATAGTCGGTTTTTTGCTCTACACGATAGTTTTCGATAGTATACTTAACGTTCTTAATTGGTGTAAAGATCGAGTCAATCGCAATCACACCTAGTGGTCCGTCAGCAGTTTTGTTTTCCTCTGCTGGAATATAACCTCTCCCTTTGTTTACCGTTAACTCTAATTCAAGTGTTACAGAAGAATCCATGTTACATACAACATGCTCTGGATTTAAAACAGTAAAGTTGTTTGAAAAACGGGTGATATCACCAGCTTTAAATTGATCCTGACCGTTAATGATTACAAATATTTTCTCCGTATCACCTGCTTCTTCAGATTTCTGGAAACGAACTTGTTTCAGATTTAAGATGATTTCAGTTACATCCTCTACAACACCTTTGATTGTAGAAAACTCATGTGAAACACCTGAAAAGCGAACAGATGTAATTGCGAAACCCTCTAAGGAAGACAAAAGGATACGACGTAAAGCATTACCGATGGTAATACCGAAACCTGGTTCTAGCGGACGAAATTCAAATGTACCGTCGAAATCCGTAGATTTCTGCATGATAACCTTATCAGGTTTCTGGAATGCTAATATTGCCATTTATATTCAGTTAATGTTTTTAAACGTAAATAGCTGCTCTATTATAGAGCAGCTGAAATTATTATTTAGAGTATAACTCGACGATTAGATTTTCCTTGATGTTTTCAGGAATCTCATCGCGATTTGGATAACTCAGGAATTTACCTGTTAAATTGTTTGCATCCCACTCTAACCAACTATGTTTATTTATTCTTCTTCCTGCTACAGAAACAGTGATTGCCTCAAGCGTTTGTGAACGCTCACGAACTGAAACTACATCGCCAGCACGAAGAGAATAAGATGGAATATTTACAAGCTCTCCATTTACAGTGATATGTTTGTGGCTTACTAATTGACGAGCAGCTGAACGAGTAGGTGCTATACCTAAACGATATACAGCATTATCTAAACGAGCCTCTAAGAATTTCAATAAGTTCTCACCTGTGATTCCTTCTTTTGAAGATGCTTTGTGAAACAGGTTTTCGAACTGCCGCTCTAACACACCATAAGTGTATTTAACCTTTTGTTTCTCCATCAACTGAACTGCATACTCAGATTTTTTACCTCTGCGTTTTGACACGCCATGCATCCCAGGAGGATAATTTTTTCTTTCTAATGCCTTGTCAGGACCAAAAATTGGTTCCTTGAACTTACGAGCGATTTTGGACTTTGGTCCGGTATATCTAGCCATTTTGTTTACTTAAAGTATCATACGGCCCGCAGCCGCTGAATCTTACCTTTATTTAATTTATTATCTTTATTAAGAGGCCAAAAGATTCAATCCTCAGCCTTATCTTAATTAAACTCTTCTCCTTTTCGCGGGACGACATCCGTTGTGTGGAAGCGGAGTAATATCTCTTATAGTAGTTACTTCAATGCCAGTAGTTTGTAAAGTACGGATAGCAGACTCACGACCAGAACCCGGGCCCTTTACAAAAACCTCTACTTTACGCAATCCTAAGTCAAACGCAACTTTTCCGCAATCGGCAGCAGCCTGACCTGCAGCATAAGGCGTGTTTTTCTTAGAACCTTTGAAACCCATTTTACCGGCAGACGACCATGAAATGGTTTGACCCTGCAAATTGGTTAAGGTCACAATGATGTTGTTGAACGTAGCATTGATGTGTGCTTCGCCGATTGGCTCGATAACAACAATACGCTTTTTAGTAACTTTTTTAGTTTTAGCCATTATTTTTAGATTTGAGATATGAGATGGTGAGATTTGAGACTAGGCTCCAACTCGGTATCTTATATCCAGTATTATCTTTTTCTATTCCGTGAAATTTAGCTTGGATACTCTCAAATCTAATATCTCACCTCTGTTAATTACTTAGTAGCTTTCTTTTTGTTAGCAACTGTTTTACGTTTTCCCTTACGGGTACGGGTATTGTTCTTAGTTCTTTGTCCACGTACAGGCAAACCCTTACGATGACGAAGTCCGCGGTAACAACCGATATCCATTAAACGCTTGATGTTTAGTTGCACTTCTGAACGTAGAGCACCTTCAACTTTGATACTATCATTAATGATAGTACGTATTGCAGTTAACTGTTCGTCGGTCCAATCTTGTACTTTAACATTCCAGTCCACGCCAGCTTGTGTTAAAATACTTTGAGCCGTATTACGACCTATACCGAAAATGTAGGTAAGCCCGATTTCTCCTCTTTTGTTTCTTGGTAAATCAATACCTGATATCCTTGCCATATTTTATTTTAATGATTGAATTAATGAAGTATCGAATGAATGAATGATTCTTCGGCCATTCTACCCTTCTCCTTCAAAAATTGTTTTTATCCCTGACGTTGTTTGTACTTTGGATTCTTCTTGTTAATCACGTAAAGTTTTCCCTTACGGCGAATTATCTTGCAATCAGCACTACGTTTCTTAATTGATGCTCTAACCTTCATCTTATTTATATCTATAAGTTATTCTGCCTTTTGTTAAATCATAAGGAGACATTTCAAGCTTGACTTTATCTCCCGGTAATATCTTGATATAATGCATCCGCATCTTTCCGGAAATATGTGCAATTATTTCGTGCCCGTTTTCTAGTTCTACCCGAAACATTGCATTTGATAATGCTTCTCTTATTATACCGTCTTGTTCAATAGAGGCTTGTTTAGCCATATTTTATTGATTTCTTTTCTTGTGGCGCCCTACAATTGGGGTTGCAAAATTAAATAAATTTTTTAATATATTAATTTTTTTGTTTCAAAACTTCTTCAACAAAATCGAAAGTTGATAAGACATCAACCTGCCCTTTCTTCACTGCAACAGTATGTTCAAAATGAGCCGAAGGTTTGTTATCTATAGAACTAACTGTCCAGCCATCTTCCCAGAATTTCA
>DASVRX010000230.1:0-4591 GCA_036388375.1 Pedobacter sp. | reverse complement strand
AGCTAATACGTCAAGATCTCCTAAAGTTGATTTTTCAACTGATTCTTTAACCTTCTTCACTGCGCTTGTAGTTGCTTTAACATCTTTTTGTTTCTGCGCTCTTTCTTCGTTACGGGCTTCATTTCTGGCTTCTTCCCAAATGCGAGAGTGAGATACTACAATACGTTTAGACTCTTTGTTAAATTCAATGATTTTGAAACTTGCAGTTTCTTCTGCTTTAAGCACTGCGCCGTCTTCTTTCACCGTGTGTTTGCTTGGAGCGAATCCTTCAACACCGTATGGAAGAGCAACAATAGCACCTTTTTCAGTTACTTTAAGAACTGTTCCTTCATGAATTGAATCTAAAGTGAAGATAGTTTCAAAAGTTTCCCAAGGGTTTTCCTCAAGTTGCTTGTGACCTAAACTTAACTTGCGATTTTCTTCATCTAATTCAAGTACAACAACATCTAATACTTCACCTACTTTGGTAAATTCGTTAGGGTGATTTACTTTTTTAGACCATGATAGGTCTGATATATGAATTAAACCATCAATTCCTTCTTCGATTTCAACAAAGACACCAAAGTTGGTCATGTTTTTAACAGCCGCTTTGTGCTGGCTACCAACTGTATATCTGGCAGCGATGTCTTTCCAAGGATCAGGAGTTAATTGTTTGATGCCAAGGCTCATCTTGCGCTCGTCGCGATCTAAGGTTAGAACCTGAGCTTGAACTTCATCACCTACTTTAAGGAAGTCTTGTGGATTGCGTAGGTTTTGAGACCATGACATTTCTGACACGTGAATCAAACCTTCAACACCAGGAGTGATTTCAAGGAATGCACCATAATCGGCTACAGTTACAATTTTACCTTTTACCTGAGATCCAACAGCAATGTTAGTATCTAAAGATTCCCAAGGATGTGAAGTAAGTTGTTTTAAACCAAGGGCAATACGTTTTTTCTCATCATCAAAATCAAGTACAACAACGTTGATCTTTTGATCAAGTGCTAATACTTCTTTTGGATGCTCAATACGTCCCCATGAAATATCTGTAATGTGAAGTAAACCGTCTACACCTCCAAGGTCGATGAACACACCGAAATCAGTGATGTTTTTAACAGTTCCTTCAAGAACCTGACCTTTTTCAAGTTTGGCAACGATCTCTGTTTTTTGATTTTCAAGATCGTCTTCAATAAGAACTTTGTGAGAAACAACAACGTTTTTAAACTCATGGTTGATTTTAACAACTTTGAATTCCATTGTTTTTCCTACGTAAATATCGTAGTCACGAATTGGCTTTATGTCAATTTGAGAGCCCGGCAAGAAAGCCTCAACACCCATAATGTCAACAATAAGACCACCTTTTGTACGGCTTTTAACGTAACCGTTAATGATGATGTCATTTTCAAGAGCTTCATTGATAAGCTCCCAAGACCGTTGAGTTTTTGCACGTTTGCGTGAAAGAACCAATTGTCCATTAAGATCTTCTTGTGATTCTACAAATACATCAACCGAATCACCGATTTTAAGATCAGGCGTATCGCGGAATTCAGATAGAGAAACCATACCGTCTGATTTAAAACCGACGTTAAGTATCACATCTTTGCTGTTAATATTAACAACAATACCGCTGATAATTTCCCCTTTATTAATCTGGTTGAAAGTACCTGCATACATTTGCTCGAGCTTAGAACGCTCTTCCTGGCTGTAGTTGCCAAATCCTTTGTCGCTGGCATCCCAATCAAAATCTCCTGACGGGGTGATAAGCGTTTTAGACTTAATGTCTTCAATTGACAATGAATCAGCTTCTGATTCAATGTTTTCTTTTTCCGTAACCGTTGTGGTTTCTTCGCCAAGAAGTTCTGCTGATTTAGCGATTAACTCCTTTTCTGCTTCTTGTTTTTTGGCCATTAATTAATTTATCTCCTTTTTCCTGATTTTTTATCAGGACTGCAAAGGTATAGAAATACATTTTTAAACTAAAGAAATTTTTTGGAATATTTATTTTCTATAGTGCTGTGTTGCAGTACTATATTATAATCTAACGGATAATCAAAATACACTATAGAAGGTATAAGGGAATCACGCTGGAAATTACGTCCACCGTGGCATAATTTACAACTTAGCTAAGGGAGTTCGACCTTAGTAATAAATCCCTATTTAATCAAAAATAGCCTCTTTGTGGTTCTTTTAATCGTGATAAAAAGCAAGTTAAAAAAATTAGAAATATCTTGAAAAAGATGTAACCCTCTAATAATCGCTACGTATAAAACTGTTTAATAATTAAAATTGAAAAACTTGCGCTTCTTTTTCAGCATCGAACAGAGGTCTCCCTTCATTAAAGGAGGTGAAGAGAATCTGAGTATCCTGAACGTGAAAAAAGCTTCATGTTTGAATCATGGGCAAGCCAATCACTAAAAGGCTTGATAGCGATGGGTAAAGATTTAAAAAGTAAAGCATTGCATCAAATACCTCTTTCCAATTCAATTGGGGAAAGACAGAAGATTGCTAACAAATGCCGTTTTAAGAACTATTTAACGGCAATAAAAAGTAAAGCGTTATTAGTCGATAATCTTAGCCTTAGCATATTGCACAGGAAATTCTGCGCGACTCGCCTGCTCATAGCGAACGGTGTCAGGGTAGGAAATGTAGTTTTGAGACCATTTGTGAGGGCCAGCTTTGCGAAGCTGAACCGTGTCTCCGGGAAGCATGTTTTTGCTATCCGATCGCAACAATACAGCCCTTTCTATGGCTCCTGTTTTGATTATTTGTACGTTACGATAGGACGTTGCAGTTCCGCAACTAGCCCAAATTACGGCTACTAGAAGTAGTAGTTTTCCCATTTCTTGAATTTTTATAAGGGTTCTAATATATCGAGAGCTGGGGGCTAATTTATGCATTTTTTTTAGCTCTTATTCATAGTTGCCTCTTTTTTTAGCTTTTCATGGTGTTATGTATGAAAAGGCTTGGTATATCAGTCAGTCAATTCTTGTAAATTGCCGCGCCACACTGCGAATGAATACCACTTCCTTTAATTAAGATTCATATATTTCTTAGTTGACCAAAAACCAAGGCTAGATTTATCTAGCTGCTCGCCTCAATCAGCAACTGTTCGCCATTTGAATTTCAACCATGCCTTTAAGCAATTTAATTCTTTTGTGAAACCTGACAGTTAATTGGATGTTAGTATATTATACTTAATGTAAAGACATGAGCAATCCAGATAACAATAACTCAGAAATAAACAAAAATGAGGACGAAGTTAGCGCCCAAAAATCAGACGTAAACGCGACTGCGTTGCCGGCAAATGATGGTTTTAAAACCGGAAACAAGGATAATGGAATGACCTGGCAAGGGCCATTAGATGAGCAGGCTTTTGATGATCAAAGTTTAAGTCAAACTGATAATGAAGAGGAAGGAAGTTAAATACCTTCCTCGATTAATCTTACTGCGTTTTCGATCCCGTTTTCTGAAGCAAGTTTTTCCGCCATCTCATCACAGTTCAACTGTAATGCTTCATTACCTGTGAGCTGGCTGATTCTTTCTTTGAAAATACCTGGCGTAAGTCGCGATACCGGAACAGGCTTAACACCTAATCCTTTCTTGTAGGCTAAATCTCCCCAGAAATATTGATCACCAACAGGGTATAAAACAGGGCATACAAACATTGGCTTACCGGCCCTTAAGCATTCGGCTGTAGTTCCAATGCCGCCATGATGAACAACAGCTTTCACACGTGGAAATAAAGATTCGAATGGTACTGATGTGATGATCTTAATGTTGCTATTGGGTTCAATTTCCGGAACATCCCAATCACTCCAGCAAGCGGCTATTAAAAAGCGTTCATTTATTTCGGAAGCAGTTTCAATGATCATTGAAACTATTTCTTTTTTTAAAGGCATACTGCCAAAAGTGATTAAGATAGGAGGGTCGCCTGTATCTAAGTATTGACTGAGATCTTCTGATAAATCTGTTTTTGTATCGGGAAACCAAAATCCTGTCAGCTGATGTGCTTTCGACCAATCTTTCGGGCGTTCAAGAAGGTGCTCACTTATCCCGTAGATCGACGGAATGTTGTATTTTATTTTGGGCTTATGTTCTTGAAGTCCGTTCTGCAAACAAAAATGATTAATCGGTTTCCTTAAAACCCGGTATCTCAAATTCACCCATTTATAGCTCCATTTATTCATGAAGCCGGGTAACCAAAAACCACTCAAGATTGGGTTTAGAAATGCAGCAGTCTCCTCCATGGCGGGAACTACCGCAACTCTTACCGCTTTAGTTTTCAGCTGCCCGGTAAAAACATCTGAAAGTGTTTTTGGCCTGTAGATAAATAAATCACTGTTTTGAGCGAGTTGGTAACACTCGTTAAGCGAGGCTTCTATTAAGGGATAGATAAGTTTATCGAGATTTCGTTGTATTGCAAAAAGGTTTGCTTTTAAGATTTTCTTCCCTTCATCCGAATTCAAAATTTCCTGATAGTCAACATCTATAGGATGAAAATTAATGCCGTAGCCTTCGACTAAGTCTTTAAAGTTCTTAGCGGTTGATAAGGTAACATCATGCCCACGGGCAGCTAAAGCCTTACCGAGTATGGCGTAGGGTTGTACAT
>DASVRX010000229.1:0-3006 GCA_036388375.1 Pedobacter sp. | reverse complement strand
GCCGCCGCCGCCCAGTCGGCTGCTAATACAGCAATTGCCAATGCTGCTGCCGCCGCTGCTGCTGCTGCAAACGCCGCTGCACAAGCTGCAAATGCAGCAACAACCGCTAATAGAATTGCGGGTATTACTGATTTCCTTTTTACTAGTGTAAATAACAACGTAATAGGAACCGGGGTGCTGCTTGTTGGCGATGCGCTAGGCAATAACAATGCTTTTATATCAGGTGTCATCGACAATGGGCTTAATTCTATTGCCTTTGCCGCTGGCGGTTCCTATGCTAATCGGTACACGTTGCCCTTTAGAGTTACCCAAGGCGGCAAAGTTTACATGACTAATGCGGAGATAACAGGGACGGTTTATGCAACAGCTGGAAAAATTGGGAATTTTGATCTTTTAAATAGCGATTTAATCTGTAGTGTTTCAAATTCTACAATTCAAATGTGGAATAGCACTAGTTATGCCAACGCATCACAAGCGCTAGCATTTGGCTGGGTGGATTTAGGTTCGCCTACCGGCTCGTCAACATTTGCAAAAATGAAAAACAACAGAGCATCTAACTTGCCCGGAGAAAATGTATGTCTTTCGCTTTCAGCCTCCGGAGCGCAGAGCAATAATTTTGCTTTAGATATTATCAGTGGAAATATTCGTGTAAACGGCTGGTCTGGTATAACAGCTTTGGCTGGCGGCAGTGCTACGCTACGTTTTGTAAATGGAATAATGGTTGGATTTTCTTAAATAAGATATATGAATTTATCAGTAAAACAACGAGGGTTATTATTAGCTATTCTGCCGCAAAGCGGTAAGAGAGTAGAAATGTTGCTTATTAACGAAATGGTCAAAAGCTTAAGCTTTACACCTGAGGAGCGCGAAGAGTTTGAACTTAGAGATACCGAGGTTGGTACAACGTTCAATCCTATTAAGGTTCGGGATATCACGTTTGATTTCTCTGACATTCAAAAAGAGATCGTCAAAACTACCCTGCTTGAAATGGATAAAAATGCACAAATAAGCCTAGACTTATTACCTATTTGGGATATGTTTTTCGGAGTGAATCAATTATAAAATTTAAAAATAAAGAGACAATACAATGGCTAAGACAGCAAGAGTTAACACAAGAAAAGTAACTAAGGTTTACGACAAGATGACCGCTAACGGTTGGGATTTAAATTTTGAATACGAGGCAGAAAGCGGCGTATTGAATAAGATTGCAGTTCAAGGAAGCAAAGAGGGCGCAACGGTTTACATAGGCAAAGAAAACAACCAGGTGCAAGCGTTCTTTAACGGTTCTGATTATGACGTGGAGGTGGTAGCTGCTGTAGTAACTGAGATGAAAGTAATTACGGGAGAGTATTCAGTGGTATAAAAGACGCACCCAACACCTTTCTTAGTTTCTCACGACCTCGATTAGATTGCATATTACTGCCGTTGGATGCGTATGGCATCGGCTACAGTAATATGCTAAAGTGGTCGTGAGAATTACAAAACTAAGAAAAAATGAGTAAGATAAATCTAAAAACGCCGATCAGCTACTACGGCGGTAAACAAAAGTTAGCCACTAAAATTATCTCGCTCATCCCTGAGCACACGTTGTATTGCGAACCCTTTATAGGCGGCGCAGCTGTCTTCTTTGCAAAGGAGCCTTCAGAAGTCGAAGTCTTAAACGATGTAAACAAGGAGCTTATTAACTTCTATCGCGTGGTAAAGAATGACTTTGTATCGCTTGAAATGGAAATCCGGATCACGTTGCACAGTCGGGACTTGCACCGCAAGGCTTCCGTAATATACAATCATCCGGATATGTTTAGCGAGATCAAGAGAGCATGGGCGGTTTGGGTGCTAAGCTCTCAAAGTTTCAGTGCGCAGCTCGATGCGAGCTTCGGATACGACAAGAGCAAAAACACCACCACAAAGAAGATTATTAACAACCGCGAGCGTTTTACTGAGGAGATGGCTATTCGCTTGCAAAATTGCCAGATAGAGTGCGCTGATGCTTTGTATATCATCAATAGCCGGGATAGTGAAAAGAGCTTCTTTTATTGCGATCCTCCTTACTTTAATTCAGACTGCGGCCACTATGATGGCTATTCGGAACAAGATTTCGAAAACCTTCTAATAACGCTCTCTAAGATCAAAGGTAAATTTTTGATGTCTTCATACCCATCGCCCATTTTGATGCGCTATGCGAAGGCGCAGGGCTGGAAAATGTGGAGTATTGAGCAGGGTGTGTCTGTTAACAGCAAGAGCGGCTATATCAAACGCAAGGTTGAAGTGTTGACTGCTAACTTTGAAATAGATTAATATCGGGTAATTGAACGATAAACGAGAATATCGGTTCATTCGCCGATATTCTTTTAATTGTAATTTAAACGGCTTTTCAAGGGGGTTTAAATATTCTTTAAAAAACGTTTAAAATTTATGTTTTGTCACGTTTGGTTTTAAAAAGTGTCATATTTGGTTTTTGCGATTATAGTATAATTAAAAAAAATATGAAAAAGTACATGGTCATGTTGCCTTTGAGTTCCATGACTCTCTTTGTGGCATTGCCCATAGGAGCCCAGGCGCAGGTAGCTGTACTGGAAGTTATCAAAGAAGGAGTTAAAAAAGTCATTAAAGCTGCTGACTTAAAAGTACAGCGATTGCAGAATGAAACCATCTGGCTCCAGAACGCGCAAAAGACGCTGGAAAATCAGCTCTCTAAACTAAAACTTGCCGAAATCGCCGAATGGTCTGAAAGGCAAAAGGAACTTTACGGTAATTATTACAATGAATTGTGGCAGGTAAAAACGGTCATCACGTTTTCCAAACGATTAAAGGAACTGACTGAAAAGCAGCTAACTATTGTGGATGAATACCGCTGGGCATGGGCATTATTTAACAAAGACAAGCACTTTACTCCTGAAGAATTGAGCTATATGGAAAAGGGCTATTCTGGTATACTTCAATCCAGCATCAAAAATCTCGATCAGATTCTTTTAGTTGTTAACAGTTTTGAAACCCAAATGCCGG
>DASVRX010000228.1:0-3264 GCA_036388375.1 Pedobacter sp. | reverse complement strand
AGGAAAATTCATTCAAATGGTATAAAGTAAGCACCGTCCTCAACTGCAGCGGAAGCTTTTCAATCAGGTCATTAATATAAATACTCAGTTCCTTTTTATCGAGTAATCGCTCAGGAGTATCTGTTGTAAAATGAAAACTCTCAATATCGTGTGGGTATTCCGTTAACCTTTCTCTTTTCTGATCTCTGATATAATTTAAAGTGGTGTGATAGGCAATTCGGGCAATCCAGGTAGAGAGTTTTGATTTGTATTCAAACTTTGAGATTTGCTGATAAACTTTAATAAATACCTCTTGCGAGATATCTGCTTTGTCGTCTTTATCAGTGACCATACGATTAACGATATAGAATACCAGTTGTTCGTATTGCTTTACCAGTGCTTCAAATGCTCTCAGGTTTCCCGACAGGACCGCAGTGATGACGTTTTGCTCGTCAAACATAGCCGCGAATAGATCTGAAAGCTTGCAAGTTCATCCTTATTAAATGGCTTGGTTATTTATAGTGCATTCGCCGGTCGCCTTTACCGAATGGCTCTTAATATTTCCTTTTAATATGATGTTCGAGTCTCCGTCTGATTTGGTTTCAAGATGATTTACATCCATATTCAAATCAACCTTATTAGCTCCGCTTAGATTCAGATTCAAATTATTTAAACTAAGCTTACCCTCTGTGCCAACCTCTACCGTCCCGCTTGCGAAAATTTCCTCATAATTCTTTGATGAGACAACCACCACTATTTCGCCTTCACGACATATGTCTTTATCCAGTTTGATAGACAATTTGTTATTTTCAACACTAGTTTTTATATAAAGAATGATATTATTGGCTGCGTTTATTGTTACAGCATGCGAGTTACCCTGCTTTAACACTACTTTTATAGACTCGCTGGTTTCTACACTTGTAAATTCATTCAGCTTCCTTATCTGTGAGCTTTGTCTGTCTGATGCGTTAATACAATTATCTTTTGTACTGCATTGACTAAGGGCCAAAACTGATACAAGACCCAAAAATGCATTGATGTGATTGTTCATGATTTAAATTTATAGCGATTAGACACCGGCTAAGAATCGAATGTTGCATAAATTTATAATTAAAATATTTGCAACCTTTAGAATGTCGACTGTGTCTACTGTCCAGTTAAAACAAAGAATATGGTAGAAGAACTTGCCCCCTTTATTATGGTTACCGCACTGGGCGTGCTTATAGCAGTAATCATTATCGCATTTTTAAACTTCATGCTTAGATGGAAAATCCTTGCATCAGGACATGTAGATGAAAAGCTGCTGGAGCTTTTGAAAAGGTCAGATGATAAACAGACCATGTTGAAATGGGGACTTGTGCTATTATTTGGCGGAATCGGCTTGATCGTATTACAGTTCCTTCCCTTTTATGCAGAACAGTCTCCGCTTCCCTGGGGTATCGAAATTATTTTTATTGCTGTGGGCTTCCTTGCATATTACCTAATAGTACGCAAGGGAAAAAGATAACCCACCTAAACCGTTGCAGCATGGCTATCAACTAGATAATCAGCAACATCTTTTCTTAAACACTTATTTCTTAAACATGAAACATCTAATTATTATGCTGTTTATAACAGCGTGCATGAAAGTTTTTGCTCAAACTCCAAAAGAAGAATACACATTATCCGGAACTATTCTCGATTCTACCAGCCGCGAACCTCTTGACTATGTCACGCTAAAACTAAAGGGCAAAGGCAGTCCACTAAAAGTTGGAATTACAGGTGCTGATGGCTCGTTCAGCTTCAAAGGTTTGAGTCCCGGAAACTATATGCTGGGATTGATTTATTTGGGGTATCAAACTAAGGTAGTCAATGCCAGTATTGTACAGTCAACGAATCTTGGGCGGATCCTCATCGCGCAATCGGCAACGAGCTTAAAGGGAGTAACTGTCACCGGGGAAAAGCCGCTCATTAAGCAGGAAGTCGACAGAATATCTTATAACCTCGACGCTGATCCGGATAGTAAAGGCAGCAACGTATTAACGATGATGCGTAAAATTCCTTTTCTCTCGTTGGACGGAGAAGAAAATGTTCTTTTTAAAGGTAAAGACGATTTCAAGGTATTAATTAACGGAAGGCCATCCGCTATGATGGAGCGCAACCTGAAAGAAATTTTGCGCAGTATGCCTGCTTCCACCATACAACGGATTGAAGTCATCACTAATCCCTCGGCAAAATATACCTCAGAAGGTCTGGCTGGTATTATAAACATCGTTACCTATAAACCTGTCGCAGGTTATAAAGGAACCATAAACGTAAACGAACGATTTCCTGTAGGCGGTCCCGGGCTAGGGAGCTCTTTTACGATGAAGAAGGGCAAACTGGGTATATCAGCTTTCGCCGGAGCAAATACTAATCGTTCACCGGTAACAGAAAATTCAAATAACCGCTTCAGCTCTGATGCCGACAACACGAACCTTCTTCAAAACGGGTCAAGAAACTCTGACGCTTACAGCGGATATTTAGGCTCGGAATTCAGTTATGAGGTAGATAAGTTAAACCTGGTTACCATGCAGTTCAATACGAATGGAAGCTTCACGGAGAATAACAGTTTACAGAGGTCAATATTAAACAACCAGGCAGGCACTTTACAGGATTTTGGGATCACTAACGACAGAGAGTTAAAAGGTTCCGGATGGGATGCAGTGTTGAATTATCAACGAGGCTTTAAATCTAACAAAAACAAACTGCTAACTTTTAGCTACCAGTATTCGGCTTATAAAAACGATATGGAAAGCTTTGAGAATGTGGTCAATTATAAGAATTATCCATTGCCTAGTTTCCGCCAAAACAACTTAGGAGAATCGGCCGAACAAACCTTTCAAGTAGATTATGTGCAGCTCATTAAGAAGGTCGTTTTAGAAGCGGGAGTTAAAGGGATAATTCGTCAAAATAATAGCGACTTTAGCTATCATTCTCTGAATTCGGGACAGTATCAATTGGATGCATCCAAGAGCAATCTTTTTGATAACGACCAGAATATTTTCGGAATATATAACTCATACCAGTTCGCAATCAAAAAGTTGGAGTTTAAAACCGGTTTCCGAATGGAGCAAACTATGGTTGATGCTGACTTTATCTCAAATCAAACCAATGTTTCTAAAAATTATTTTAGCTTCCTGCCAACCCTGTCTGTTAACAGAAAATTCAATAGTGTAAACGCGATTAACTTTGGCTATTCGCAACGGGTAAAACGACCCGGGATAAACCGGCTTAATCCTTTTGTTGACCGCTCAAATCCGCAGT
>DASVRX010000227.1:0-12480 GCA_036388375.1 Pedobacter sp. | reverse complement strand
GAAAGCGACAATCAAATATGGCACATGCCTACTGCGTCCCCACTAAAGGGAATAGATTTCATCAATCTTGCAGCTGATGCTTTTAATAGACCATCTAAATACACAAAAATTAATAAGCTGATGTTGCAACTGGTTGGCCTATTTAATCCACTTATCAAAAGCACAGTAGAAATGTACTACCAATACCAACACGACTATCATTTCGACTCTTCGAAGTTTGAAAAAGCATTTAACCAGAATCCCGTATCGTATAAGGCAGGTATCACACATCTGGCCAATACTTACTATTCTCACAAAAATTCTTAAAACAAACACGCCAACTTTAACTTAGCAGGATAAAACCGTAAATCATGCTAACCAAAAAGCCAAGAACTTTTGTCCCTCAAGACCTCGAAATTAAATGGGAAAATCTGGAACCTTTACTCCTGGATTTAAAAGACCGTGAAATTGGCTCAATTGGTGACTTGGAGCACTGGTTAAAAGATCGCAGTGAACTGGAAGCAGCACTAGAGGAAAATTTTGCCTGGCGCTATATCCGCATGACTTGCGATACTACCAACGAGCAGCTTCTACAAGACTTCCAATACTTTGCTACCGAAATAGAGCCAAAGATCGCACCGATCAGTAATGAGTTAAATAAAAAATTGATTGATTGTCCATACACCGATCAACTCGATAAGGAAAAATATTTCGTTTTTATACGCGGCGTAAAGAACGCTTTACAGCTTTTCAGAGAAGAAAATATTCCTTTACAAACCGAGATTCAGGTTAAACAGCAAACTTATCAATCCATCACCGGCGCTATGAGCGTCACTATAGATGGGAAGGAGTTCACACTTGAACAGGCATCTGTCTTCTTAAAAGACGCAAATAGAGAAGTGCGTCAGCGAGCCTGGGAAGCAATTACCATACGGCGGTTGCAAGACAAAGATAAGCTCGATGAGCTTTTTAATGAACTTTTGAAACTTCGCCATCAGGTAGCTTTAAACGCCGGGTTCGAAAACTTCCGCGATTACATGTTCCAAGCCCTTGGCCGGTTTGATTACAACCAGCACGATTGCTATAAATTCCATGCAGCAATTGAACGGGAAATCGTTCCAATCCTGCAAAAGCAGGCAGAAAAAAGGCGTGTTGCGTTGGGTCTGCCAGAATTAAAACCTTGGGATATGGACGTTGATATCAGTGGAAAGCCAGCACTGAAACCTTTTCAAAATGGCCAGGACCTGATCGACAAATCAATACAATGTTTCAAAGGTTTGAACCCATACATCGGCCAGTGCCTTGAAACCATGAAAGAGAATTCACTTTTCGATGTAGAAAGCCGGAAAGGAAAAGCACCAGGCGGGTATAATTATCCACTATCCGAAACGGGGGCTCCCTTTATCTTCATGAACTCCGCAAATACCTTCCGGGATTTAACTACTATGGTTCATGAAGGCGGCCATGCTGTGCATACATTTATCAGTTCTTCGCTGGAGCTGAATGATTTCAAGCATGTCCCTTCAGAAGTTGCAGAGCTCGCTTCAATGAGCATGGAATTGATTTCGATGGATAAGTGGGATGTGTTTTTCGACAATGACGAAGATTTGAAACGGGCAAAAAGAGATCAACTCCGTGATGTTCTGAAAACGCTTCCATGGGTTGCAGTAGTGGATCAGTTTCAGCACTGGATCTATACCAACCCCGATCACACCACCGAACAGCGTAAGATTGCCTGGAAGGAAATCATAGAACCATTTGGAAACAACTTTACCAACTGGACTGGCTATGAAGAAGCGTTAGAAAATCTATGGCAAAAACAATTGCATATTTTCGAAGTACCATTCTATTATATTGAGTATGCCATTGCGCAATTAGGGGCTATTGCCGTTTGGAAAAACTATCGGGAAAATCCCGAGCAAGGAATTGAAAACTATCTTGCAGCATTAAAGCTGGGGTATTCGAAAACAATAAAGGAGATCTACAAAACAGCCGGCATAGAGTTCGACTTTAGTTCTGAGTATGTTCATGAACTTGCGAAGTTTATGAAAGCTGAGCTTGAAAAGATCGAAAATTAACGTAATAGTTAACGTAACGAACTTTGGTTGAAAACTGAAGCGATCGGTACTAAATCAATGGCTTCAGTTTTTTGGTTTAATGGGCAAAGAAAACCTTTCTTTCAAATCACAGTTATGTGAAAATGAAAGTCAACTTTTTAATAGTACTGTTTTCTCTTTTAACCAGCCTTCTGTTTTCACAGGAGTTTAAGCCTTATAATATTGATGATTCTATCCAGGTTTCCTTACCAGCCGACTTTAAAAAAGTCGATACGTTAGGTCAAACCCAAATAACTGCAAGAACCAGCTTTGGTTTTATCCAAATTTCAAAACAACCGGATAATAATCATAGCACTCCTGATATTGAAAAAGTTAAGCATCTAAACAGGTATTATAACGATTTTATCAAACGCATCAGCGCATCGTCCAAGCAAGGGACAATCTCAAATAAAAAAGATACCTTATTGGGAAATCTGCGTGTAAAGGATTTCACCCTAGCTCTTGATAGCGGGAGCGGTAAGCAGTATCGCAATTTCAGGATACTTCATGAAAATAGTGCTACCTATACATTTCAATACCTTTTTCAGGATATGCATAGCCAGTATGCCCAGCCAGAGAGTGAATCGTTTTTCAAATCAATCAAACTCACTAAACCCGCGACTTTAACCAGTCAGTTCACAAAAGAGGGAAATACAACCGGGAAAGCACCGGCCAGTAACACGAAGCTATACATCATATCAGCCGTGGTTGTGGTGATTATTTTAGCACTAATTGCGTTTTTTAAAAAACGAAAAAGGGAATAAGCCGCCTAATCCGTTTATAACTTATTTTATTAGCTTAGGGAAACATTTATTCAGCAATGGCCCACAATTATTTCCGAAAAAAAGCGATATCGACCATACTTTCAGACATAGAACACGGGTTCACCGAAACAGAGAATTCAAAATCGGGCATCACTCATTTAAGAAAAGTTTTAGGTGTTAGGGATCTCACATTTATGGGGATTGCGGCGGTTATTGGAGCCGGCATCTTTTCAACTATCGGCCAGGCAGCCTTTGACGGCGGCCCGGGAGTTGCCATACTTTTTATCATAACAGCCATTACCTGCGGTTTTTCGGCTTTGTGCTATGCCGAATTTGCTTCAAGAATTCCCGTTTCCGGAAGTGCTTATACTTATGCGTATGCATCATTTGGAGAATTAGTGGCCTGGATTATAGGCTGGGATTTACTGATGGAATATGCCATTGGCAACATTGCGGTAGCAATTTCCTGGAGTGAATATTTCACCAATCTTTTGGAAGGGTTCAATATTTATATCCCGGCGAATCTCACCATGGACTATCTATCTGCCATGCGAGCTAACGAAACATTAAGCCAGCTTACCGCCTCAGGCAATACATCAGAAATCACAGAAAACTTACGCTATCAGGCTTTGGCCTGGAATACGGCGCCGCAGCTGGGCAGCTTTAAGCTTATTGCCGATATTCCGGCTCTGGCCATTGTATTTTTAATAACCTACCTCGTTTACATTGGTATCCGGGAAACGAAGAAAGCAACTAACGCAATGGTGATTCTTAAAATAGCGGTGGTTCTGGGAGTTATTTTGATGGGATTATTTTATGTTACGCCTGCAAACTGGAGTCCATTTGTACCAAATGGATTTTCGGGGGTGATGAAAGGTGTATCAGGTGTATTTTTCGCCTATATAGGTTTCGATGCAATCTCTACAACGGCTGAAGAATGTAAAAATCCTCAAAAAGATTTACCTAGGGGAATGATTTATTCTTTAGTGATTTGCACCGTTCTCTACGTACTGATTGCACTGGTGTTAACCGGCATGGTCAACTACAAAGAACTGGAAGTCGCCGACCCGCTTGCCTTTGTATTCAAAAGGGTTGGCTTAGATAAAATCAGCTATATCATATCAGTAAGTGCTGTAATTGCAACTGCAAGTGTGTTGCTTATTTTCCAAATGGGACAGCCCAGAATCTGGATGAGTATGAGCCGCGACGGGCTCTTACCAAAAGCTTTTTCCAGAATCCACCCCAAATATCAAACACCAGGATTTTCAACCATTGTAACCGGATTTGTAGTAGCCATACCGGCTCTTTTTATGAATCTGACAGAAGTTACAGACCTAACCAGCATTGGTACTTTGTTTGCCTTTGTTTTAGTCTGCGGAGGAGTTTTAGTGCTTGAGAAAGATGAAAGCTTGCAGCCAGGGCGATTTAAAATACCATACATCAATTCAAAATATATCGTACCCGGATTACTTATTGCTGCCCTAATTTCTTTCTGGCAGCCCATAATAGGCCTTTTTGAATTCAAGGGAGACTGGCATGATTACAAAGAAACGCTGCCTTACTTTCTGTTCTTTATCGTCGCCGTAGTGATTGGCGCGCTAAGCTTCCTAAAAAACCTTTCGCTCATTCCCGTTATGGGACTGCTAAGCTGTTTGTACTTGATGACTGAGCTTGGCTATAAAAGTTGGGAACGTTTTTTAATCTGGCTGGGAGTAGGTCTGATTGTTTACTTCACCTACAGTTATAAAAACAGCAAACTAAATAAGAGTATTAGCAGTTAAAGAGTGTATTTAATTCAGTCTCTTGAGTTGTATGCTTTCATTGAAAGACACTACTAAAGGCACTTTTTCGACCGTTACAAAACTTAAGTCCAATCCAAAACCACTTTCTTCGGATAAACTGAAATGCTTCAATATGAAGTAATAGTCCATTATTAAGCGCTCTTTAAAGGTAAGGCGGTTTGCACGCGACATCACTTTTTCAAGAACCACGAACCTAAAGTCGCCTACAATTTGTCTCTTATTTAAGGAGTCATAACGACTCGTAATATCAACTTCACCTTTTTTAACAAGCTCTTCGACCACTAACCTGAATAAAATATTAATTCGTTGCTCGACTCTAAATCCTAATCTGAAATCTATCCTGATAAGTTTCCCCGGAACTAAAAACTCCACTTTATATTCTAAGGTATGAGGCTCATCCGTTACATCTACGTGAACCAGCCAATACACATCGGCCCTTTTGGGCTGCTTCTGTAATATCGAATATATAATCTTCGATTCTAGCTCAGAACTGAAATTGGCACTAGTTAAATAAACTAATTGCGATGCATATTTAGGTACCGAGGTGTCTTCACTTAACTCTTGTAGAATGGGGTAATAATCCTCAACTTCAATAAACTTCACATAACGGTTTTTGATTTTTCTGGCAGACGACCACCCATACATCACCGAGAAGAATAACATGGATAGAAGTAAGGTAAACCAGCCGCCATGCATAAATCTTGATAGGTTAGATACCAAAAACAGCAGTTCTAGTAATCCGTAAACCGAGGCAAAAATCACAATCAAATAAGTTGGAAAGCGCTTACGCTGCAAGTAAATACTCATTAAGATCGTGGTCATCATAAAGGTCAGCGTAATCGCTAAACCATATGCTCCCTCCATATTGGTTGATTCCTTGAAGATCAATATCACAACCATACAACCAACCCAAAGTAGCCAGTTTATAGATGGCACATATAATTGCCCCTTCAAATTAGAGGGGTAATTAATTTTAACCTTGGGCCATAAGTTCAAGCGAACGGCTTCAGATATTAAAGTAAACGACCCCGAGATCATCGCTTGCGAGGCAATTATGGCTGCGGCAGTTGCAATCGCAATACCAAAAATCAAAAACCATTCAGGCATCAACTTAAAAAACGGATTATCAAGACCAGCAAGTGTAGTCCCCTGGTGTTGCCATAGCCATACACCTTGTCCAAAATAGTTCAGTAACAGACAAACTTTAACATACATCCAGCTTGTTCTGATATTAGATCGCCCGCAATGCCCCAAATCAGAATAGAGTGCCTCTGCTCCTGTGGTACATAGAAACACTGCTGCAATAATGTGTAAGGCTCCATAATTATTACTGGCTATATCAACACTACTTACAATGATTTTATAAGCATAGTATGGGTTTATTGCTCTGAAAATGGCCGGGTAATCTACAATGTAAGAACAGCCTAAAACAGCCATCATGGTAAACCATACAAACATGATAGGGCCGAAAGCCTTGCCTATAAGCGACGTTCCAAACTGTTGTATGATGAACAATGCCGTGATGATAGCTACTACTATCGGGATAGTGTGCAGATCACTATTATAAATTCTTAAACCCTCAATAGCAGCAGAAACGGTAAGCGGCGGAGTTATAATTCCATCAGCAAGAAGTGATGCACCTCCAATCATCGCCGGTATGACCAGCCACTTTGCTTTTCTTTTTACTAAAGAAAGCAATGAGAATATTCCACCCTCACCTTTATTATCAGCCCTTAAGGTGATAATTACATATTTAATGGTGGTTTGCAACGTCAACGTCCAAAATACGCACGACAATCCTCCCAGTATAAGATCGCTGGTAATTTCTCGCTTTCCGACAATTGATTTGAAAACATATAAGGGCGATGTACCAATATCTCCATAAATAATGCCTAGACTAACCAGTAAACCGGCTGCAGATAATTTATGAAGGTCTTTATTATGTGCCACTTAGTGATGTTTTTGTGAGGCTGCAAATGTACAGCTTGAGATAGAATAAACAAAGCAGGAATGATTATGAATAATTAAGCGATGATTTCACAAACCTCCCTAGTTATGGTATGCTATTTGAGTGTTAAATAGTGTTAAAATCGCTATAAATATTACGTTTGGAAACTATATTATAATTTATTATCTATAGATTTGTATTACACAATTTGAATGAAAAAATTTTACTCACTTGTCATTTTATTTAGCTTTCTCTTAATGACTGCCCAAGCGGCATTTGTTGGTGGATCTATGCTATTAAAAGAGGTTAAGTTTGAGGAAATTTTAGATACAGCGAAACGTTCGCAAAAGAATGTTTCTAAGATTACCGATACACGCCCGGGGAAACCATCGGACTTCAAATCAGTTAAAATTGTACTTCCTCCATTTCAACTTAAAAAAGCAACTTCCAGTAATACACCCCCATCTCAACAGAGTAACATCAAGAATGCTGCTTCAGATCTGAAAGTTCTAAGCAATGTTAAAATTTTTCCTAATCCGGTAGCTGATCATTTGAATCTTTCTTATTTTGTAAACAAAGACTCTAATGTTACTATAAAAATAATGGATATTTTAGGTAATGAAATCACAACATTACTTTCTCAGCGCTTACCTGCAGGCGAGCAAATAAACTCTTTCCCAATTTCTTCATCCTTTAACAGCGGATATTATTTTATTCGTCTTATCGTTGGCAATGAAACTGTTGTAAAACGAATTTCTATTCTCTAAGAAAAAGCAAGCATTTCTCAATACTTTAGCTGTTATGAAAGTAATTGCTGTGGGGCGTAATTATGCCGAACACGCCAAAGAATTAAACAATCCAGTTCCTGTTTCTCCTGTGATCTTTATGAAACCTGATACAGCAGTTTTAAAAGATAATAAACCATTTTACTTACCCGATTTTTCTGAAGAAATTCATCATGAAATTGAAATAGTATTAAAGATTTCAAAAGAGGGAAAGCATATTTCAGCGAAGTTTGCCGGCAACTATTTTGAGGAAATTGGATTAGGTATTGATTTTACCGCAAGAGATATTCAGCAAAGGCACAAGGAAAAGGGTCTTCCCTGGGAGCTTGCTAAGTCGTTTGATAATTCTGCGCCAATTAGCAGTTTTATCCCAAAAGGAAACTACCAAGATATCTATAATTTAAATTTCAAACTTGACATTAACGACCTAACCGTACAGCAGGGAAACACAAAAGACCTGCTTTTTTCGTTTGAGCAATTAATCGTTTTCATCTCGCATTATATCACCTTAAAAAAAGGCGATTTAATTTTTACTGGAACACCTGCAGGTGTTAGTAAGATTAACATAGGAGACAGGTTAACAGGTTATTTGGAAAATGAAAAACTTTTGGATTTTGAGATCAAATAAAGCCCTACTATTAATTACTTTTTTCTTAATAACCTCGTCAAATATCCTTTCTCAGGATATTATTAAAAGTATGGATTACCCCCAGGATTTCAGAGCTCCGCTCGATATCCGCCCTACCCTGGCCGGTTCCTTCGGAGAAATAAGGGGCAATCACTTTCATTCCGGATTGGATTATAGAACCAACCAACGTGAGGGTTATCCTGTTTACGCTGTTGCTGATGGCTATATCTCCCGTTTAAGAGTACAAATAGGCGGCTTTGGAAATGCTATTTACATCAGCCATCCAAATGGATACACGTCTGTATACGCACATTTGCAACGGTTTAATACTAGAATGGCTCAAACGGTTAAGGACTTACAATATCGAAAGGAGTCTTTTGCCGTCGACTTCCCGCTGCTTCCGATAGAAATACCGGTTAAAAAAGGCGATATCATTGCATGGTCGGGTAATACCGGTAGCTCTGGTGGGCCGCATCTTCATTTTGAAATGCGCGATACAAAGACTGAAGAAACAATCAACCCGCAGTTATTTGGATTTGAGGTTTTTGATAATGTTAAGCCAACGCTATCGGCGTTATATATATACCGTATTAACAATAAGCCATTTTCAGAGCTCACTCCCAGCCAGTATTTCCAGATAAACGGCTCTAATGGTGATTATTACTTAAATCAATCGCCTATTATAAACTTTAGCGGGCAAGTCGGTTTTGGAATTGTTGGCTTCGACCAACAACTGTCTGGCGGAAATAAAAATGGATTGTACTCTATTGAGCTTATTTTAGATGACAAAACCATTTACACATCGGTACTTGAAAGATTTGCGTTTGAAGATAGCCGCGCGATAAATTCTCATATTGATTATCCGGCTTTGATTTCCTACAAACGAACCGTTCAAAAAAGCTTTGTCGAACCTGGCAATCCTCTAAACATTTATAAAAACGTCATCAACGCAGGTTTAGTTGAACTGGCTGATGATGCTGTACACCGAGTGCAGTATGTGGTAAAAGACACAAAGGGCAACACCAGCACGTTAAATTTTAGGATCAGGAAAAACAACCAGGCAGTAATACCTCAACCAGCAGAAACTGGAATTAAGCTTTTCGCTTATTCGGATTCAAGTAATTATCAGACAGACAGAATGAGAGTTGTCATCCCGAAGGGCTCATTATATGATAATATCAATTTTAAATATTCAACTAGTAATCGGCCTGCTAAAGCCTATTCAATAATCCATAATATACATACGCGCACCATTCCAATTCACAAACCTTATTATTTGTGGGTCAAACCCGATGTTGCAATTCCCGAATACCTAAGGGAAAAAGCTGTAATTGCTGATTCTCGTGGTGCGTCTCATGGAGGCGAATTCGATAAAGGTTTCCTGAAAGCAAGTCTAAAAACTTTTGGAAGCTTTTACATTCAGTTAGATACTATTGCACCTTTAATTCGCCCGATTAATATTAGTAATGGAAAATCAATGTCAGACATAAGCAAGATTGTATTTAAGATGACAGATAATTTATCGGGAATAGGTTCCTTTAGTGGCACTATAGACGGGCAGTGGGTGCTGTTTGAATACGATGCCAAAACAGCTACGGTATGGCATACTTTCGATGAAGGTCTCACTCCTGGTAAGCACTTTTTACAATTCACAGCTACTGATGTAAAAAAGAACATCAGAACTTATAATGCAACGTTTATAAAATAAATATGGCCGAATTAAATGAAGGCGATTTAGCGCCACAATTCACAGCGAACGATCAAAATGGAAACCCTGTCTCTTTAAGCGACTTCAGAGGGAAAGATGTAATTTTATATTTCTACCCAAAAGATGATACACCTGGTTGTACCGCCGAAGCCTGTAATTTTCGCGACAATTATCAATCTTTACAGCAACAAGGGTTTGCGGTAATTGGTGTAAGTACAGATGATGAAAAATCTCATCAAAAATTTGTGAATAAATATCAACTTCCGTTTACACTAATTTCCGACACAGAAAAAAGCATTGTGGAAGCTTACAATGTTTGGATAGAGAAAAACATGTACGGCAAGAAATATATGGGCACAGCCAGAAAAACTTTCTTGATTGATAAAAATGGAGTAATTAAAAAAATAATTGATAAGGTGAACACCAGCGAATCGTCAAAACAGGTTTTGGATCTGTTGAATGGCTAGCAAACGTAATCAATTGCTCTTAAGCAATTGATTACTTCATTTTATAAGGCGAAGTCCAGATTTTAGCTACCGGATTAATTTTAACAACTTTAAACTCAGTTCGGCGATTTACCTGATGTTCACTTAGAGAGCATTTAACACCACTGCTGCAACGGTTAAGCAACTCTGTCTCACCTAAGCCAACGGCTGTCAATCGCGAAGATGCAATGCCTTGATTTTTAAGATAATCCACTGCTGAGTCTGCCCGTTTTTGCGATAACCATTTGTTGTAAATAGCTTTCCCTCTCGCATCGGTATGTGAGCGTAGCTCCACATTGATATTATTCATATTAGTCATGAAGCTGGCTACTTTATTTAATTCCTTAGCAGCATCTGGCCTGATACTCCATTTATCAAAATTGTAATAAATGTTATTGAGTTTAACCATGTAAGTATCTTTTGAACGTTCAAGCTCAAATTTTACATTAAACACCGTTGACTCAGTTTGGCCCACTGTAGATATCAAACCCTCCATTTTTGAATAGTACTTGGTTTGATTCCCGGTAATAACATATTCCATATCCGGAGCCAGGTCAAAATGAAATTTCCCCTGAACATCAGAAACAGCACTTGATTGTTGATTAGTTGTTTTATTAAGAAGTATAACTTCAACACCACTTAAAACAGAATTTGTTGATTTATCAGTTACTTCACCATCTACTGCAAAAAATAAAACAGGTTTTTGAGGAGTAATAGTAAATGAATAAATATCATCAAGTCCCATTCCTCCAGGGCGGTTAGACGCCAGATAACCGTTTAAATCATCGGTAAACGTAATACTGAAATCATCCTTAGTGGTATTGATCGGCGCTTTTAAGTTCTCGGCTAATTCAAATACATTATTGCTTCCTTGAGCTACAAAAATATCTAAGCCCCCCATACCCACATGCCCTTTTGATGCAAAGTAAAGTCTACCATCTAATCTGATTGATGGAAAAACATCATCTTCAGAACTATTAACATTTGTGCCACAATTTACAGGAGTACCCCATTTACCGCCACTTTGCTTTTTAGTAAAGTAAATATCCATCCCACCTTGTCCGCCCGGCATATCCGACGCAAAATAAAGCACAGAACCATCAGGCGAAAGCGCAGGATGTTGGATAGAATAGTCTTGGCTATTTAGAGAAATGGGTTGCGGTGTAGACCAAGAGGCACCATTTTTAATGGCTGTAAAAATTTTCTTAGTTGGCAATAAGGTGCTCTTCTTTTTTACTAATGGAGCTTCGGTTACAGTAAAGAAAACCGTATCACCTGTTGAAGAAAAAGTAGCCGGACCCGTATGGTACTGCTGGTTAATCGTTGGCAAAAGGGCAACTGTAAAAGCTTCACCCTTTTTTGTTGCTTGATATAGTTTCAAATAAGGGTTTCCTGTCCAACCATATACTGGCGCGTTCTTTTTCTCATCCTCACTTTTTACAAACCATCTGTCTGAAGTAATTACTATATCTTCTCCCAATTTAACAGGAGAAAAATCGGAATTTTCGCTGTTTAGAGATTTAACATTTGATATCTGTACGTTTGCATCCGGATTTTCGGCCCACATTCTTCCCACTTCTGTGGTATTTGCCAGGCGTGTTGCTTCTTCTGCTTTCGCAGGAAGTTTTTGACCAAATAAGGTATAATTTTTTTTCGCTTCTTCGAATTTGCCGTTTTGCTTCAACGCATCTGCATAGAACTTATAAGTAATGGCATCTGCGCCTGAGAAAGTCAGCACTTTAGCATATGCAGCTTCTGCACCTCGCGAATCATTTATAAACCGATAGCAATTTGCAAGCTTTTGAGCCACTTCAAGTGTTGGTTTTTTTTGCATTATTTTCTCATATATATTAAGCGCTAGCTTATAATCGTATGATTCATAATACCGGTTGGCTTCTTTGATATTATCCGAGAAAATGATCTCAGGATTAAAATAAACCGCCGAACACAACAGTGATGCCAGTAAAAACTTTTTGTATTTCATTCAGAGCACAATTTAAAAGTAGCGAGGTGTAAGTTGCGCACTTTTTTTGTTGGCTTTAGATTTGGAATTCAATACAACCCCTATAGAGATCTCATGTGTTCCATTCTCGTAATCTGCCAAATCTGATAATGAATAATCGTAAGAATAACCTACCCGAAGATTTTTCATAACAAATGCTTCTACCACACCTACCAACGAATTTTGATTAAATGCACCACTATTCCAATCTGTTTTTTTCCACAAGTTAACACCTGCTCTATATGAGGCACCAATCCAAACGGTTTCCTTGATCAACACAAAA
>DASVRX010000226.1:0-10885 GCA_036388375.1 Pedobacter sp. | reverse complement strand
ATTAACTCTCTTATTTATAGTATTCCACAACTGCGTTTTTGCCCAGCAAGATGCTATGTATACGCAATACATGTTTAATACCCTTGCCATTAATCCGGCTTATGCCGGAAGCCGGAATGTAATATCGGCCACAGCTTTAATGCGAAGCCAGTGGTCTGGAATCAAAGGAGCACCAAAAACTCAAACATTTACAATAGATGCGCCTATAGACGGTAAGAAAGTTGGTTTAGGACTGCAATTATTCAGTGATAAATTAGGTAGAACCTCAAATACAGGTGCAGTGGCCAGTTATGCCTATCGAATTCGTATGGAGAAGGCAAGCTTATCTTTTGGGCTGCAAGGAAGTATAAGTCAGTTTAATACTGACTATAATTCGATAGAACTCGATCCTTCAGGCCTTTCGACCGATCCTGCATTTATGGGTAACAATAAAAAAAGTATTTTCAATGTCGGCACCGGGGTTTACTATAATACAGACCGTTTCTATGCCGGGCTATCTTCGCCCAAGCTTATGAATAATATTTTACCTGGCTCGCAAACTAGCGATCAAAACCGCCAAGCATTTCACGTATTCCTAATGACAGGATATGTGTTTTCATTAAACAACAGTTTTAAACTAAAGCCATCTGTCCTTTTTAAGGGTGTGTCTGGTGCTCCGCTGGAGGCAGATATAAATACAAGTCTTTGGATTAAAGATGCCATATCAATAGGTGTGCAGTATAGAACTGGCGCGGATATTTCCGGATTACTCGAGATTCAGGCTACACCGCAAATTCGTTTTGGTTACGCTTATGATTATAATACAACTCAATTAGGAAATTATAATTCAGGCAGCCACGAACTAATGCTTCGCTACGAGTTCGGCTTCCAGCGATCAAAAGTGATTACTCCAAGATATTTCTAATATGCTCTCGAAAAATAAATCTTACTGGTTATTTACTCTTTTCCTTTTACTTGGCTCCTTGCAGCAGCTTGCAGCTCAGTCTAGATTGAAAGCTCAATTGAACCTTGCAGAGCAGCATTATAAAAAGCTGCATTATGTGACTGCTATAAAATATTTAACACCGATTTTAATAGCTGATTCTAATCTGGTTATCGCGCAGGAAATGATGGCAATAAGCAATCGGAATATTCGAAATTACGATGAAGCTTTATTGTGGTTCAGTAAGTTGGTAGAGCAGCCGAATATGAAATTTGAATGGGCACTTTATTATGCCGAAGCACTCGCTAACAAAGAAAAATATGAAGAGTCTGAAAAGTGGTATCGCAAATATTTGAGCATGGTTCCTAAAGATAAACGTGCCTCTTCTTTTATAAAATCAGGAGCAGCATCTTTTCAGGGAAATTCTGATTGGGTAGTGTATCAAACCGACTTAAACACAGCAGCATCAGATTACTCGCCCGCCTGGTACAAGAAAGGCTTGATATATGTAAGTAACCGAAAGCCTGATCAGGTGGTAAAAAACGTTTTTGGCTGGGATAATACCCCTTTTAGTAACTTGTATTTTTATGAGAATTTAGATAAAATCACTAAAATCAAGATTGATTCTACAAAAAGCAGTGCTAATGCCGGCCTATACAAAGTAAATGATGACGATACAGCACCCACTAGTAACGACAGTAAAACTTTAGGTGTTTACAATGAAAAAATATATGGTGGAAACCAGAAATTATCAAGCACAAACTCCAAACTTCTAAAAGGAAATATAAATACCCGGTATCATGAAGGGCCTGCGGTTGTTGCGCCAGATGGCTCTTTGATCTTTACACGCAATAATTACAACGGCTTTAAAGCCGGCAAAAGTAACAATGGCACAGTAAAACTGAAGCTTTTTACCGCAACCGGCACAAACTGGAATAAAATTGAAGATGTTTCTTTCAATAACGATAACTACTCGGTTGGGCACCCGGCGTTGAGCAGTGATGGTAATGTTATGATTTTTGTTTCTGATATGCCGGGTGGTTTCGGTGGGAAGGATTTATATTACAGTGTAAGAACCTCCGGAGGCAAACAATGGGCAAAGCCCGTAAATATGGGCCGTAGAATTAATACCGAAGGCGATGAGATGTTTCCCTTCTGGGGAAAGGATAACATATTGTTTTTTTCTTCTACCGGATACTCCGGCTTGGGAGGACTAGATGTGTTTGAGGTTATGATTAAAGATTTAAGGCCTTTGGGTATTCCTCATAATTTGGGCGCTCCTATAAATTCTTTTGCAGATGACTTTGGTTTAATAAGATCAGATGATGGTAAGAGTGGTTATTTTAGCTCAAACCGTGCCGGTAATGACGATATTTATAGCTATACCCGTGAAAGTTATTCTATAAAAATTGCCGGTAAGATAGTAGACGGACGTACCAATGTAGCTTGGCCAGGCAGTGTAGTTTATTTAAGAACTTCTGAAGGCATCGATACCCTTAAAGTAGATCGTAATGGTAATTTCGGATTTGAGCTTGATAAGGAAACAGATTATGAAGTTATAGGATTTAATCCGGACTATGTAACTAAGAGGCAGTTTATAAGTACTACCGGCATTCGATCAGACTCAACAATTAGAGTAAATTTTATGCTTGATAAGGCCCAAAGTTCACAACGCTGGGTTGTAAAGAACTGCGATTCTCTAAAACGAGCTTTTAATATTCCAAATATCTATTACGATCTGGACAAGCACTTTCTCCGTTCAGATTCGAAGCCTACATTAGATAACCTTGTCGCATTAATGAAATCACATCCTGAGATTAACATCATAACCTCCAGCCATTGCGACAGTCGGGCTTCTTCAAATTATAACAAATCATTATCATTAAAAAGAGGCGAGGCGACTAAAACCTATCTGATCTCTAATGGAATTAAAGCTAATCGTATCAAAGTGGAATATTACGGTAAAAGCCGTCTTGTAAACCGCTGCTTTGATGGAATAAACTGTTCTGAGAACGACCAGCAATTAAATAGAAGGACCGAATTTGATGTGGTAATTAACGGGGTAAATTTGAGTCAGTTGGATTGCAGATGATACTGGATGAAGAAGGCCTGAGTTCTAAGAGTATCTTATAAAGCCAGAATCCACCTCTCCAAATAACAGTGTTACTTCATCAGGTTATCGGTTTAAATCGTAGTTGTATTTAAACTGCCTGTAAACATCTCTAATGATAGAGATGAAGAAGTTAGAGCTTTGAGACAAGTTGCCACGAGTCATAGTACTCGGTTCTTCGTCCGAATTTTTTTGATAGAATAGTCCTTTATAATCATCAAAAAAAAGGCCTTTTCCTTCATTTCGAATAAAAGACACACACATTTTATACTCCGTCTTGTCTCCTTTTAAGCCCTCGGCATACCTGCCAAACTTTTCAAAAAATGTACTGCGCCGTAAATGAGGATGATCGCTATAATAATATATCTTTAGATAATCAGGCGACCAGGGCTTGATATACATTTCTGAGAAACCATTTTTATACGGTTTTAAATAAGGGTACTTCAGGTAGGAATAGAAGCGAACGATATCGAAGTGAGTGTCACTTTCCATAATGTCCAGGGCATTTTTAAAATGCAAGGCAAAATCAGGGGCAGGCTCAAAATCCTCCTGTACATATAACGTATAAAGCGTTTTCACCGCATCCTGGCCCTTATTAATATTATTTCCTAGTCCTTTGTTTTTTTCTGAAGTGATCAAATTGAAAGAATAAAGGCTTCTCAGTTCTTTCAGCCTTTTGATATGCTCTTGTTTACTGCCATCATCAGAAACTACAATATCTCCAAATGAGCATCCCAAGTCATGATAGGATTTTAGTAACCGGTCGAGCGAGCTACTTCTGTTATAATGAGTTATTAGGAGGGTAACGTTTTCAAAATGATTTAACATGTAGATTTAACGCGAATAGATAATACTTATTTATTCATCCTCTCGGGAGAATGGGTTTTGAAATTAGAAAGAAAACGCCTAAGTTCTTTACTGAGTCTTAATTTTAAGGCTTGGAATAAGGTGCCGTCTCTTTGAAGGCTTCTTGGGCCCGTCCATGCTCTTGCCTTATTTGACCTCACCTGTTTGATTTTTCCATAATCAAGCAAGCCAAGTGCGAGTTGGCCATCGTCGCCCCAAAATTTAGTTTTTATAAAACCCACCTTTAATCCGTATTCTTTAATATAACCCATACTTATTCCATAGGTATTAAGATATGGCTGGTTAATGTGCCTGAATTCCGCTATGATATCTTTCATAATCTCAAGCATCTTAAGCTTCCATCTTGGGAAACCGGGCTCGCTTATAAAAGAGTATCTACCGTACACACAAACAACATTTTTTTCTTCAAGGACATTAATCATTTTATCAACCCAGCAAGAAGGATAAAAGCAATCCGCATCGGCTAAAAGAATGTATTTTCCTAAAGCGTTTTCCTGTCCTAATTGCCGTGCCGGACCGCAACCCTGTGCACTTTCAAATAAAGACTTTACATGCAGACGATCTAGCGTTAATTGCGTATTGTCTTTCGAGTTGTTGTTGATTACAATAATTTCCAATGCTCGGGATGTCTTTATGTTCGAAAGACTTGCAACGCATCGTAATATATTTACTTCTTCGTTCCAGGCGGAAATAAGAATGCTAACTTCTGGTTCTTTGGAATTAATCGAATCTAAGTTTGAATTGATTTGATCAAAAAAATGTTGAGGAATCTCATCATATTTTTCATATGGAAGTTGAAATTCCTCTAGCCACGCTGCGTTATTTAAAATATGCATTAAAAATCAATAAATCAATTTAATGTTCACTTAGCTTAAACCTTTTCTTTCTGAAATAAGGCTGGGAATGTTCCAAAAATTATTTTTATATCAAGCCAGAAAGAATGGTGTTTTGCGTAAAAATTGTCGAGCCTTTTGCGCTCAATTTCCGACATGTCGTTTTTCCCCCTTTTACTTATTTGCCATAAGCCGGTTAAACCTGCCGGGCCTAAAAAACGTTGTGTCCACTCATTTGAGGTTAACATTTCTGCTTCATATAAGGGAAGTGGCCTGTTACCTACAAGAGACATATCTCCTCTAAAAACATTGTATAATTGCGGAAGTTCGTCAATGCTGGTATTTCTTAGAAATTGGCCCAGCCGGGTAATCCGAGGATCGTTTTTGAATTTCACAAATGCAGATTTCCCTTCTTCACCTGTATATTGGTTTAAGTTAGATAACTCTGCAATTTCTTTATCCGCACCCACTCGCATTGACCGGAACTTATAAAAATTAAAAATTTTATAACCAGTACCAACACGTTTGCTTTTATAGAGAACAGGTCCCTTTGATTCCAGCTTTATGATCAACGCGACAAGTAGCAGTAATGGCGATATCAAAACAAGTGCAATCCCCGATGAGAATATGTCGAAAATTCGTTTCATTACAGGAGTTCTGTATGTCACGTCGATAATCTGCGATAAGAAAGCGAGCTTAGGTTTAATCAATTTAAACTTTACCAGGAAACTTAAACGTTCAGATAGATCGTCGAGAGGGAAGGGGTAAGTGTAAAAGTCGTGTACATGTAAATCCATAGCTATAGATTTCCATCTTTTATTCGAAAACGCCGATATCACAACTACAATAACACCCAGCAATAGCGGGTTTTGCTTTATTTGTCTCACAACCCCAATCCATTGATCCTTGTTATCAGCCTCAATTATAATTACATCAGGTAAAGTAAGTAACGACTGCTCATTCAAAAACTTCTCAATTGTATTGAGAGATAATGAACGGCTATCTACATCGAATCGTGATGATAATCCCGGTAATACAATATCCTTCAGCTCAGATCCGGCGTAAGCAATTTTAACGTTTAAACCAGTTTGTTGGGATAGATTTAATTCTGATGTCAAAATCATGCTTAATTTGCTACTAGATGATTTATAATTGCTTTTAATTGATCAGGATTAAAGGGCTTTTGAATGTAACTTTCCACTTTTATGGATAATTCATTAACCTTTTTATCTAAATCTTCGGCACCAGAGAGCAGTATAACAGGAGTATCGCGGTAAAAACCGCTTACCTTTAAGTTTCTGATGAAAGAACTTCCATCAAAATAAGGCATGTGCAGGTCGGAAATAATTAAGTCGGGATCGTTGCCCTCTTCCAGCCAGTTAAACGCGTCAACCCCACTGTTTTTAATTATTAAATCATAATCTTTAGATAAAACAAAATTCAAAAGTTTTAAAATACTTAACTCATCATCTACAATGAGAATTTGTTTTTTCATACCTGCCGCCCAACTTAATTAGACTGTTACCGTTTACGCGTGCAAGGATTAAAAGTTTCATTAAGCCATTTCAATAAGCACCTTATACATACTGCATTAGTAAGTCGTAAGAAAACAATTATCAACAGTTGATGTTATGCGGTCATAATATTTAACATAGTTAAGATTGATATGATGAACACTAAAAAATTAGGTATGGCTATTGTTCTAGCCGTATTGTTAATCACGAATTCCGTGAGAGCGCAAACTAAGGAGCCTTCCGGCGATTCTCGCGACACACGTTTAGGAATTGGTTTAAGTTTGGGATTACCCACCGATGATGCCTTTAATATTGCAGTAGGTGGTGATCTGCGTTTGCAAAAGGATTTTTACAGCAATGTATCCGGATTGCTTTCCTTAGGTTATACTAACTTTTCTGTCAAGGATGATTTGGGTGGCGGAAGTGTTGGATATGTACCGCTTAAAGCGGGTATTAAAGTTTTTCCGATGGCACGTTTTTACGTTTCCGGAGAAGTTGGCGCTGCATTTGGAACCGATGATGGTCAGGGAACAGCTTTTGTATATGCTCCCGGAATTGGATTAGGCTTCAATAACGGAATAGACTTAGGTCTGCGTTATGAAGGATTTTCTCAAAACGGTGGAAACCTTGGTCAGGTAGCATTAAGAATTGCCTATGGTTTTAATTTAAGCCGTTAATCGGTCAATATTAAGCTTATTGAAGTGGAGCCAGTTTGGTTCCGCTTTATTTTAACCTGATATTTACTTAGCACACCAGGTACAGCAATTTATTTTACTATAAAATTACTGTTGATGCAAGAATTAACTTCATAAAAAGGCAGATTTGATTATTTTTGCCATGCACATCCAAATTTTATGTCTGAAACAGCTTCTATAACACTAGGTGATAAAAAGTATGATCTGTCGGTAATTACCGGCACCGAGAACGAAAAAGCAATTGATATTTCAAAGCTTCGCGATCAGACCGGTTATATCACTATAGACAGCGGTTATAAAAATACAGGATGTACAAAAAGCGCTATCACGTTTCTCGATGGTGAAAAAGGTATTTTAAAATATAGAGGTTATCCGATTGAGCAGTTAGCAGAGAAATCTTCATTTATTGAAGTTTCTTACTTGTTAATTTATGGCGAATTGCCCAATCAGTCGCAGTTAAATGATTTTGAAGCCTTGTTAAAGGAACATTCGGATGTCCCTGAAGAGTTAAAGGCGATTTTGGCTGCGTTTCCTCAGGATGGCCATCCAATGGCTAAGCTTTGTTCCATCACTGCTGCTTTATCAGCATTCTTTCCCGAAAGCTTAAATCTTCAGGCAACAAAAGCTGAACAAAACTTAACGCTTGTAAAGTTGATGGCAAAGTTGCCTGCAATAGTCGCTTATATTCAAAGACATACACTTGGTCAGTCATATCTTCCTGCTGATAAAAATGCTGATTACGTAAGCAACTTTATGAACATGACGTTTGGCAAGTCAACTGTAGATCCGGTTGTTATCGATGCCATGAATAAGTTGTTGATTTTACACGCAGATCACGAGCAAAACTGCTCTACATCAACGGTTCGTATCGTTGGATCTTCTGACTGTAATTTGTATGCATCTGTAGCTGCAGGTGTTGCAGCGCTCTGGGGCCCTTTGCATGGCGGAGCTAATCAGGCTGTAATTGAAATGCTCGAGAAAATTAAAAATGATGGTGGCGACACAGCTAAGTGGGTTGCGAAGGCTAAAGATAAGAATGATTCTTTCCGTCTGATGGGGTTTGGCCACCGCGTTTATAAAAACTTCGATCCGCGTGCTAAAATCATCAAAAAAGCCTGCGATGATATTTTAAATAAATTAGGCATTAACGATCCGGTACTGAACATTGCTAAGCAATTAGAAGAAGCAGCACTGAATGACCCATACTTTGCAGATCGTAAATTATACCCCAATGTTGATTTTTATTCCGGCATCATATACCGTGCATTAGGTTTCCCAACCGAAATGTTCACTGTTTTATTTGCTTTAGGCCGCTGCCCGGGATGGATTGCGCAATGGAAAGAACTTCGTGAAAATAAAGAACCCATTGGCAGACCTCGTCAGGTATATGTGGGCGAAACCGAACGTGATTTTGTAAGTATAGAAAATAGGCAGCAAAGTGCTGTGGCTCAATAAGGAAGTGATATTCAATCATAAAAAAAACGCAGGCTGTTTAACAACCTGCGTTTTTGTTTAGCGACAACTGTAGCTTAATTGGATTAAGACGATTTCCTCTTAGAAAGCTCATCCCTTATCTTTGCCGCCTTCTCATATGCTTCCTCGGTCAACGCCTGCTGGAGTTTTTCCTTCAGCTCATCTTCGCTTAAAGCGGAATAATTTGTAGCAGATGTAGCCATCTTTTCTTCGGCCGGAGCTTCCATGTTTTCAAGAAACACAAAGTCGTTCCCTTCAATCATAATTCCTGCTGTAGATAAAATAAACTCGTAGGTGTTTATAGGGCATTCAAATCTTACTGCAAGCGCAATTGCGTCAGATGTTCTGGCATCGATCTCCAGCGATTTCTTACCATCGTTGCAAACCAACTTTGCGAAAAAGATTCCATCTACTAAATTATAGATAATAACTTCTTCAACAGTAATATTATAAGCCAGTGCGAACGACTTGAATAGATCGTGTGTGAGAGGCCTGCTCGGCGTCATCTTTTCAATCTCAATAGCAATTGCCTGCGCCTCAAATCCCCCAATTATTATAGGCAATCTTCGCCTGCCGTTAACTTCTCCTAAAACTAAAGCGTAAGCACCAGATTGGGTCTGGCTATATGATAATCCTACTATATCTAATTTAATTTTCTTCATATAAAAAGGCCAAATCTGGCTTTACATTTAACCCTTAAATGCTTTAATTGCTTGTGTTAATTCGGGTATTATTTCAAGAGCATCACCAACTATGCCATAATCTGCAACTTTAAAAATTGGCGCTTCAGGATCTTTGTTAATAGCCACTATTGTTTTGGAAGAACTCACTCCCGCGAGGTGTTGGATTGCTCCTGATATTCCTGCGGCTATATATAAATTCGGACTAATCACAATACCTGTTTGGCCCACATGTTCTTCGTGCGGGCGCCAGCCTGAATCGGAAACCGGCTTTGAGCAAGCCAAAGCGGCGCCCAAAGAATCAGCCAGTTCTTCTAATAGGTTCCAATTTTCCGGTCCTTTCAAGCCGCGACCTCCTGAAACAACAATTTCAGCTTCAGGTAAGGATACTTTATTTGTAGATCTTATAGTCTCTTTTACTTCAGTTTGAAAGAGTTCAGTACTTAGTTCCACATCAAACTCTTCAATAGCAGCAGTTGCGATCGATTCTGAGAAAGTGAACGAATTGGGGTTAACTGAAATTACTTTTTTATCGGTTAACATCTCAACCATTGCAAAGGCTTTCCCTGAAAAGGCCAACTTCTTAACCAAAAACTTGCCCGAACTTAGTTGTGGCAGTTCAACCGCGCCGGCAACTACTCCGGCATTTAGTTTAATGGCTAATGCAGGTGCAAGGCCTTTTCCACTGAACGAATTCGAAAGGATAACAATATCGGCGTCTTCTTTTTTTGCAGTTTCTGCGATAATATGTGCATAAGCAGCACTTGAAAACGAAAGCAGTTTGGGGTTGCGGGCAATCAGAACTTTATCAGCACCATAATTGGCCAGTACTTTCAAACTTTCTTCGGCTACCTCGCCAATTGACAGAGCAACAACTTGTGTGTTTGTGCTCTTCGCAATTTCTTTCGCATAAGCAACAATTTCGAAGGCCGATTTTTTGAAAGTGCCTTCTACTTGCTCTGTATATACTAAAACAGCCATGTAATAATCAGTTTACGGTTAAATTACCTTTGCTTCAGTGTGTAAAAGTTCTACCAGCTTTCCGGTTTCATCGGCCGATAACATTTTTACAGCACCTCGTGGAGGCGGAGTAGTATATTCAATAATATCGGTAAAGTTTTCGGTGTTAACTGCTTCAATCACTTCAAGCGGCTTTGAACGTGCAGACATGATCCCTCTCATGTTTGGAATTTTCACATCGGCAACCCCTTCAGAGCAGGTTGCAATAGCCGGTAAATTAACATCGATTAATTCTTTTCCACCTTCAATTTCTCTTTGAACGGAAATTTGACTTCCGTTTTTGTCAAGCTTTGTAATTCCAGACACCACCGGAATATTCAAAAACTCGCCAAGCATACCGCCAACCAAAGCATTGTTGTAGTCGATTGATTCTCTTCCCGCAAGAATAAGATCAAAGTTTTTATCACGGGCGTAAGCAGCAATCTGCGAAGCTACGAAAAACGCATCCCGCGGATAAGCATTAACCCTCACCGCATCATGTGCACCGATAGCAAGGGCTTTACGGATGGTAGGTTCAGCGGAAGCTTCACCAACATGAATAACGGTTACATTGCCTCCATCTCCTTCAGCCAGCTCAATCGCTTTCGAAAGTGCAATTTCATCTGATGGATTTAGGATAAATTGTACGCCTGCGGTATTGAATTGTGTATTATTGTCAGTAAAAGTTACTTTTGTGGTAGTATCCGGAACGTTACTTATACAAACCAATAATTTCATATTGTCTTTTTTGCAAATTTAGTTTAAAAAAGCTTCTTTTTAAAATGCAGAGCA
>DASVRX010000225.1:0-22274 GCA_036388375.1 Pedobacter sp. | reverse complement strand
AGGAAAATATTATACGCTTCTCTTATTCTTTCCGGAATTTGCAAAGCAGTAAAAAAGTACGCCTTATAGCCGGAGAGTTCAGTTCTGAACCTTACACCATTCAAGTAAAGCAAAAGCCATCACTTCTTAACTATGACGCGTACCTAGAATATCCTTCCTACATAGGAAAGAAGAATGAATCTATTAGCAATTCGGGCGATCTAACTGTCCCGGTAGGAACCAAAATAAACTGGAAGTTTAAAACGGATAATAGTAGCAGCATCCTCTTAAATCTTGGTAACAAGAGCCTAAGTTTAAAACCTGCCGGCGAAAATCAGTTTAATTATTCCTTCAGGGCGATGCAGAATGCATCGTTTACAACAAGGCCTATTAACGAAGAAGTTAGTACAACTGATGTAGCAACTTATACCATTAAGGTTATCCCGGATCTAAATCCCTCTATTCTGGTAAACGAGCGACCTGATTCACTCAACTCGAAGATGCTGTATTTTGTTGGTCAGGTTAGCGATGATTACGGTTTCTCGGCCCTGCGATTTAATTACAAAATTCTGGCTGGTGAAAAAGTGATTAAATCTGACAGTAAAGCCATTGCTTTTGATCGGAATGCTTTACAAAGTAATTTCCTCCACGTATGGGATTTAAAAACAGTGAATGCTGCACCAGGTCAGAATGTAGAATACTATTTTGAAATTTTTGATAACGACGGTGTCCATGGATCTAAAGTTTCCAGGTCTACAACAAAAACGCTCAAACTTCCAACAATTGAAGAAACTGAAAAAAGTATCGAGCAATCATCTAAAGCGATTGAGAAGAAAATGGAGCAGGCCATTCGCCAGGCCGCGCAGTTAGAACGTGAAGCTAAAAAGGTAACTCAGGATCTGATTGATAAAAAGACACTCAGCTACGAAGAAAAGAAAGATGTCGAGAAATTGCTAGAAAAGCAGAAAGCGCTTGAAAATCTGGTTAACGATATCAAAAAAGAGAATAAGCAAAAACAGCTTGAGCAGCAAGATCTACAAAAACCGTCGCCAGAGATGTTAGAGAAGCAGAAGCAAATAGAAGATTTATTTAATAACGTTCTGGATGAGAAGACAAAGGATCTTTTAAAGAACATTGAGAAGTTGCTGGAACAGAACAATAAGAATCAAACACAACAAGAGGTGTCCAAAATGCAATTGGATAACAAAGCGCTTCAAAAAGAATTAGACAGAATTTTAGAGCTTTACAAACAGCTTGAATTCGATCAAAAACTGACCAATACGATTGATAAGATCCAGGATCTCTCAAAAAAACAAGAACAACTGGCAAACGAATCCCAAAAGAAAAATGCTGATAACAAAGCGTTGAAAGAGAAGCAGGACCAAATGAAGGACCAGTTCGATAAGGTTCAAAAGGATTTAAAAGAGCTTCAGCAGAAAAACGAAGATTTAGAACAAAAGAACAACATCGAAAACACGCAAGACGAGCAGCAGCAGATTGATAAAGAGCAGGAAGAAAGCAGCAAAGAGCTTGAGGATAAAAAAAATAGTAAAGCTGCTGAAAGTCAGAAAAAAGCCGCTGAACAGCTCCAGAAGATGGCAAAGAAGATGGAGCAAATGAAGCAGCAAGACGAAATGGGGGATATGCAGGTAAACATGCAGAATCTACGGGAAATTTTAGCGAACTTGTTAACGTCCTCTTTTGATCAGGAAAAGGTGATGCAGAGTTTAAAAGGCACCTCTGTAAATGATCCGGTCTACTTAAAACATACCGAGAAGCAGAAAGAAATTAAAGACAATCTTAAAATGGTTCAGGAAAGCCTTTATACTTTAAGCCGTGAAGTTCCGCAGATCGAATCGGTAATTAATAAAGAAATTCAAACAATAAACACAAATATCGACTTAGCTTTACAGCAACTTGCTGAACGAAGAACATCGGAAGCCAACCGCAACCAACAATATGCGATGACTTCCATCAATAACCTGGCCCTGATGCTTAGTGAAGTTGAGGAGCAATTGCAGCAGGCTATGAAAAATGCAAAATCGGGAAAAGGTAAAGGCAAGGGTAAAAGTCCGAGCCTTTCTGAACTGAGCAAAATGCAGGATCAACTAAATAAGAATATGCAGAAAGCCCGCGAACAGATGCAGAAATCAGGTCAGCAGCCGGGTAAGCAAGGTACACAGGGTGCTTCAGGAGAGAAAGGCCAAATGAGCGAGGGGTTGGCTAAAATGGCTCGTGAGCAGCAATTAATAAGACAAGCACTCCAAAATATTAATCGTGAATTGAATAAAGATGGCAAGGGTACGTTAGGCAATCTTGATAAATTGACGAAAGAAATGGAACAAACCGAGAGTGATCTCGTACACAAGAAAATTCAGCAGGAAACGTTAAATAGACAGCAAGAAATTTTAACAAAACTCCTGGAAGCTGATAAAGCTGATCGAGAGCGCGAATTAGACACACAACGGAAGAGCAAAGAAGGAAAAGATCAAGCTCCGAATAATAAAATTGTGCTCGAAGAATTCAAGAAAATCAAACTTCGCGAACTCGAATTATTAAAAACTGTACCACCATCTCTCAATTCATTTTATAAATTGAAAGTAGGTGACTATTTTAGACTTTTAAATACAAAATAATCTATGATCACAAATCGCGTAGATATGTCAGACGATACGGTGTTATATACCCTGCAATTACCTTCAAAAGTTGATAGCATAACTTCTGTAGAGAATTTTGTAGACACCTTAAAAGAGGAATATAATATCGGTGACGACACCTATGCTAATATGCTGACTTGCCTTAGTGAGGCTACCATCAATGCTATTATTCATGGCAATAAACAAGACGAGAGTAAAAAAGTATATATAAATCTTGAAGTGCATTCAGGAAAACGTTTGCAATTTACAATCGCCGATGAAGGCGAAGGTTTTGATTACAATCGCCTTCCAGACCCTACTGCACCAGAAAATATTGAAAATTTAACCGGCCGCGGTGTTTTCATTATTAAACATCTTGCCGATCAATGTATATTCAATCTTAAAGGCAACGAGGTAGAGTTACATTTCAAAGTTTAATGAGCCAATTGCCTATTCAATTTTTTTCTGAAGATATCTCTTTCACATTAAAAGAAAAAAACAAGGTTCGAAACTGGATCAGGCAAACCATCCAATCTGAAGGTAAAAAGTTAAAGGAGCTTAATTTTATATTTTGCACCGACAACTATCTACTGGAAATCAATCAGCAATATCTTAAGCACGATACTTTTACCGACATTGTTACTTTCGATAACAGTGAATCCTCGGAGGTAATTATTGGAGATATCTTTATAAGCATAGACCGGATTAAGGAAAATGCCAATCAATATAAGGTATCTGAAAGGGATGAACTGCACCGGGTTATTATTCATGGTACACTTCATTTACTTGGTTATAAAGACAAAACCAAAGCTCACAAAACCTTGATGACCTCTAAGGAAGATCACTATCTCTTTCTTCGGGATTTCTAGTTACTCCATCGGAACTTCAATCAACAAAATTTGAGATTGGGTGTGAGATAGAATGCTAAACTTTTCAGTTTCCAAAATTCCCGTTGCATCTCTGCGACCTAATCTTTCACCGCCAACTTCCACTTCGCCGTCAATAACAAATAAATATGTGCCATTAGTACTCTTATTAAGCACATAATCTATTGAGGTACCTGCATCCAGGTTCCCTAAAGAGAAATAGGCGTCTTGATTTATCCACATTGTTTCGGGATGTCTTTCCGGCGATACTAATAACTGGAACTCATTTTTAATACCAGATAAATTGATTTTTTGATCATACCTTGGTTCAATATTTCTCACTTTCGGGAACACCCAGATTTGAAGCAGATTAACTTCTTCTGTTGCAGATGCATTAAATTCGGAATGTTGAATTCCGCTTCCGGCAGACATTGCCTGAATCTCTCCATACCTAATTACTCCTTCCGACCCTAAGCTATCTTTGTGAGCAAGCGCTCCCTTGAGAGGGATCGTCACGATCTCCATGTTATCGTGTCCGTGCTTTCCAAACCCCATGCCTGGTGCAACGATATCATCATTTAAAACTCTTAGTAAACCAAAGTGAGATTTAGCCGGGTTATAGTAGTTTCCAAAGCTAAAAGAATGGGCAGCCTTCAACCACCCATGATCAGCGAAGCCACGTTCAGCAGCTTTATGAAGTATTTTTTTCATGTTTAAATATAATATATGTTTAAACATACAATTGTTGGACCGTTTAGAATTTCTAATTACAGAAATTTAGACATGAAAAACGGTCTGCAACGAATAGAGCGGACGGATTGGCAGTATAAAAGCATAACCTTATATGACGGCAGTAGAATATGCTAAATTGAATGGAATAAAAAAAGCCTGGTACAATCGTACCAAGCTTCCAACTAACCAATCATAAAAATTAATAGCCAGGATTTTGCGGCCTCAAATTTGGATTATTCAGCATTTCAGAAGCAGGTAATGGAAATAACAAATGCTTTTCCTGCAACGTCTGATTAGTGCTTAGGTTCACGTGACCAACAAAATTGTCGAAGCTTTTAGTAGTTTCATTAAATACCTTACGCAAACGAACCATGTCAAACCAGGTAATTTGCTCATAAGCTAACTCATGCCATCTTTCGCGCCACACCGCTTCTCTGAAAGTAGCCTGAGTGTATGTGCCAATGCCGGGAGTGGTTAGTTGCGCCCGGTCTCTAATTCGTTTAAACGCGGTGTAGGCAGCTGGAGTAGGCCCCGTCACTTCGTTTTGCGCTTCAGCATAGATCAACAAAACTTCTGCGTACCGAATAACGGGAACATTCAGGTGATTTTGATTGGTCCCAGCTCTACCCTGAGTTCCGGCGGCGGTGATATTAAAATGCTTGAAGATGTAAGGAGCACCAAGCTCCAGTGGGGCACCGTTACCTCTTTCAAAATAACTGGTATAAAACCATCCTTGCTGATTTCTTTTGCGTAAATCAGCATCATCATAAGAATTATAAAAAGATTGGGTAGCCGCAAAACTTCCGTTTCCGGAATTAACACTTACTTGCTTTGCATTAGGATAAATACTGGCCTGAAATGGGTTTCCTTCTTGAGTGTTGTTATACTGTATCATAAAAATATGCTCCAGCCTGTTATCCTTAGTTTCATCATGTACATCCAGGTATGTCGGAAATAAATTAATAGCTGTTGAATTTGCATTAGCATAAGTAATCACCTCAAGAGCTTTATCAGCAGCTAATTGGTAATGCGATGTGCCCTTGTTAAGCGGAAATCCCGCCATAGTCAAATAAACCTTAGCTAGCAAAGATTTAACAGCGGCCATGGTTACTCTTCCTGTTGGGTCTGTCCATGGTAAACCTGCTGCTTCAGCATCTATCAAATCCTGTACAACCAATTTATAAACGTCTTCTTTCGGAGCTCTTGTAGGAAAAAAGTCCGGAGAACTGGTAGTTTGAGGCTCCGTTATAAGTGGGATATCACCCCATAACTGTACTGCCCGGAAGTATGCCCAGGCACGTAGGAACTTCGCCTGACCAAGAACTCTCTTTTTTTGAGCTTCGTCCATTGGCGTAATAGCAGGTACCCTGGTAATCACCAAATTGGCTTGAGCGATTAACCGGTACGTATTATTCCAGAAAGCAACAATGTGAGAAGTGTTACCGTCGTATGTCAGCCCGTGCAAGGCGTTCTGGTCTGCGCTTTGCCCAGTTTCGGTCCTTGTAGTTCCGGTAGGTGCCTCAAGCATTTGATAAACCCCTGAAAATATACCACCAGTCACCTGATAGAAGGAACGGGTTTCGCCGTAAACGGCATTTAAACCTGATTCAGCGTGGTCTGGTAATGTATAATAATTAGCCTGATTTATCTGCGATTCTGGCTCTTTGTTTAGTAAGTCACTTTTTTCGCAACCAATAAGTCCCACCACAGTGAATAATCCGGTGAATACGACTTTGCTTATATATGTATTTATATGAATCTTCATAATTTATTTTTTAAATAGCCACATCAATTATAACCCGATTTGCAAGCCGAACATAAATGTTCTTGGCCTGGGATAACCATGGTAGTTCTGTCCCTGGGAGAAAACATTAGCACCTTCATCACCGCGGATAGGCGTTGTTTCCGGATCACCGACTACCTCATCGTTTACCAGAAGGAAAAGGTTCTGGGCTGAGGTATACAGGCGCATGCTACCTATTTTCATCCGGTCTGTAATATTCTTACTTAGCGTATAGCCCAACATAATATTCCGGCCACGGATAAACGAACCGTCTTTAACCCAGTGCGAATCCGGGTTGGTTGTATAACCAGCCTGGGTGCCGCGAACTTCGGCAATCATGGTATTCTGATTTTGCGGAGTCCACGCGTTCAAAACACTTCTGTAACTATTGGCTAGGGCCTGACGGTCTTCACTTGGGTGAAGGGTTAGGTCCATAACATCGTTTCCGTAGGAATACTGCAAATCAACTAGTAGATCCAGGTTCTTGTATTTGAAGGTATTAAAGAGGGAGCCCCAAGCCCTGGGACTACCATTACCGATTATACCGCGGTCCAGATCGTTGATTACATAGTCACCGTTAACATCCAAATATTTAATGTCTCCAGGCAATATTTTACCACCACCCCGGTAACTGGAAAATTTGGCAGCTTCATCAGCCTCTGCAGTACCCCAAACACCCAAACGGGTTAGACCGTAAAACGACCCTGCTGGTTCGCCTACCCGGATAATATTAGTAACACCCGTCAAATTGGGTCCGCCTACGTCAATAATATCAGCTGGAGTAGCTAACGACAATATCTTGTTCCGGTTAAAGGATATGTTAAAGGAAGTATTCCATGAAAGATCTCTTCCTCTAACATTCACTGAATTTAGAGCCAACTCCACTCCATTATTTGCCATTGAACCAATATTTCTCCTAACATTGGAATATCCACTTGTACGAGGAACAGGTGCTGACAATAACATATCAGTGGTTTTACGGTAATAATAATCGGCTTCCAGTGTTATCCGATTATTAAATAGTCCTAATTCTAACCCTACATCCGCCTGAGCTGTTTTTTCCCATCTTAGATCAGGGTTGGCTAAACGTCCTATGCCCGTTCCGGGAACCCTGACCTCATTTAAAATAGCCGCATTACTACCTAAAAGGTCTAGGTATTCATATGAGCGTATTTCAGAGTTTCCGGTGAGACCGTAACTTGTTCTTAGTTTCAGATTCGAGATGACGTCGTTTTTTCTCCAGAATTCCTCGTTTGATACTCGCCATCCAAAAGCTGCTGAAGGAAAATAGCCAAACTTTTTGTTTGCACCGGTTCTTGAGGTTCCGTCGGCCCGACCAGTTAAGGTAAATAGGTACTTATCAAGTAAATTGTAATTAATCCGACCAAAGTAGGATTCGAAACCAAAATCGGTGTCATCAGAAGCAGAGGAGACACCCCTGGCACCGCTACCCGGACCTAAGTTATTAAATTCGTAAAAATCTGTATCAAATCCTTGCGCAGACGCTCTAAAATTGTGCCCGTCATTTTGTTGCCAGGAGAGTCCTAATAAAGCGGTTAAATTAGAATTAGTAAATTTTTTGTTATAAGTTAAATAGTTCTCTAAAGACCAAAAAGTTTCTGTCTGACTGCGGCTTGCAGCATTTCCACGGTTACCTATATCTATTGTCCGCGCCGTAAACTCATTGGTTTCCTGACGAATGACATTTGATCCAAAAACGGTCCGCATTTCCAATCCTTTGAAAAGGTTGATATTGCTAAAAAAATTGCCATTAGTCGTTTGAGTATTTAAATTAAATTTAGAATTAGATAACCTATGAAAAGAACTAAAGGTAGCCTCAGCGCCTGGATAATCACGGTTATTCGCAAAAGTGCCATCAGGATATTTAAGTGGTAAAAACGGTAGATCTTCGACAAGCTGGCGTATATTATTTCCTATATCCACCAAATTCTCTGCTTGATTATTATATGAAAGTGTACCCCCAATTTTTAACCACTTCTTAACCTGATCCTCTACCGTAAACCGACCTGAATACCTTTTCATGAAAGAGTTTATTATAAAACCATTGTCATTACGGAACCCTAGCGATAAAGCATAAGTAGTGCGGTCGTTACCACCGCTAAAACCTAACTGGTGATTTTGAGAAAGCTTTGATTGGGTAGCCGCTTTGAGCCAATCTGTGTCGTGTAGCGGATTGCCATTAGCGTCAAATACCCCGTTAGCCCTTAAAGCAGCATTAGCTCTTCTTGTCGCCGGATTAAATTGAGCGTAGCTTCCACGAGCCCACCCTGTTGGGTCGTATTTCTCCATATTCTTATAAGCCAGTTCTTCTACAGCTAGGTACTCCTTGGCATTAAGAACTTCCGGCCTGTTAGGCCCGATTGTTGGAACACCAAAATCAGTGTTGTACGTTATCCGACTATCGCCCGAACGACCTTTTCTGGTAGTGACCATGATCACTCCATTTGCTCCACGTGCTCCATAGATAGCTGTAGAAGAGGCGTCTTTTAGTACCTCTACAGAGACGATATCATTTGGATTGATGTAGTCGATCGGATTACTGAATTGAGCCAAATTGCTCTGCGGCAGGGCAACTCCATCTACAACAAATAATGGGTTATTGCTCGTATTAATGGAGCTGAAGCCGCGGATGCGGATATTGGTTCTACCCCCTGGACGTCCGGAGTTTACGTTTACTTGCACACCGGGCATACGGCCCGCCAACGATTGATTTAACGACGGCGCCCCTCGCTCCTGAATCTGCTCTTCTTTGACCGATGCTACGGCACCGGTAAGATCAGATTTTCTCACGGTTCCGTAACCTATGACCACAACCTCTTCCAATGCTTGATTATCTTCAATTAAAGTTACGTTTATAGGGCCAGCGCCCGAAAAAGGCCGTTCTAACGTAGCGTAACCTATAAAAGAAAATACCAGAGTTCCGTCTGAGCCAGGCGCAGTTATACTATAATTTCCATTTACATCCGTAATCGCAGAAAGTCTGGTTCCCTTTACCGTCACACTTACGCCAGGAATTCCTTCACCTTTATTATCTGTTACGGTCCCTGTAATAGTTTCCTGGTTTTTACTCCCTCGAATTAGCTTTGGTTGAGGAATTTCCTGTGGAAACACAACGATGGTCTTGCTTTCAATACGATAGCCTAAGGGCTTGCCTACTAATATTTTAAACATAGCCTGATCAATAGTGGCATCTTTGATATGGATGCTCAATTTAGGAGCTTCATCCACGACATGATTGCTATATAAAAACAGGTAGCCGGTTTGCTGATGGATATCATTAAAAACATCCTCCAGAGAAGCATTCTGCCGTTTTAAATTTACCTTTTGCCCATACGTGGAAGCGTTGAGCTGTAAGGAAAAGCAGATTATTAAACCCAGGAGTTTCATGGTTAAAAACTTTTTAGAAAAGAGAATACTGTAAAATTGGGTTATACACAGTCTTAGTAATAATTGCATACTTTTGTAGAGTTAAGTGTTATTAGTTCATTTCTTACACATTAAAGAGCGATACATACTTGACATCCGCCGGAAGCGCTGCAACGCTTCTGGCTTTTTTATATCAGGTACTCGTTTGGTAGCGGTTATGTTCTCATATACATATAGTTTATATTGGTTAGTTATAATGATTTACTTCACTTGATTTACTTCAGATACTGTAATTAGCTTGCCATCGATCTTAAATTTAGCGCCCCCGCTTATTTGCAATAGTTTAATTACACCTAAAAGATTTGTATTCCTCGATATCATACCGTTTAAGCGGGTATTCGCATCCCCCTTATAGACAACATCCATATCGTACCAACGGCTTAACTGGCGCATAACAGCCTTTATATCAGCATTTTTAAATACAAAGAGTTCGTTTTTCCATGCCAGAGCTTCCTGGAGATTTGCGTCGGCAACCTGAATAGTTCCAGACGTCTTATCTAATGTGCTTTGCTTACCCGGGGAAAGCCGTGTTTTATGTTTTCCTTTACTTACCTCAACCGAACCTTCAACCAAAGTTGTCTTTATGGATTCTTCATTATGGTAAGCACTAACATTGAAATGCGTTCCTAATACTTTAACCTCCATCCCATTTGTTTCTACAATAAAAGGCATTGCTTTATTTTTTGCTACTTCAAAATAAGCTTCGCCATTTAGAATCAATCTTCTTTCTTTACCCGTAAATGTTGTAGGAAAACGTATCGATGAGGCAGAATTCATCCAAACTTTACTGCCATCAGACAAAACAAGCTGAAATTTACCGCCTCGGGGAATATTTAACGTATTGTAAACAGTTTTTCCGGGTTCGGTGGCACCACTCATTTTATAAGAAAGTTGCCCTCCTTGCTTTGAAACTTGAGCGCCACCTTCCGAAACCAGCATTCCGTCACCAGCTTGAGTCAGTAAAATTGAATCTCCGTTGGCTAGCTTTAAATAAGCTTTATTTGTTCCAGGTAAAGCATCTGTGTTTAATTTTTTTGTAGCAACAGTTTCTGAATGGTTGCCAGCCTGGTATTCATATATCCCAAGTGAAATACCAAGTACAAGGAGTATAGAAGCTGCCACTCTCCAGAAACCGTATGCAGTCCATCTACTGTTGGACTTTATTTCAGGGGCGCCTGTATTGTTAAGGATGTTATTAAAGATTATGTCGGCTCGACCGCTGTCAGCAGCATCTTCAAATAATTTCTCGGTGATCGCCTTTGAAATAATGCTTTGCAAAGCAGACTGCTCGCGGTTTTCACGCAAATATTCTGTCAGAAGATGAATCTCACTCGGTGACAGGGGTTTATCATAAATATATTTTTCAATAATATCCTGATAGGCTGTTTCTTCCATAATTTACAATTGGTTATCGCGCGGCTCAGTAGGCTGGAGCTGTACTTATTGGCTGCACTATTTACATAGACACAAAAGGAAGTTGCAGGTATTAGTGGGAATTAAAAAAAATTTGGGATTAGTTTGGGGGATTTTCTATTCAGTAAATATCTTCCTACAAAAGCTTCTTGATTATGACAATATCTCTGCAGATAACAGAAGAAACAAAACTTCATCCGAATATCGGGATACATATAAGCGAATTCCCTTTAGAGCTTTATTCATATGCACTTTGACGGTATTGGTGGAGATGTGAAGTTTTTCAGAGATTTCTTGCTGGCTCAGTTGTTCTCGACTCAGTTGAAAAACAGCCTTTTGTTGAGCAGGTAGCGTATCCACCGCAGCATTTAATAATCTTTCTCTCTCTTTCTTGATGATGCTTTGCTCCGGGTTATTTGACAGGTCTGTCAGGTAATCAAGCAGATGTTGTGTGAAAGGTTCTTCTTTTACTTTCCTTCGCAATTCATTTAAAATATGGTTGCGGGATACGGTAACCAAATAAGCTTCGAAAGTTCGAACGTTTAATAAACTTGTACGATTAAGCCAGATTTTCAGAAAAATATCCTGAACCATTTCCTCCGCAATGTCAGGAGATTTAGTAAGCGCTAAGGCGATCCCATGTATTCTTTTCCAATATTGATCGAACAATTGTCTAAAGGCCTTTTCATTACCCAAAGCAACCTGTTCAAGCAATATGTCATTCGAATAAACAATCTTCATGGTTATCTCTTTGAACTACATCCTATGTAAAGAATTTGCTTGAAAAATTTCTTAATAATATTACAAAAAAATATAGAATTTTAAAAATTGTCGATAAATTATAAGGTCAATTTACGAATCTGTAAAAACGAATTGTGAAAAGCCCAACTTATTCAACGATATAGTTGATTCGTGTTTAAACATACAATGATTATATCAAACTAATATTGCTTATTTTTGCAAATTCAATGCAAATGAAAAGAGTTATAGTGGCTGGTGCAAGCGGACTAATAGGTAGCGAACTGATTAAACTCTTATTAGTTAACCCCGATTTTCATGAGGTTTTAGCGTTTGTAAGAAAGCCCCTCTCTATATCTCATTTAAAATTAACTCAGATATCAACAAACTTTGGCGATTTAGAGGATGTAAGGGAAGCATTTTATGGGGATAGTGTATTTTGTTGCCTGGGGTCAACAATTAAAAAAACTCCTGACCTCGCTGATTATAGAAAAGTAGATCATGATTACCCGGTTAAGTTGGCAAAACTCTCAGAACAACACAATATCAGTCAATTTCATTTAATATCTGCCCTGGGAGCAAATTCAAATTCCAATCAGTTTTATCTTAAGCTTAAAGGAGATACGGAGGAATCCATAAAAAAATGCTTCAGCAGATCCCTTCATATTTATCAACCAGCTCTGTTAACGGGAAACAGGCTTGAAAAACGGCGCTTTGAAAAGACTTTCATTTTTTTGTTGAAGATTGTAAACCCCTTACTTGTCGGCTCACTTAGAAAATATAGAAGCATTAAAGCTACTACAGTAGCACAAGCCATGATCAATCAAACATTAAAGAACTTAGAAGGCGTTCATACCTACCCTTCAAATATTATCGAAAATTTAGCATGAGTATTATATCAGTTGAACAATTAGGCCATGCTTTTAGTGACAATTGGCTTTTTAGAGACCTTACTTTTGGGCTTGCGAAGGGCCAGCGGGTAGCCTTAGTTGGTATTAACGGCTCCGGTAAAACTACGTTGCTTAAAATTTTTGCAGAGAAGCTTAAGCCGAACGAAGGTAAAGTAGTAAAAGAGAAAGGTCTTTATGTAGGATATTTAGAGCAAGACCCGGATTTCTCCGGTCAAAAAACTGTTTCCGATTTTATCTACAGCTTAGATAACAAGCAGCAGCAACTCATCCGTAAATATGAAGAGCTGATAGAAGATCCAAATGCCGACAATAAGGCGTTAGAAGACATTACTCATGAGCTTAGTGAAGCAAATGCGTGGGAATACGAATATGAGATCAAGACTATTCTACAAAGATTATCAATAACGAATCTAGACCAGGACATCAACAGTTTGTCTGGTGGGCAGCGTAAAAGATTAGCATTAGCTAAGCTTTTAATTGACGAGCCAGAGGTATTTATAATTGATGAACCTACCAATCATTTAGACATAGAGATGATTGAATGGCTTGAAAGTTATCTAACGGTTGGTCAGAAAACAATTATTATGGTAACGCACGATCGTTATTTTCTTGATAACGTTTGTAATTCTATCATCGAATTAGATAACAGAAAGCTTTTTCGATATGAGGGTAACTACGGTTACTATTTAGAAAAGAAATCAGAACGGGAAGCTGATGATGCTTCAACTCTTCAAAAGAATAGGAATCTTTTAAAAAAGGAGCTTGAGTGGATGCGACGCATGCCCAAGGCAAGGACCACTAAATCTAAATCAAGAATTGATGCTTTTTATGACCTTGAAACCAAATCGAAAGGCGGAAAAGACAATCAGAAGATAGAGTTGAGCACGAAAGTAGCTCGACAAGGCAATAAGATTCTGGAGATTGAAAACGTCGAGAAGGCTTATAATAACAAGGCAATCATTCAAGGTTTTAGCTACACATTTAAAAAGGGGGATAAGATTGGCCTTGCTGGAAGAAATGGAAGCGGTAAATCCACTTTATTAAATTTGATAACGGGAAGTGTAAAACCAGACTCTGGAAAGGTAAACGTGGGTGAAACCACGCAATTCGGTTATTATAAACAATCTGGTTTGGAGTTCGACGAAACTGAGCGTGTGATTGATATTGTAAAAAATATTGCCGAATTTATAACCATGGCTGACGGGAAAACGCTTACCGCAACTCAACTTTTAACTCACTTCCTTTTCCCTCCCGCCAAACAGCATAATGTGGTCTCAAAATTAAGCGGTGGCGAAAAAAAGCGCTTGCATTTAATGCGCGTGCTCATGAAAAACCCCAATTTCTTAATTTTAGATGAGCCAACTAACGACCTTGATATCGATACTCTTAATGTTTTGGAAGAATTTCTTGAACGGTATAATGGCGTGTTATTACTTGTATCTCATGACAGATATTTAATGGATCGCCTTACAGAACAGCTTTTCATTTTAGAAGGCGGGGGATTGGTTGATATCTATTCGGGAAATTATACAGATTATCGTCTTGAAAAAGAGGAAAATGCTAAAAAGCCAGTTAAACAGCAACCAACTGCGCCAATAAGTTCTTCAAAAAAGAAATTAAGCTTTAAAGAGCAAAAAGAGTTAGAAACCCTTGAACAATCAATTGAGGATCTGGAAGATAATATTAAAGCGATATCGCTGAAACTAAACCAGTCTCAAAATAATACCGAAATTATTGAGTTATCTCAATTAATAGAGACAGAAAAAGCGAAAGTGGACGAATATACCATCCGTTGGCTCGAACTTGTAGAAATTGACAAAGACGATGTTCCACGTGGAACATAAAATAAGGTTCCACGTGGAACATTGCTATATGTTTAAAAAATACGACGTAATTGTAGTAGGTGCCGGACATGCCGGATGTGAAGCCGCAGCAGCGGCTGGCAACTTAGGTTCTTCTGTGCTTTTAATCACCATGAACATGGGCACTATTGCGCAAATGAGTTGCAATCCGGCCATGGGAGGTGTGGCTAAAGGTCAAATTGTTCGTGAGATTGATGCAATGGGTGGTTACTCAGGCATCATAACGGATAAGTCTACGCTACAGTTTCGGATGCTGAACTTGTCTAAAGGGCCTGCTATGTGGAGTCCGAGAGCGCAAACAGATCGAATGCGATTTGCTGAAGAATGGAGATTAGCTCTTGAAAGTATTCCAAACGTAGACTTTTGGCAAGACACAGTAAACGAAATTACTGTATCTGGTGATAAAGTTACCGGAGTCATTACTTCATTAGGGATTCCAATAGAATCAAAAGCTGTAATTTTAACAAATGGCACTTTTTTAAATGGCCTGATACACATTGGTGAGAAAAAGTTTGGAGGTGGCAGAACAGCAGAGAAATCATCCACAGGCTTAACTGAGCAACTTGTTGAATTGGGTTTCGAATCGGGAAGGATGAAAACCGGTACACCGCCACGGGTGGATGGCAGGAGCCTGGACTATTCTAAAATGGAAGAACAGTGGGGTGATTCAGAGGGTGGGAGATTTTCATATACCAATGTTGATATAGCCAAAAAACAACGTTGTTGCTGGATTACCTATACAAACTCTGAAGTTCATGAAACATTAAAAGAAGGTTTTGAGAAATCGCCCATGTTTACTGGGAGGATTAAAGGCCTTGGCCCCCGTTACTGCCCATCTATAGAAGACAAAATTAACCGTTTTGCAGAACGCGACCGCCATCAAATATTTGTTGAACCAGAGGGTTGGGACACAGTAGAGATTTACGTTAACGGTTTTTCCACATCTCTCCCTGAGGATGTTCAGTACAAGGCGCTAAGAAAAATTGCCGGCTTTGAGAACGCCAAGATGTTTAGGCCGGGGTACGCGATCGAATATGATTACTTCCCTCCTACGCAGCTAAATCTCACGCTGGAGACTAAACTAATCAACAACCTATATTTTGCTGGCCAAATCAATGGAACTACAGGTTACGAGGAAGCCGCAAGTCAAGGGTTTATTGCCGGCATAAATGCTCATCAAAAGATTTATGATAAGCATGAACTGATAATGAAGCGATCAGAATCTTACATAGGTGTATTGATTGACGACCTGGTTACAAAGGGCACAGAAGAACCTTACCGGATGTTCACGTCCAGGGCAGAGCATCGATTGCTCTTAAGGCAAGATAATGCAGATATCCGCCTTAGCCCAATAGGCTTTGAATTGGGACTAATTGGTCAGGAACGCATTGATAAGGTTGAGAAGAAAATAGCCGATTCAGATTTAATTGTTAAATTTTTGAAGAATACATCGGTTGAACCTTCGGAGGTCAACTCATTTCTTCAGGAAAGAGGTACAAGCGAAATAACTCAAAATGTCAAATTATTCCAATTATTATCTCGTCCTCAAATAAATGTTGCAGATTTACGTCGAGCTAATGATGGGCTTAACAAACTTCTAAACTCATTTGAAAAGGAAACAATTGAACAAGCCGAGATTAAAGTGAAATACGAAAGTTATTTTGCAAAGGAGATGGAGATTGTAAATAAAATGAAACGAATGGAAGATCAGGAAATCAATCCTGCTTTTGAGTATCAAAAATTAATCTCCCTATCTAAAGAAGCCCGCGAGAAACTTCTAAAAATTAAACCACGTACATTGGGTCAAGCTTCGAGAATATCTGGTGTTTCGCCATCAGATATATCAATTCTAATGGTCCACATGGCTAAATAATCCTAATTTATTGATTATCAGTCATTTTACTTCCCGGAAAGCCCGCTTATTTAAATTTGATTTAAGCTACTATTTTTAGGAGAGAATATTAGTAATCCAAAAAAGAGAAAAACCCTTTATATCGCATTTAAATGCTAAATACGTCAAAGCCGCTATTTTTTGCTCTAGTCATACTTGCACTCTTTGTAGTTTCGGAGTTTTATGGGTGTGCGAGTATACAATATCCAACCGGTGGACCGAGAGACAGTGTACCACCAAAAATATTAAACGAAAAACCGAAAAACTTCACAACAAATTTCAAAGACAAAGAAATCGATATTCAATTTGATGAATATTTTAAATTAGAGAATGAATTTAAAGAAGTAAGTTTTTCTCCTGCGATGGAAAAATCACCGATTCTAAAAATTAGGAAGAAGTTTTTAAACATACAATTTCAGGAACCCTTACAAGACAGTACTACTTATACCATCAATTTTGGAAAAGCAATTGTAGACTATAATGAGGGAAACGTACTAAAGAATTATATGTATGTGGTTTCCACCGGAAGCGTGATCGATTCTTTATCTATTTCCGGCACCGTAATAAACACACTCACAAAAAAGCCGGTTCTGGATGCCACAGTTTTTTTGCTTCCGGTAAATCAGGATTCGCTCTTTGGAAAAAAACGCGCAAGTTTATTCACCAGCACTGATTCGTCAGGCAACTACAGCCTGAAATATCTAAGAGCAGACAGCTATAATATTTATGCACTATTTGAGGAAGGCGGCGGCGATAAAATATATAATTCTGCAAAAGAACAAATTGGATTCTTGAACAATTCTATTAAGCTTCAAAAAGACACTTCAGGATTTGATATTCAGTTATTCAAAGAACAGCCAAAAAACTTCCGGGTAACGGATAGAAAAATAGAGAAGGATGGTCGATTGACTTTTACATGGAATAAGCAGTTAGAAAAACCCGGTATTCAAATACTTCATCCGGCCGAATTAAATACTTCAAAACTAGTCGAGTTTAGACCAACTAATGATACTGCCTTTGTGTGGACATCAAATATGGATTTTGATTCAATTAGCGTAGCCGTTCAAGATAAAAATATGGGCTTGGATACCGTCTTAATAAGAAGAGGAAAGCGTGAGACTTATACTCGAACCATAGCGATCGAATCAAATGCATCCGGAGGAAAATTGAGACCGGGATCTGATCTCGTTTTAACTTTTACTGCGCCCGTTAAATCAATTGATCCGAAGAAGATTAGCTTACTTCAAGATTCCCTTCCGGTGACCGGATTAAGAGTAATAAAAGATAGCACTTCAAACCGTAAGATCGTTCTTAAATATCCCTGGAAAGATGAAAAGAAATATATTCTAAACTTGGCTGAAAACGGTTTTACAGGTGTGTACGGAGGCGCGAATAAAGAAACAACGATTAACTTTTCCAAAGATATAGAAGAAAATTACGGGACTTTAAGTCTGGCTTTAACTGTACCAGATACCAGCAGCTATTTAATTGAGATCCTAAATAAAACAGATGATTTACTTTTATCTACTGCCATTCGGCAAAGCACGACGCTAAACTTCCCGACCTTGCCGGTAGGAAAATATTTTGTCAGGGTTATTTACGATAAAAACAACAACAAAAAGTGGGACACTGGAAATGTCGCCGAACGAAGACAGCCTGAACTGGTATGGAATCACCCTACAGAAATATCGTTAAGAGCTAACTTTGAAATAGAAGAGAAACTGGTTATACCAAAGGCTCCGTAAACCACTTGGAATACATAATATAATTATTTGGCAATCGCTTCAACAGTTCCCGTTGCTCATCGCTTACTGGTTTAATTTTCTTTGCTGGACTACCTGCGTAGATAAAACCGCTTTCGCAGATTGTGTTTTCTAACACAACAGACCCTGCTGCAATAATCGAAAATTCTTCCACAACAGCGTTATCCATCACAATGGCACCCATCCCAACAAGCACATAATCTTTCAATATGCAGCCATGTACCAAGGCATTGTGGCCAATGGAAACATTGTTACCAATTGTAGTTCCGGCTTTTTCATAAGTACAATGAACTACCACGCCATCCTGAATATTCACGTTGTTTCCGATCTTGATGAAATTAACATCGCCCCGAACCACTGCATTGAACCATACGGAACAATTATCGCCCATCACCACGTCGCCAACTAAAGTGGAGTTTTCGGCTATGAAACAATCGTTGCCCCATTGTGGCAATTTCCCCTTTACTGGTAGTATTAACGGCATTTGGAATATTTAAAAGATTGTGTCTGTTGGACTATCCATATGTTCCGGATAATCGGTTGTATAATGTAAGCCCCGGCTTTCTTTGCGAAGCATAGCCGACTTAATAACAATGTATGCGGTTTGTATAATATTACGCAACTCACAAAGCTTAACGGATAGCTTTGTTTTTTTATAGAAATCCTCTGTTTCCTCGTGCAGCAAACCAAGTCGACGCATAGCCCTTTCAAGCCTGAAATCCGAACGGACGATTCCTACATAATCGGCCATAACTTTTTGGGCTTCCCTAATATTATGCGTTACTAAAATATCTTCATTTGAAAGTTGCGTATTTGTCTCATCCCATTCGGGGATATTAGTTGGTATAATTACGTTACTGAAATGCTTTATCGCATCTACATAAATACGATGTGCAAAGACCGTAGCCTCTAAAAGTGAATTTGATGCGAGGCGGTTAGCTCCATGCAATCCCGTTGATGCACACTCACCGCAAGCGTATAAATTACTGATAGATGTGCGGCCAAAATGATCAACCAGAATACCTCCGCACATATAATGACAAGCAGGAGTAACTGGGATGTAATCCTTCGTCATATCAATCCCGATACTTAAACATTTAGCATATATGTTGGGAAAGTGAGACAAGATATCATCCTTAGATCGGTGTGTTATATCTAAGTAAACAAAATCATCGCCGGATTTCTTCATTTCGGAATCTATAGCCCTGGCAACAATGTCTCTTGGCGCTAACGATTTACGCTCATCATAGGCGTCCATAAACTCTCTGCCATTGCGATCCCTAAGAATTCCACCAAAACCTCTTACAGCTTCGGAGATTAAGAATGAAGGATATTCACCGGGCTTATATAAAGCTGTGGGATGAAATTGAATAAATTCCATATTTCTCACCTTTCCCTTTGCTCGATAAACCATTGCAATGCCATCCCCGGTTGCAATTACCGGATTTGTGGTATTAGAATAGATATGGCCAGCTCCGCCAGTAGCCATTACAGTAACCTTTGATAGGAATTTTTCAACAGAGTTTGTAGTAGTGTTTAATGCATAAATTCCATAGCAAATAATATCATCCGACTTCCTATCAACAAAATCTCCCAAATGGTGCTGCGTGATAAGTTCAACTGCAAAGTAGTGTGTTAAGATCTCAATATTTGGATTGCTGTGGATCTTCTCCAACAATGCCCGTTCGATCTCGAAACCAGTAATATCTTTATAATGAAGTATACGACTTTCAGAGTGACCGCCTTCTTTGGCTAAATCATATATTCCAGGTGTAGTAGTATCAAAGTTAGTTCCATAGTCTATAATCTCTTGTATCCGTTCAGGACCTTCCTTTACAACCAATTCTACAACTTCTTTATCACATAATCCATCGCCCGCTATTAACGTATCTTCTATATGTTTGTCGAAAGAATCTTCTTTATCCACAACTACCGCAACCCCACCCTGGGCATACTTAGTGTTAGATTCATCTTCATTTGCCTTGGTAAGTATCAGAACCTTACCGTGTTGCGCAGCCTTAAGTGCAAAACTTAAACCGGCAATACCGGAGCCTACAACAAGGAAATCAACATCCTTCATTTAATAAATATTAGAGACAATGTAATCTTGCATTACCAGTGTGGAGAAACTACTGTAAAGATGTTAAATTTGTCTATAAAGTGTTAACGTTTTCTAATAACTAATTCGATAATAACTTTTAGTGTGAAAACGGGTTACTTCTAAGAAAGTTTTAAGCACCATAAGTGAGAGTTGTTAACGTTTTACACATACCTAGTAATTCACGGGAGAAAATTAAAAGAAAAAAGCAAGAATAATCAAAGGTCTTAAATTCAGTTGATTGGGTAAGAAAGGTTGTGGAGAACCTGTTGAGAAAACATATAAAACAAAATATGCATTATTTAGTTTGGCTTCTTCTTCACATAACTAACATCCTAATAAACAATAAGAATCTTTATATATAGAATAATTATATTTTATTGAAGTGTTTGAAATGGATATGTTTGAGGAAATAAATGTGAAGGGTTTTGTAGATGAGCCTATCGATCCTTCGCTAGATCTTTTTGATGAAATTGAAAAATTAAAAAAAGAAAAAAATGCTGTTATACTGGCGCACTATTATCAGGATCCTGATATCCAGGATATTGCCGACTATATTGGCGATAGTTTAGGTTTATCACAACAAGCAGCAAAAACGGATGCTGAAGTTATTGTGTTTGCTGGAGTGCATTTCATGGCTGAAACAGCTAAGATTTTGTCGCCGGAGAAAAAGGTTTTATTACCTGATTTAAAGGCAGGATGTTCTTTATCAGATAGTTGTCCGCCTAACTTGTTTGCCAAGTTTAAGGAGAAATATCCTGATCACCTGGTGATCACTTATGTGAATTGTTCTGCGGAGCTGAAAGCGATGAGCGATATCGTTTGTACATCATCAAACGCAGTTCAGATTGTTGAAAGTTTGCCTAAAGAACAGAAAATAATATTCGGACCGGATAGAAATTTGGGTGCGTATGTAGCAAGAAAGACGGGTAGAAATTTGGTTTTATGGAATGGTGCCTGTATGGTTCACGAAATATTTTCGATGCAGCGTATCACCAAATTAAAAGAAAAGCATCCTGAAGCTAAGTTTATTGCACATCCGGAATGTGAAGATGTAGTGCTAAGTATGGCCGATTATATTGGCTCAACTACAGGGTTATTAAATTACACGATAAATAATCCCGCAAAGGAATTTATCGTGGCAACGGAGAGTGGTATTATTCACCAGATGGAGAAATCTAATCCTGATAAGGTGTTTATACCGGCGCCACCAAATAACAGTTGTGCTTGTAACGATTGTCCGCATATGAAGCGGAATACTTTGGAAAAGCTTTATCTGTGTATGAAGAATGGTCTGCCGGAAGTTACAGTGCCGATGAATGTGATTGAAAAGGCTAGGATTCCAATTGAAAGAATGTTGGAGATTTCTGCCAGATTAGGATTGTAGGGATAATTCAGGAATTATCCCATTAAGTGTTGACCCGGATAATTCATGAATTATCCTTACGTAATACACAAGTAAGAAATGTTTGAAAATATAGATAAGACTGACATCAGTAATTTAGGGGAATTTGGCCTGATTAATCATCTGACCAAAAGCATTAAATTAACCCAAAGTTCGACCATAAAAGGTGCAGGTGATGATGCTGCAGTACTTGATTTTTCGGCAAAGAAGATGTTAGTATCTACTGATTTACTGCTTGAAGGAATTCATTTCGATCTGGCTTACACGCCACTTAAGCATCTAGGTTATAAAGCTGTTCAGGTGAACCTGAGTGATATTTACGCCATGAATGGGATGGCTAGTCAGATTACCGTTTCATTGGGTTTATCGAGTAAATTTCCGATAGAAGCCGTTGAAGAATTATATTCAGGGATTTTACTGGCTTGTGATAAGTATAAAATAGATTTAGTGGGGGGTGATACATCTTCTTCAAAACAAGGATTGGTCATCAGTGTAACCAGCATTGGCTATGCTGATGAAGCGGATATCTGTTATCGCAATACCGCAAATGAAGGCGATTTGATTTGTGTTTCCGGAGACTTAGGAGCTGCCTACATGGGCTTACAATTACTGGAGAGAGAGAAGCTTATTTATCTTGAAAATCCGCAAATTCAACCCGATTTAGAAGGTAAGGATTATATCATTGAATGTCAGTTAAAGCCGGAAGCCAGAAGAGATATTGTTGATATATTAAAAGAATTGGAAATTAAA
>DASVRX010000224.1:0-5436 GCA_036388375.1 Pedobacter sp. | reverse complement strand
AAGACTTTTATGAGTGTCAGGATAGAAAAGAATTCTCAAATTGAAAAATTTTGATATCAACAGAGTTTTGATAAATTTTTACTTCATACATCGAAAATATTATCAATTGTATCAAGCGCCTATTCAATTTCTAAAAATATTTTTTATTAAAACTGTTGAACTCTAACAAGTAGATTGAGACTGCGAATTGCTTCAATCCTCTTAAACATCCGAAAACTGCCTGGGAATCGAATGAAATCGTGTTTCTCATACCATTCGGCTAAGCGTTCATTTCTCGCGTCGAGCATCAATACCCTGATACCCACTTTGCGGGATATTTCATCTGTCCGCGCCTGCACGTCCATCAGCAGTATGTCTCCTAATCCGCGCCCTGATACTTTCCGTCAACGCCAAGCTGCCCCAAGAGAATTACGGGGATTCCGCGCGTGATGGGTGGTCTGTCATTGGGAATCTCTTCCTGTTTAACCTGCGTCATCACAAGTGTATGGTAGCCGATAATCCGCTTGGGAGATTCTTTAGGGTCAATGAGAACCATAGTCCGACTTAAATCTCGCTCGTGATCCTGCATGGCTTTTTCGCGTAAGAAGCTAGTAACGTCTTCATCTCCGTAGTCAAAGGATTTGCGGTTATGCTCGCGCGTCAGAGGTTCAATCAGCAAGGGTGTGCCTCACGCCTTTTCTACTTCCCTGCCGGTATTTTTCCGCAGCAGAACGCGAACGCTCGGACAGTTCCTGTATGATTGGCTCGGCTAAAGCATTGAGAAAGAACTCATGTTCTTCGCTGCCCAGAAGCAAATGGTCATGCCGCTCGATGGCGAGGTCAGCTTTTTCACTTAACGTAGCAACGGCAAACTCGGTCAAATCCTGTCCGCTTAAAGTTGCCGCACGTGCGACTCGTTCTTTGATGGCAGGTGCCAGTCGTATATTCATCCGGCTTTGCTCTCTGCTTTGACTCATAGTAGTTTGAGAAGTATCTTTCATCTCGGCTACTGATTTTTCGTTTGTTCCTTTAGTTCTTGTAACTGCCATCTGACTTTTACTCCGTAAAGTGGCTAAGTGCCACCATTAAAGTATTAGATGATTTTTGATTGAATTCAAGAAATTATTGGTCGCTTCTTTTTTATTAATTATCTGAAATCCAGAAAACTTTTGATATTTTATTACTGTGAATCTCGAAACTCTTTTTAATAAGGTGCAGGAATCAGGGTGCATTAAGCCTTCGCGCCTTCCTCATATTCGCATGTCAATCAGGAATTATGCCGGCGCGCTCGGTTGTCCAAGCATAAAAGACTGCCCTCAAGAAGTTTTTGTTGTTGATAAATCGACCCGTAATCTGGTGATCGAAAAACATCTAAGCGGTAAGAAGTCGGCTCATCTGTTGAGAAATACTAAAAACGATATAAGCTTCCTCTTACGACAGGCTGAAGAATTAAACTTAATCAAGTTACCAGAGCTAAAGTTAGATAGAACAAGGAGCGAGGAAATTAGCAAACATAAGCTGGGGCGTTCCTTACCTCGGAAAGTTTCACCAAAAGATGTAGGTTTCCACAGAACATCATATGGGTTGCCGCTGGAAAAATGGCACACTCATCTTAGAGAGCAGTATGAAGACTGGAAGAGATGGGTGTCTGTTGACAGAGTGGTAGTCAACGGAATCAATCCTTATAATCGTCCGGCAACAATTGAGAATAAGACTAACAAATTAAAAGCTTATTTCGGTTATCTTTTTAACATCAGACGTATCTACGACCTAGACCTCCGGATGCTGCTTGATGTTGGAGTAAAAGGATTGGCTGAACTGGATGATGAAGCAAATTTTATTTTCCTGCGTAAGAATGCCCAAGTTGGTTTACTTGAGGAGTTCGCTAACTGGCATCGGGAAAGAAATAATCACAAAGATAGTTTCCAAGTAAGCGGGATATTAAGCGTCGCGGCAAGCATTGCCCAAAAATATTATCTCCCGAAGGCTCTTTTAGATGAGCGATATTCTGACGCTGATAAATACAGTAAAATTGCTGCGGAAATAAATGATTTGCAAGAGCGCTTGAATCATAATCTCGAACATAATAAAGCCAGATTAGGAGAAGATGAGCAGTTCGTAACTGCGGAGGATTTGCGCCGAGCAGCTGAGCAGGAGTTTCCCCGGATGCCATTATTTGAAAATCAATCCGGCACGGTGCTGGCACAAAACGCCGGTCGGGCTTTGGCAATTATGCTGTTAGTTACTTACCCGTTGCGGAACGTAAATTATCGGGAAGCACGTCTTTCACAAAATATAATTAAACGTGCTGATGGAAGATGGGTGTTGCGCTTTACCGGCGATGATGAAACTGCAAGTTTAAAATCAAAGAAACGCCTCAACAAACCAAATATTTATGAGAAAGTTATTGAATCTAAGATCGCAGATTATCTCGATAAATATCTTTCAGAATGGCGACCAAAATTAATTCAACAAATTGATAATAAAATCCAGCGTCTTAAAACTGAAAATCCTGACCAGGAAGATGAAATTAAGATTTTTGAAGAACATAAAAACTACCTGTTTCTTAACTCCAGAGGTGTTCCCTTTTCACGACAAACTTTTCCCTCATGGGTTGAAAAAGGAATTTATCGCTGGCTAGGCGTTCGTATTAACCCAGAGAAAATTCGTTATATATCAGCTATCGAAATGTTACAGCAAGGTAAAGATGTCACGGAAATTGCCGCACAACTTAATGATGTGCCGGAAAGCATACTAAGAATTAAAAGTAATTATTTATAAGTTGTGGGTATATTCAATCTAAAAATTGTGCAATCCTTATAACTTCTTATTACAAAACGTATTGACTATTATACTAATAAAGGTTATATTGTCCTTGTTTAGAGTTTAGTTGATAACTTCTTCTGCTAAATTCTGTTGTTTTAGTTTTCTTAGGCATTTCGGCAAATCCTGTGGAATACCCCAAAAGGGGTAAAAACGGGGAAAAGAGAAACGCTGTTGATTTTTGCAAGAAGTCAGAAGCCCGATTTGGAAAAATTCTGTGGGCAATTAAAGGAGCCGTAGAATTCCCAAAAGGAATTTTCCTGTTGGTAGCGCTCCCTAGTTGAAGCGACAGAGACTTTAAGTTGCGAAATAGCTTATAGTTAGCGAAATTAGGTGAAAGAGCCGGAAAGTCCCGAAACGGACTTTCCGAGCCACAGAAAAATTCCAAAAGGTGAAAACGGGAAAAAATCAACAGGAAAATTCCAAACGCGGAGACTGATAAATCGACCGAAAACACTAAGAAGCTCAAAATCAGAATTCTATCATCGAGATAAAAACAACACTGTTTTTCATCTATCCGAGAAGAAGTATTTCAACAGGATTTTTCTGGAGAAAATTATGCCGCTATCTCGTTTAAAAATTGTTAACCGCGCGCCTAGACAAAGTAAATCAACCGACTGGGTTAATTTAGAGAGATCGCTTGATGCTCAGAACTTTGATTGGCAATACGGAGAAATTCTGGGGCTTGAACGTTTAAAAACGATTAAATTCAAAGAGACTAATACAGATATATTTATTTTGGCGGAGACCACGGATAAAACTGAATGCCCATGTGGCTCAACTCCATCAGTATTAAGAAAACATGGCTGGACATCGCCAATTATGGTGCTGGATTCTCCGATTCGTCATAAGCGAACCAGCGTCTATTTCAGGTCTCAACGTTTTAAATGCGAAAAATGTCGTAGGGTAATTCAACAAACGGTTGCCGCGGTTCACAAAAGCCACCGTCTTACAAACAGGCTGGTTGATTATATTGAGAAAGCGTCATTAAATGTTTCAAAAAAATTTTCTGAGATTGCGTTCGAGACCGGCGTTCATGAAAAAATCATCAGAAATATTTTTACTAATCAGGTCGAACGACTTGAGAAGAATCGGCAAATCATTACACCACGTTGGATAGCAATTGATGAGGTTTTCCCTGCGACCAGAAAATCCGTGCGATGTGTAATAACTGCTCCCGAGCCAAGAAACGTAGCGGACATTCTGGAAAATAATAGTCACAAGACTTTAGGCAAATGGCTGCTCCAGTTGCCCGAACGCAGTAAAGTTGAAGTTGTCAGCATATATATGTATAACCCATATCGACTTATAGTAAGTATGGTTTTAAAAAACGCTAAAATTGTTGTGGATAGATATCACGTCCATAATCTGCTTAACAACAATCTCAAGGAAGTTCACCAAGTAATTCGTGCCAGTTTAACGGCTAAGAAACAAGATGAGCATCCGGTTTCCGAGCACCTCTTATTGAAGAGTCGATTCCATCTTTCTTCGGAAAAGCCCAAATCTAAACATAAAGTCTTAAGCGAAAGGGAAAGGATAAATTCTTGGTTTACGGAATTCCCTCATCTCGCGTGCGCATATACGCTAAAGGAAGACTTCTCCGATATTTTGCAGTTATCTGATAAGAAGCTCGCAGAAATCCGGGCAGATGTTTGGCTAGAGCAGGTAGCCTTATTTTATGAAGATTTCATCGAAAAGTTTAAAAGAGAGTGCAAAATTCTTCGCAAATATCCATTCAGAAGTGTTTTAAGGACAATGAAGTTTTGGATGCCTTATGTTTTGAATTATATAGATTTCAAAGATAAATTTGATATAAAGGTAACGAATGCTTTTGCCGAATTCGCGAATAAACAAATCAAGAGGGCTTACAATAAAGCCAACAGTTGCAGCTTCTATGTTCTCCGAGCAAAAGTTGTATTCGGTAATTTTTTGAAAGATACTTTGCCTCCTCATCCGCTGAGAATAAAAAAACAGTACGGTGTGCGTCGCCTCAGAAAGGAGACGAAAACGCCTTTACCGAATCCAAAAGCCAATCTTTTCATTCTTAAAAACGCTTATGACGATAATGATAAAACTAAAGATTTGCTACCTAAGCCGCAAGAAAATCCTGCGTGGAATGTCCGTTTTGGTGCCTACAAAGAAATTACTAATCCGGAAGAAATTATCTATCTTTCTTCCGGAACTGACGAATTGAGTCTTCTGAGCGACAAGAAAACATCCGATTCAGGGAGTAAGAAGAACAAAAAGAAGAGTCGAGGTAAAAATGATCCGGACCAGCTGAGTCTTTTTTCTGATTATTGAAAGTCGCGATTCTGGATTGATATAAAATCTTTTTGGTTTATTCGGATGTCCGTTTTCTATTCTCAACTTGATTCGGAATCTGGATTTGATTCTTTGCGAGGTTTTCAGTTGGCTTTTTTCATAATTATTTCTGATAATATTAGGCAATAAGTTTTGGGTTTGCCTTCTTTCCCAATTTAGTTTGGCTTGCTCTTTAAGCCAAACGGCTTGATAAGTAGCGGTAACTACGAATCAAGCCGAAACTCCAAAAAGGAGGAACTATTATGCTAGTAATAGTTGTTGTGATAGTAATACCACCTTAGCCCGCAAGGGCTAAACTCAACAAGCTAGGGC
>DASVRX010000223.1:0-3089 GCA_036388375.1 Pedobacter sp. | reverse complement strand
CACAGTTTGCTACTAATCAAAAAGTGGTTTCGGTATTTCCGGATACCTTATTTTTCGATTTCACCCGTAGGGTAACAAAACGAGTACCTGTTAAATTGTTGTATAAGCTGTCTTTTCAGAAATACTATGGTATAAGCGGTCCCATTAGAATGGAGCCGTCTAATGTACTGGTAACAGGTGCCGCAGAAGATTTAATTGGTATTAATTACTGGCAAACAGACAGTCTGTCGCTTAGCGGTGTTAACAGCACTATTAATAAAAGAGTAAGCTTTCAGAAAGGAGTTAAAAATAACGTTGATGTTTATCCTAAGTTTGTTAAAGTGATAGTTCCGGTTGATGAGTTTACCGAGAAGGTTTTTGAAATACCGATAGAAATTTTAAATAACCCGGGGCGCGAAGTTAAAATCATTCCAGAAAAGGCAACTATTACGTTGTTAACAGCACTTGGCAATTATTCTAAAATTGAACGCGACTCGTTAAGTGTTACGGTGGATTTGGACAAATGGATGAAGAATAAATACACTCAACTACCTGTTGAAATGAGGAAATTTCCTGCTTTCTGTAAACTGGTAAAAACCGACCCGCAAACCGTTGATTTCCTCGTCAAAGAATAATGTTTACAGTGGGAATAACCGGCGGCATTGGAAGCGGGAAGACTACCGTTTGTAAAATTTTTGAATTGCAAAAGATCCCTGTTTTTTATGCCGATTTGGAGGCCAGGGAAATTATGAGCAGCGATGACCAATTAATTGCTGAAGTAAAAGCAGCTTTTGGTGCTGACATTTATACTTCTGAAAGGACTTTAAACCGCAGTAAGTTAGCAAGGCTCGTTTTTAATAATGATTCTTTATTGGCCAAGCTTAATTCTCTGGTTCACCCGGCAGTATTTAGAGCATTTGATAAATGGGTTAAACGACAAACTGCGCTCTATGTTATAAAGGAAGCGGCTTTGCTTTTTGAGAGCGGCTCCTATAGAGATTGCCAGGCAACTATCTTAGTTAAATCGCCCCATGATCTAAAGATTAAAAGAGTTATTGAGCGTGACTCTATTGGCGAGGCTGACATTTTAAAGCGAATGGCTAAGCAATTAAGCGATTCGGAAAAAGAATCATTATCTGACTATACGCTCCAAAATAATGAGCAGGATTTACTTATACCCCAGGTGCTAAAATTGCATCAGAATTTTTTAAAGTTGTCGGGCTCACATGATATTAAATGATTTTTTAGCTTTTGATGATAATGGCTTGTATTGCCTGTACGGCGATTTTTATCTCGACCCGAAACAACCTGCCGAAAACGCTGTCATATCTCATGCACATGGCGATCATGCTTCAGGCAATAATATCAACGTGTATTGTACTCCGGCCACTCAGGCTATTATGCAGTTGCGTTTAAAGAAGAATGCAGGTAAATCTTTCATTCCGTTTGATTATAAAAAGCAGTTTAAGTTAAAAGACGTAACTGTAAGCTTTTATCCCGCAGGACATATTCTTGGTTCAGCATTAGTTCTAATGGAATTCAAGGGTGTGAGATATCTTTATACCGGAGATTTTAAAGTTCAGGAGGATGATACCTGCGAGGCGCTGGAGTTGGTTGAAGCAGATGTTCTGATCACTGAAACCACCTTTGCTGATCCGGCTGTTATTCATCCCGATGTGTCTGAAGAAATTAAAAAGCTGAATAGTTCAAATCATAATGTGTTGTTGGGTGCTTACTCTCTTGGTAAGAGCCAGCGTTTGGTAAGTTTGCTCAACAAGCATTGTCCCCAGCGAACGGTATTGCTTCATCATTCCATGCTTCCAATAACTAAGATCTATGAGCAGTTTTCCTATCATCCTGGCAAGTACGAACCCTATAATCGAAAATTGATGAAATCCCCGGATCAGGGATTTGTCTATCTTGTTCCACCGCTAACATTTGAAAGTTATTTCAGAGCGAAAAATGTATTGCGTGTATTTGCTTCGGGTTGGAAAAAGCTGCAATATCAAAACGACCTGGAGCTGTATATTTCCGATCATGCGGATTGGAAAGACCTGATTGAAACGATCGCGAAAGTTAATCCGAAAGAGATCTGGACCCTACATGGTGATGGGTCGCATTTAAAGAATTATTTTGACGGTAAGCTGCCGGTTAAGATTTTAAATTGATGAAGGAAGAGGCCGATTATTACTTTGAAAATGGACTTTTGGTTTTTACAAAGCACTACCATTTAAAGCGTGGGTATTGCTGTAAGAACGGTTGTCGACATTGTCCATGGCAATACCAGACTAATCAAAACAGCAAACAAAAATTGCAAAAATGAAATTGTAGATTTAACCTTTACATGGAACTGGAAAAAGAAGTACAAACCAAGTTTGAGAACGAGTACCATAAAACCGTTGTCAACATGCTATATACTTATGGCTGGATTAGTGATATTTTAAAATCCCGTTTAAGTAAAGAGCGCGTTACTCTTCAGCAATATAATATTTTAAGAATTTTACGAGGGCAGTATCCGGGGCCTGCAACTATTAACTTGCTTAAGGATCGAATGCTTGATAAGATGTCAGATGCCTCGCGCATCGTAGAGCGTTTGGTTCAGAAAGGTTTAGTTACTCGGTGTATCAATCAGAGAGACAGAAGAGCAGTAGATATTGTGATCAATGAAAAAGGACTTGAATTACTTAAAAATCTCGATCCGGTGATTACACCTATTGATGTTATGAAAGTCAATTTATCTGAAACAGAGGCAAAGCAATTGAATTTTCTTTTGGATAAGCTTCGGGGCTGATTAATTTATACTTTATTGGGGAGTCTCGGGTCTTTGACTGCTGTGGCTAGGTCGTCCAGTGAAGCCTTTGCCAGGCAGGCTTCTTTCTTTTCCTTAGATGAAAAGAAACATAAATCAAGGCTTTCGAGTCTTGAGCTAAAAGTTTAAAAGAAGGCTATCTGCAATCCAAGCCGCGGGTTATTGCTTTGCTAGTTTGACCTTCCTACTCCGCTTCTCCGGATTGCTTCCCTTCAGCTCATTATGTTTCTTTCAGCAAGCCTTCTTTTAAACTTTCTTAACGCTCAATCCTCTGATGCCGCCCCGCTTGATGCATTTGGCG
>DASVRX010000222.1:0-1565 GCA_036388375.1 Pedobacter sp. | reverse complement strand
GCCTAAACGGTAAGGTGTACCCAACCAATCATATACAAACTGATATAATTTTACATTAGACGTTGCCGAAACAGCTACTCCCATAATCTGAGAAAAATAATCTTTCGCAAGGTTATCCGGATCTTCGGGAGCTTTTTTGTTTTGTGCCTGGGTAGAAAGAGACAGCAAAACGATTAGGAGCGATAATAAATTTTTTCTTAACATTTTTCGTTTATCAGTTAAACAACAGACTTATAAACGCCCTCTTACATTATATAATAATGCCGAGCATTGCAAAACTAACTAATTAAAAGTCCTGTGCAAGTTATTTGTGTCTTCTTTTAACAAATTTTAACAAGCTGTTGTATCAAAGACCATACAATCCGACACGTAATAGATAGTTTAATATCATTTACGAACATGCCAGAATTAGGTTACAAAAAATTTATATTGTAATATAATGCTGGACAATAGAAGATTAGTGCATTGATTAGATATAATTTATGCCTAAAATTTGGGAAGGAATATAGTAGAAGGGAATAAAATTATCTTCAAGACACTGCGAACTCACCTTTACAGTCTGGCAAAAAACGTTTCCAAAAAGACTGGCAATTGCTGCATCTGCTGCATCGCGGCCGCTGGCGATCTTGATTAAGCCGTTTAAGGGTGAAAGCTTTGTAGCATCAAAAATTATCCAGTGCCCACCAAGATAGGCCTCAAAGCATGCATGAAAATCCGGCGGCTCAAGCGAGAAAGCATATCCTGTAAAGTACCTGGCCGGAATTGTTAATGCTCTGCATAAAGCGATCCCAAGATGGGCGAAATCCCGGCATACACCGGCCTGCTCGGTAACGGTATCGTAGGCAGAAGTTTGCGAGTTTGTTGAACCGCTTAAATACTCCACATTGCGGTGTATCCATTCGGTTAACCCAATTACTTTTTCAAATGCGTTGCCTATTGTTCCGAATTTATTATTTGCCAAACGGTACAGCTTGTCAGACTGGCAATATCTGCTGGGATTAAGATAAGTAAGAACATTCGAGTCTAACTCCGACACGGGAACATCATTCAAGGAACTGGAATTAATCAGCTTAATTGCATTGTCAACAACAGCATCATATTTAATCTTCAGGTGTGTACCAGCGGGCGCTTCTACTCTCATAAATCGATTTTCTCCATGAGAAGAAAGCAACTCCTCTCCTTTCAGAAAGGGATCAATTATAAATGATTCTTCAAGTACTGTTTGTGAAGGTGTACGAAGGGCATGAATATTTAAAATAAGAGTACTATCCGACAGTATTTGATATTCTAACTCACTCGATATCTTAAATTTCATCAGGTAATCGTTATCAGGGTTTGACAGCTAATTTATTAAACACAGCATCCATCCATTCTTCCGGGATATTCAATAAAGCGCTTTTTAATTCATCCGCCCATTGAGCGGATATTTTTTCCAGATCTTTTTGCTCGTAACGATGTTCAACCATGCCATAGCTGTCGGTTTTATACAAAACTACGTCAATTGGGAAATCAACGTCATTCGCACTAGCCCGGGTCGAATCAAACGATAAAAAACCGGTTTTTAA
>DASVRX010000221.1:0-6731 GCA_036388375.1 Pedobacter sp. | reverse complement strand
TAATTTAACTCTGTTTTACGGAATGCGTTTAAACTCCTTTTTCTTGATAGGCCCCGGAAAATTTAATTCATATAATTCAGATGGACAGATAGTTGATGCGATGGAATATAGTTCGGGAGACTTTGTAAAAAGTTATTTGTCTGCAGAGCCAAGGCTGTCAGCCAGTTATCGGTTTGGCGACAACAGGTCTGTTAAAGCCTCTTATACCCGTAATACTCAGAACCTGCATTTATTATCAAATACAACGTCTTCCTTGCCGACCGATTTATGGGTAATGAGCAGTAACAATATCAAGCCGCAGATTGCCAATCAGGTAGCTTTGGGCTATTTTCAAAATTTAAGAGACAATAAATATGAGTTTTCTGCCGAGATTTATTACAAGGGTATGCAAAACCAAATAGATTACCGAGATGCCGCTAATTTGAAAGGCAATGAAAACGTAGAATCGGAATTATTGTACGGAAAGGGGCGAGCATATGGCATTGAACTATTTGTAAAAAAGCGCACCGGTACCTTTAACGGATGGATAGGTTATACTTTATCAAGAACGGAAAGAAAGTTCGATGCAATCTCAAATGGTAATTATTTCGCTGCCAAACAAGACCGTACACATGATCTATCTTTCGTTGGTATTTATAAAAAATCCTCTAGATTGACTCTTTCAGGAACTTTCGTTTATAATACAGGTAATGCTGTTACCTTCCCAAGGGGTAAGTACAAAGTTGATGGAGTTCCTGTTTATTACTATACAGAACGAAATGCTTACAGATTGCCTAGCTATCACCGTCTTGACCTAAATGCAACTGTAAGTAATAAAGCTCCCAGGAAATTTCAATCGAGCTGGACATTCGGGGTATATAATGCATACAATAGACACAATGCATATTCAATTGAGTTTTTTGACGATTCGAATTCCCGACCACGCGCAGTTCAAATGTCTTTGTTTGGTATAATACCTTCTGTTACCTGGAACTTTAAATTTTAAAAATGTATAAGATACAATTTTTTGTCGCGGTCGTATTAGTTTCTATTTTACTCTCATCCTGTGAGAAAGAAATTGATGTCAATATAAATAAAGCAGATCCGGTAATTGTAATTGAAGGTGTTGTTGCTAATCAAACTGATTCGATGATTGTAAAAATAACGCGCTCTGGATTGATTACATATACTCAGTTCACTCCGATTTCAGGGGCCGTAGTTTCTATTACAGAAGATGGAGTTAACAAAGTAGTGCTGAGCGAAGGCAGTCCGGGAATCTATGTTAGGCGAAATGCTAAAGGCAGCCCGGGGCATACATATACCTTAAATGTAGAATTAGAAGGCAAGATATTTAACGCCACTTGCAAAATGCCAGCGGAGGTTCAAATGGGATCTTTAGGAGTAAGTACTGCCAATTTTTTCGGTACCCTCCGGAATTCTGTTACAGTGAAATATGAAGACCCAGCTGGAATTAAAAATTATTACCGATGTAAAGTAGCAGTTATTAAGGACAATCCTGTAAAAGTGAATCAATTGAGAACTCTATACTTGTTCGATGATAACTTTTCGGATGGAAAATCAAATACTCAAGAGATATTTAACTTAGATGAGGACTTTAAGTCGAACGATCTTATAGGTCTTGAGCTGCAATGCATTGATTCATTAACGTATAGGTATTGGAAGACAATAAGCCAGAACATCTTTCAGGGCGGTGCTTCTACAATCCCTGCAAACCCGGTAGGTAATATATCAAATGGGGCTTTAGGGTATTTTAGCGCTCACACACAAAACAGAAAGTTTATCAAGATTCCTTAGGCTAGGGCTTTATCTGATTATAATTCCTAAAACTGTCTTCATCCTCCACTGGAAGATAAAGCGTTTTACCTGTTTCAAACCGTTCGTGCAAACTATATTTCTTTAAAAGTTTTTGTTCAAAAGCATCATACACCTGAGCTAAACCCTTGGCCGTATAAATAGCACAAAAAGGTTGAGTGAAGCCATTTTGCTCATAAACACAGTAATCAAATTCAGGACTATTGTTATAAGATGTTACTAGATTTTGGATGACTTCTGGCTTCATGTCAATGAGGTCGCAAGCCATTAATAAGATATCCTTTTCAGGAAAGTTGCGATGCATGCTTAATAGACCATCCAGCGGGCCATCGATAGGAAGATGGTCAACAATTAATGGAGTTTCGGGAAAGATCTCGTGATAAGCTTGTTGTTGTTGCTCGTTGATTGAAACAACTACAGATAAGCCTGCGTCTTCAAGCTTTTGTGCTATTAGAACAGCCCAAGCCGTTCCGTCTTTTAATAGCAAGCCTTTGTCGCTTCCCATGCGTTTGCTCTGGCCGCCGCATAAAACTACACCTAAGATATTCTCCATGTTAGTTTGTAACTATAGCTTTCCAAAAGTTTAGAACTTTGGAAAATTGGATTAAATTATTTTTTATCGGAGTGCCCTAAACTTTTTCCTGGATTTACGATATCTTTTACACTCTGCTTCAACTCTTTAATCTCAGGAAAGCCACCGGCCGCCACACGATCGAAAATTAAAACTCCATCAATACTTATCTGAAAAGTTCCGCTCGTTTCACTTGGCTGCAATAAAATCCCGTGCACATCATCCGAAAAGGTGCTTAATAATTCTTGTGCGAAATACGCCGAACGCAACATCCAGCCACATTTAGGGCAATATTCAATGGTTATGGTAGGCTTCATGACTGGTTTGCGGTTTCGTAAATATGCTGATTCGGGTTCCCCGTTATTTCATGGCAATTGCAGTTGCCGCCCCAAAGTTTCGTTCCGTCTTCAAAATACTCACACTTCCAGATAGGGACTTCATGTTTAATCCGATCGATAATATGTCTGTTAGCTTCGTAGGCTTCACGCCGATGCGGAGTCGCCGTTATTACAACTACTGCGGCTTCGCTAACGCCGACTTTTCCTGTTCGGTGTTGAGCAATAGCAATATTCAGCTTCCATTTAAGGCGTGCTTCTTCTAAAATTTCTTTGATGAGTTTTGAAGCAATGGCTTCCTGAGCTTCGTATTCAAGATGACTTACCTGTTTACCTACACTGTTGTCGCGCACATCACCACTGAATAACACAACAGCCCCCGCATGCGGATGATGTGAAGCGGCTAATAAGCCCGTGAGATCGATTGGTTCTGAAGTTAGATAACTAACCTCCACTGCTGGGTGGGAGGATGCTGATGTTGTCATGTTCATTAAGGATATAATCGTTTTCGACTATTTCGTTATTCACCGCAAACCGGCTGATGTTTAAAATATTTTCGGCTTTTGGATTTTGCTGTATTAAAAAGCTTTTTAGATTCTCAATCAAAACAAATGATTGCTGAAGCGTAAATTCCTTTTCGAAGTAATCCTTAAGCACTGCGTAAACCTGAACCTTCATGAGAAAAGACTTGAGATATGAGACATAAGATATGAGACCAGGTGTATTTTCATCGATTTTTTTGTGCCGTAAACGATGTGAGTGTAACAGAATGAATTTTTGTAATGGCTATCAATGTATTTTCATGACTCTTATCCACGTTTGAACATTTTAATCTTAAATCTTCAATTTTCAATCCGCACATTTGCACATTATTCAATCTGCCCACCTGCACATTCATCCCTATCCTCCAATATGCATCATACTCAATTCACTACCCCTAAACTTAAGCATCTGTTTTTGCTCAAGAGCTAATTTCAGGCTGCTTACAAGCTCTGCGTTATTTAGATTTTTAATTGAAATGGGATGATTACTGCTTAAACAACCATAAATATTTCCGTAAGAATCTAATCTTAATCTGTTGCAATCGCTGCAAAAAGGTTCTGTTTCATTGGCCACGATGCCAAACGTATTGCCGTCATCCGTTGTCCAGTAATTCGCTGTTGATGAATTACTTCGGGGTGCTTTGTTGAAGTTATACTGTTTGTTGATTAGACTCAAAATCTCTTCCTGTGAGAAGAACTTACTCTCGGTATCTCCAAAAAGGTGCCCCATTGCCATTATCTCTAAAAAGCGGATAGTAATTCCTTTCTTGAAAGCATAGTATAAGAGAGGCAAAACCTGGGAATCATTTAAACCTCGCATGATTACACTGTTTAGCTTAACTTTTATCCCAGCAGCTAAAGCGGCATCAATCCCCTTGAGAATTCTGTCCAGCCCCGACCGGCGACTTACTTTGTAAAACACATCTTCATCGATGGCATCAAGCGACACGTTTAGTTCTGTTATCCCGGCGTCTTTTAATGGTTTAGCCAGGTCTTCTAAAAGCAAGCCGTTTGTTGTGATCTTCAGATTGTTAATTCCGGCAAGCTTTATTGATTTTACTAATTTCGGAAGGTCTTTGTACAAGAGAGGTTCTCCTCCGGTAAACCGGATGGTTTCCAGATTTAAAACCTCGTGTAGCTGAGTGATTGACTTAACTAGCTGAGTGATGTTTAACGCTTTTTCTTTAGATGTTTGATGATTTTCCCGAGTTTCTTCGCTGCCAAAAGTGCAATAAACACACCCTAAATTGCAGGTATTAATCAGACTAACCCGAAGTGTTTTAAATGATCGTCCGTACGTATCTTTAATCCCAACCATCACATAAAAAAGATAAGCTTGCAGGAAGCAATGGCCAAAACCCCACTTAGTAAGTACTTTACGGTATTTACTGCAAAATGTCTGCTTCCAAAATAGGATCCTCCGATACCTCCAATTAACGCCGAAAAAAACCAAACAGTGCTTTCATTGCTGAATTGAATTTCAGCAGAATGACCTAATAGTCCGGATAAAGAATTCAAAACAATAAATAGTGCCGAAGCCGCCGCCGCTTCTTTGGCATCGGCCCAAGCAAGAATAATGAGCAGCGGACTTAGAAAAATACCCCCTCCGATACTTAACATCCCCGAGAGGAAACCCATAACCAAACCAAATATCAAAGCTAACGGAATTGACACCTCTTTGCGTCCGGATGTTTCTCCCGGCATGAATCCCAAGAGCCTGATCACTGGAATAATTAAGGCGAGACCTAAAATTAAGTTATACACTTCTCCCTGCACCGGCACTTTCGAGCCGAGGTATGCCATCGGTAGTGAACTGATTAAAAACGGCCAACAGAGCTTCCATTTAAAGTATCCTGCTCGTGTGAACTGAATGAAGCCAATCCCTGCAACTAAAATATTCAAGATCAGAATAATAGGTTTATAGCTTACAACCGGGATTGCAAAAATGGACAAAACAGCCAGATAACCGCTTGCACCGCCATGGCCTACAGATCCGTACAGAAATGCGACGATAAATAGGGTAAATGGCAAAAGTAAAGTGGTGTCCATTCTTGCAAATTTAGCTAAAATCAATGCCCTTTTGTCTTGCTAAACGACAATTGTTTTCGACTCCCTAGATTAGAGCTGCAAGAAAGCATTTCGATCAACTTCTAAGAAATCCTCTTTAGAAGATTCGCACATCTGGCAACTGTAATCGGCTGGTAAATCTGCAAAAGCGGTTCCGGGGTTGATATCGTTAGTCGGGTCACCATATTCCGGGTCGTACACGGTTTGACAATGTCTGCATTGATGAACCCTGACTGTAGTTTCGAAAGCATCTGCTGGTTCTAAAACAGGTGCTTGCTGCGAGGTAAAAGTATTTCCGCTGGTCTGCAGCTCGTAAAAGTAATCGCAGAGCTCAATTAGCGTTGCAGGCAGGTTATCGAAACTTACGTCAGTTTGATAAATTATGAAGTCCTTAGAATTCGGATTGAAATCTCGTGTATGGAGGATTTCAAAGGTATCAGCAGATTCATTATTTGAAGTTTTCTTTCTGATAATGACCGAGCCGAATAAGCCGGTTTTAGGATTTATCTTAATGGCGAAGCACAGTTTAAATGTTCTTATATCGTCTTTATCAAACTGCCGAACTAAATGGTTTTTCAACTTTAAAGCATAGTCGCATTGATCTTCGATTTGCCAGTTAAGTTCGTTTGAGGCATGCCTAACGTTAATACGATGTTTGGCTAAAATACAGTTCCATTGTTTACGGCCTTCTGAACTTATTCCCTTGATTATGAATGATTTCCATGGAGTTGTATTAAGTTGTCCGATACGTGATTGTAGACAAACCGCACAAACATCTTTCAGGAACGCAACCGGATATTGCTCGTTACGCTTATAAACTCCCAACCAGTATTTGTTATCGTACCGGTTAAATCCTTCATAATAGGGAAGCTGAAAATCCGGTAGGATTAATTTCTCTTTTGGGTTAGTGTTTATCTTATTCTCGTTATCGGCAGAAATTTCGAGGAACAGCAGGTTGCCGTCGATTTGCGGCTGATCATAAAAATGGCTTTTATTTCTTAGAATAACATTTTCTATATCCATACTCAGCGCCGGAATGTCTTCTGTATAAATCAATGTAGGCCAGGTATAGAATATGTTCGTTTTCGGGAAACGGATATGAAGGTGCCAGTAATTATTTGTGTCTGAAGCGATGAAATTTAGGTTGCCAGTGAAGAAAGGAATAAAGGTTTGATTGTTGTCCGCCAGATTAATTTTTAGTTTCGGCTTCGCATCAAACAAGTCTAAAATATCTTTATAAACACCTTCTCTAAGCCAGTTTGATGTGCTGAAGATATCTTCGGAAACATACGAGCTAACGATGTTCGGATGAATGTCGGTACCGATCTCGTAATCAATATCAGCAATCGCAAATTCATGTTCCAAGTCTTCCAACTGTTGGGGCGCAACCGCTAAAAACAATTG
>DASVRX010000220.1:0-7347 GCA_036388375.1 Pedobacter sp. | reverse complement strand
GATATTTATGATGAGACAGTTTATGGTTCATATCGGATCATCAGAGGTGGCGGGTGGAGCGATGAATCAAGAAGCTGTATGTCAACTAATCGCAGAAGAAGCCACCCCACTTCATTTAAAATTGATGATCTCGGATTTCGCATAGCCAGGAACCTTAATCAATAACGTAATGCTCTCTAATACCTCAAATGCTCTCATCCGGTATTTTGTACGATCAGAAAATATAGCGGCATTCCAATTGTAATATTAATTGGAAATGTAACGGCCAGGGCCATGGGAAGAAAAAGACCCGGATTTGCTTTGGGAACCGATATTTTCATTGCCGCAGGAACAGCAATATAAGAAGCACTTGCCGCTAATATTGCGAACATAAACCTATTTGTAATATCATGAGTTACAAAAGAACTCATCACTGCAAAAACGCATCCGTTAATCAGTGGGATCAGCATCGCAAAAGCGAAGGGGAACCACCCAAATGAAAAAAAAGCTTTTAACTTTCTGCCACTGGTAACACCCATGTCAAGAAGAAAGATAGCAAGGAAACCTTTAAAGAGATCATTTGTAAATGGCTTTATACCTTCGGCTTGTTTGGCATTAGCCAAAAAACCAATTACCAGACTCCCCAATATGAGCAGAACGCTACCGTTGGTGAATGAGTGTTTAATGACCGTTCTTTTCTTAATAGTATCGGATTCATCTTTGTTAAATATGGATATCAATACCAAGCCAATAATAATGGCAGGAGATTCCATTAAAGCCATTATGGCAACCATGTGGCCATGCAAACCTAATCCTTGAGATTCGAGATACGAAACAGCCGTCACAAATGTGACGGCACTTACCGAACCATAGGCTGCTGCAATGGCACCAGCATCAAATACATTTAATTTCCTTTTAAGAATAAAAAAAGTGTAAAGCGGGATTATCATTGAAATGCCCATTCCAAATAACATCGACCAGCCAATTTCGCTGGTAAGTGTTTCGTGTGATAATTCCTGGCCGCCTTTAAATCCAATTGCGAATAATAGATACAGCGAAATAAATTTTGATGAATTAGGCGGGATTTCTAAATCGCTCTTGAGATAAACGGCCAGGATACCAAGGACAAAAAATAATAATGCAGGGTTTGTTAGATTTTGTACTAATAAATTGAAATTCATGAACAGGTTTAGGTTATCTTGAAATATTATTTACAAAATGTTTTCAGAAGCTAGTTGTGCTTTACTTTTAGCTGGGGTTCTCAGGATACATATCTCAGCCTGAATAGTAAGAGTTTCATTATTTGCCTCTGCCTCTGAGACTATCGCCAATAGTTTTTCAAGACTTTTTTTCAATTCTACAATCCTATTTACAGCATTTTGGTCTTCCTTTCCTATGCGTTCTTTTAAACTGAAGTTCCTCATTTCATGAAATTGCATTTTACTCCAAAAGACATTTTTTAATATTTCCTTGGCATCTGCAGGAGCAAATTCTCCATCAATTAGTGTTAGATTTTGATTGTTATCCATTGTTTTCGGTTTTAAATTTTTGAGTTAAACGATATGTGTATAATGCGGCTAAGATGGAAATTGATGCGATCAATTCGGGACAAGCAACATCTTGTGCAATGAAAGACATTGCAAGGAATGTTACCATTATAAGTAACCCTGCGTACATTTTGGTTGCGGCTGTTTGCATATGTTAGTCAATATTGATAATGGCATCCATTTTAACTTTCCCTTGTTTGGAGAGCAGTTCATCCCTTACTTCAAAAAGGTCCTTTTGAAGTCCTTTTATTTTTGCTTCTCTGCTTTTTATATCTTCCTCGCTGCTGAGACCGCTGATTTTACTTTCGTGATACCTTATTTTAATATGTATCATCCTTGTAATTACTTCTATGGCTTCGTTTGGTGGAAATTGGCCTTGTATGAGTTGTATTTTCATATCCTTTGATTAACTAGAGTTATTATTGGCCTTGCCCTAATGAGTAGGCGGAAGTACCGTTAAATGTGTAAAGGTTTTCGGTTTTTATGGTGTCGATATTCTCATCTGTTGCCTTTCTCAACAGGGAAATGATGTTTGTTTTGTCCATCACAGATCCGTCGGAGGGCTTAAACCTGCATCTCCAATGGTCGGTGCAGAAAGTTTCTTTAAATCCGTCTGGCCAAACTTTAATGCCTCGGTTAGTGATCATCGAGAGCGCGATGCCGTTATCTTCAATTTTTTTGATCTGATCAGCCAACTCATTCGGGTTGGTGCCTTCCCAATGAACAAACACATCAACTCCAACCAGCTCTTTTTTTGCGGCAGGCTTACGTTTGTATTTTGGCAGATTTAAGGCAGAGTTATTAGAATATAGAACCGGTTTTAATATGGCAGGCTTGTTCCCCAGATTTGCAACAACAGCCTTTGCAAATTCTTGGGTTCCCACCTTTAGTTTACTTACGCCATCTTTAAAAATGTCATAGGTATGAATGCCATCTTCAATGGTTTTTAACCAGGCATTTTGTACTTTTTCGGCAACTTCTGTTTGCCCGATGTGATTCAACATCATAATTGCTCCCTGTAATAAGCCTGACGGATTAGCCAAATTCTGTCCGGCTCTGCGTGGAGCCGAACCGTGGATGGCTTCAAACATTGCACATTCTTCACCAATATTTGCAGACCCCGCCAGACCTACCGAACCTGCAATTTGAGCAGCAACATCACTTAATACATCACCGTATAAGTTCGGCATTACCAGCACATCGAAAATTTCCGGGGTATCAGCAAGCTTTGCTGCGCCAATGTCAATTATCCAGTGTTCATTTTCAATTTCAGGGTACTCTTTCGCAATCTCATCAAACACCTGGTGAAACAGTCCATCGCTTTGCTTCATAATGTTATCTTTTGTGAAGCAGGTCACTTTTTTGCGATTCTGCTGTTTTGCGTACTCAAAAGCGTACCGAACTATTTTTTCGCAACCTGGTCTGCTGATTAATTTGAGGCATTGAACCACTTCATCTGTTTGTTGATGTTCTATCCCGGCATACAAATCTTCTTCGTTTTCTCTTACGATGATGATGTCCATCACCGGATGCTTGGTGCTAACAAAAGGGTGCAAACTGGTGCATGGCCGTACGTTTGAATAAAGGCCCAGGAATTTACGGGTGGTAACATTCAGGCTTTTATATCCTCCGCCCTGTGGAGTTGTGATTGGTGCTTTTAGGAAGATTTTGTTTCGTCTGATGGTTTCCCATGATTCGGCTGCAATTCCCGAAGTGTTTCCTGCCAGATAAACTTTTTCGCCCACTTCAATTTCTTCAATATCTATTTCAGCGCCAGCGGCTAAAATAATTTCTAATGTGGCATCCATAATTTCCGGACCAATGCCATCACCTTTTGCTACTGTGATTTTTGTCATTCTGATTTAGTTTTAGATTCAACAGCGCAAATCTGTATATTAGTTATCATAAGTTTTTATTTATCTTTGTAATACAAACCATAAATAATATTTATGAATTATACTTTAAATCAACTTCAGATATTTTTGAAAATCGTGCAAACCGAGAGCGTTACTAAAGCTTCTGAAGAGTTGCATTTGACCCAACCTGCTGTTTCAATCCAGCTCAAAAATTTTCAGGATCAATTTGAAATCCCTTTAACAGAAGTGGTGGGCAGGAAAATTTATATCACAGATTTTGGGCGGGAAATTGCCGAGGCGGCAGAAAATATCATTGAGCAGGTCTACGCTATCAATTACAAAACAATGGCGTATAAGGGGCAGCTTACCGGAAAGTTGAAAATATCAGTAGTATCAACCGGGAAATATGTGATGCCATTTTTTCTTTCCGATTTTATGAAAGAGCATTCGGGTATTGAATTGCTGATGGATGTAACCAACAAGCATAGGGTAGTGGAGAGTCTGGAAAATAATGAAGTAGATTTTGCGCTGGTTTCGGTGTTGCCTGGCGGATTGAACATTGAAAAACTTGATCTTCTGCAAAATAAATTATACCTGGTGGGAAATACCGAAATCACGTTTGATAAAGGAATTCATTCAAAAGATTTTTTTAAAGATCTGCCCTTAATTTTCCGTGAAAAAGGATCAGGGACAAGGCAAACGATGGAGAGCGTTATTCATCGCAACAAAATTTCGGTTTTGAAAAAGATGGAATTAACATCAAACGAAGCGGTTAAACAGGCTGTTTTGGCAGGTTTAGGATATTCTATTATGCCCCTTATAGGAATCAAGAACGAATTGCATAATCATCAGCTGCAAATTATTCCAACAGAAGGATTTCCCATAAAGACAACCTGGAGTTTAATCTGGTTAAAAGGCAAAAAGCACTCTCCCGTTTCTGCATCATTTTTAAAGTATTTGGAAAAAGAAACGTCGGCTATTGTGCAGAAACAGTTTAGTTGGTATGAGCAATATTAGCCGAATTAGAGTAGTTATTGTCCCCCGATAGTTCATGCCAGAAACCAAAGATTGAGATAGACAATCCATCCATGCAGCTATCCCCAAGAGGTCATTTACAAAATGTGAAATGACTCTTCATTTATATCGTATTGAGCCCCTCTTCTCTCACAAGATAATACCTTAGAATCTTGGCATCACCTATTAACATCTATGCCTTCACAAGCAAACTACTAGTTTATTAAGTAAAAATTTAAACAGTATTAAGGTGAAAGTGTTGGACTGGAAAATCAATTATTGAAGTCCAATAGGGGTATTGGTTAATCTCATTGTCATATAGTAAATGAGACAATAATGGTAAGAGATAGATCAAAATATTATGGTATCAATCAGCCGACTAAGGTGTGCCCTTACCATATAAACGTTAAACAGTTAATGATTTTTTCTGCCATTATGCTGACCTGCCTAACGGTTTTTGCAAACGAAAGGCAATTTACCTACAATGTTACTTTCGGTGGAAATAAAATAGGTGAGCTGCATCTTACTCAAAAATTTGTAGGATCAGATGTATTTCTAAAGATGAAATCAGATGTGCAGGCTCGTTTTGTATTTGCATACAATATCAAGACGAATGACCATTGCTACTTCAGTAATGGGAAATTGATTTACTCAAATGTTTATCGTAGTGTGAATAATAAGGAGAGAGATAATAAGAGAACTCGACTTGCTAATGACCACTATGTTCTGGAGTCGCCAACTGTAAATAGCCGGCTTAAATTGCCTATTCGCTATAACATGATGCTTTTGTATTGCCAGGAGCCGGTTAATATCTGGAAGGTCTATTCTGATAGCTTTCAGCAATTTTTGGCAATTAGGAAGATTGGCGATCACCACTATAAGATAAACTTGCCTGACGGCAACTCTGCCGAATATCACTTTGCCGATGGAATTTGCCAGCGTGTAATCATCCAACAATCCTTATACACTATCCGAATGACACTTAGTAATTTACTTCAACCTAACTAGTCTATTATGCAATTATTAGAAATATTCGGTGCTAAACCGATTGAATATTCGCAGATAATCCATTTAGAAAAAGGCTCGGCCGACTTGATTGTATACGGCATTCCCATCGTTGCAATATTTACCATAATCGAAATATGGTATTCGTGGTACTCCGGTACACACAATTATGATACCCGTGAATCTATAGGTTCCTTATTTGTTGGATTGGGAAATGTAGCGATTAATCTACTGTTCAAGTTTGGGCTTATATACGGTAGTGTTTACATATATAACCTCGTTCCCTGGCGTATGATGCTGAACTGGTGGACGCTGGTTCCTTGTCTGTTGGTCTTTGATCTTTGCAGCTATTGGTCTCACCGCATTTCACATTTTAATCGATTTTTTTGGTCAACGCATGTGGTTCATCATACCGCAGAAAAATACAATTTAACAGTTTCATTTCGTATCAGTTGGATTCAGCACTTTAAAATGATCTTCTTCTTACCCGTTGCATTCTTTGGCTTCCATCCGATTATATTCTTCCTGGTTAATCAATTGTCTGTCCTTTTTCAATTCTGGCAACATACCGAATACATTGGCAAGCTTCAGCCCTGGATAGAAGGAATTATTGTGACCCCTTCTCATCACCGGGTGCATCACGGCTCAGAAGAAAAATATATCGATAAGAATTTTGCTGCAGTATTCATTTTCTGGGATAAAATCTTCGGAACCTTTCAAAAGGAGGAGGAAAAGCCAACTTATGGGATCACTACTAAAATTGAAAAAACTCTAAACCCTATCTACCTCAACTTCCATGAATATAACGATATGATTGCTGACATTAAGAAGGCAAGCAGTTGCCGACAAAAATTCTTCTATTTGTTCGCTAGTCCAAACGCAATTTATCGCGAAAAGCTTAAGCAAAAGGATGAAGCAGCTTAAAGCTGAACTTTTTGTGATATGAAGTTGCACTTAATTATAAGGGAATGACTGTATAATTGTAAATTGAAGGCAAAATTTAGCTTTTATATCAGGAACAGCCTATGTCCAAGGAACATTCATACAAGGCAACCATTAAATGGACAGGAAACTCAGGGCAGGGAACCCAATCTTATAAATCATATGAAAGAAGTCACATTATATCTATAGAAAACAAGCCGGATATTTTAGCTTCCTCAGATCCGTCTTTCATGGGCGACCCGTCAAAACACAACCCAGAAGAGCTGTTAGTTTCATCCCTCTCAGGCTGCCATATGTTATGGTATTTGCATTTGTGTTCTGCCAATGGCATAACAGTGCTTGAATACACCGATGAAGCTAGTGGAACAATGCAAGAAACTGAAACTACCGGTGGCCATTTCATCGAAGTAGTTCTACGACCCCAGGTTACAATAACGGATGAAGCTCAAATTGTACGCGCAAACGAACTGCATAAAGAAGCTAATCGCATGTGTTTCATAGCAAACTCTTGTAACTTCCCTGTTAGGCACGAGCCATTTTGTAAGGTTTAGCTTCAAAAAAACACCTCAAAACTCAATAGGGATATACAAGTGGAATGAAGGCCTGTCAGAACGGGTGCAAGTACAAATTTTATTCCTGTTATCACAAACTTTTTTTTTTAGGCCCGTATAAGGTGAGTTAGAAGAGAGAAGCCTCCTTCTACTAGTTACCATATAGTGTAAATAAACCGCGCGGAGATAATGTTTAAGTCCCTTCTTGCTTTTTGTATATTTTTGACGCTTTTAAATAAAGCATCTGCCCAAACGGACGCGGTGAATTTCGATTATATAAAAATCGAGGGTTCCGGATTAGATGTTCCAATATCAAGCATATACCGGGATTCCAGAGGATATATGTGGTTTGGAAATAACAGTTCCAGAACACTTTACCAATTTGATGGTTACGATTTTAAGGGATTTCGCAGCGATCCTGAAGATCCGAAAAGCCTTAGCAGTGAAGCGGCT